>JBKHFA010000157.1:0-8748 GCA_046540615.1 Armatimonadota bacterium | reverse complement strand
AGTTCCTGGACCGGTTTCTTCGAGCGGGAGACGAGGTCGAGCACGCCGTCGAGGGTCGGCGCGGTGTCGGTTGGCACCATCGGGAAGGACGGTGGCCCTGCTGCCTCGACGGGTTCGACCGCCGCGGCGGTCGCGATGTCGTAAAGGAAGAAGGTATCCGCAGACGGGTACATGTCATTCGTCCACTCGTTCGGGCCCTCAAGGGCGTCACGGATGCTCATCTTGACCTGCACGCCGATCGTGCTGCCCTGGATATCCAGCGGCTCGCGCGGGACGCGTATCTCGATCTCACTGCCATCGGGCGAGTAGTGGCCCTGCGGCCCGGTCTCGGGGTCCCAGTCGGCGTGGCCCTCGTACAAAAGGTACGTCTTCGGCTTCTCGCCCGACAGATCGACCACGTAGGTGTTGTTAAAGCCGCCGTCCTTGAGGGAGATCTGCGTGGTCATGAAGTCCGCTTGGCCATCACCGTTGACGTCGAGGACGATGTAGCGACGATTGCCCCAGTAGCCCTCGCGGAACTCCGCCTGCGTGGCGTCGGCAAAGGGACGGGGGCGCTCGAACTTCACGCGAAAGTAGAGGAATGTGTCATCATGCGCGACCCAGAGGTTTTCAACGACACCGAAGGGTGTCTGAACCGTCTCCAGCGCGTCCTCGGGGATTTCATAGGCCGCGGCCCCGGTCCAGTCATTCATATTCCCGTCGATCGTGATTGCGGCTGCTGAACATCCGGCGAGAGCGGATAGCAGTACTGCAAATGCGGTGGTAAATGCACAGGTGCGCATGGATGGAGCCTCCTGAAACTGATCCTACGCCGGTATCAGCGTGGGCCGGGGTTGGATTCGGCGGCTGAGCAATCGGCTTTGATGCGTCGATGCCCTACTCCTGCGGCAGCCTCCGATCGCCCGGATCGCCGGGCGCGACGTCCTCAAAGGTCGCGTTCTCATTACCCTTGCGGATCTCGTCAAAGTAGATCACGCGACGCTCGTGGTCGGAGTCACCGGGCCACTTATAAATGCCGAAGCCGGTGTAGGGCCCGAACTCATCGTTGAAGCCGACTTTGACGTCATGCTCATCGACGACCTTCTCGCCATCCATCCAGACCTCGACGAAGCCGCCGCCGGTGGGCCCCCACTTCACGTGGAAGACGAAGTCGATCCAGCGATCGTAGGGTGTCGGGCCGAGCTCCGTGGTGGTGTAGTCCCAGTCGCGGAAGCCCGCGGGAGTGACCTCACGGTCATCGTACTTGAAGGAGGTCACGAGGTTGCCGTCGCGCTGGCCGATGGTCATGATCGGGTTGCGATAGGCCTCGCCGAGGTCGAAGTCCGGGACGCCATGCCACTGCACGAGGATCTCGCCCTTGCTGTCGGCCTGACCGCCGTCGCTGGGAACATACATCGAAAAGCCCCACCAACGTTCGACGTAGGGGCCTGGAGCCATCGGAACCCACAGGTGGGCTTTCTTCGAGGTGTTGCTCTCCCCCGCGTTTTCCCGCCGCCACTCAAAACGCATCGAGTGATCCCCGGCGCGCACGGGCTCACCGGTTACCTCTCCGGAGTACTCGCCCTGCATCTGTGCCTGATGCCACACCGGGCCATCGGTGTTGCCCCACTCAGTGATGACTGAGCCCTTGTCGGCATGCCAGCCACCGGTCTCGAAGCTGTCCTCCCAGAGGAGGTTGTCGCGGTCGCCACTGCTGAACGGCTCACCCTCCCGCAGGGCGAGTGCTGAGGTCGAAGCGATGATGAGTGCGATCAGTGTCAGGACGAAGGTGTTTCGCATGGATGCGTGATCCTCTCTTCTATCATAGTCGGAGTCGGACGCCCGCCGGGCAGGAGCGGAGAGGCACATTCGCCGCACACGACCCGAAACCCTGCTTACGCGATGACTATGACGATCGGGGGCGTGATTGTGATCGGTTTCGCACCACGAGGAACAGCAGAAGCCGCACACGGTGACGGGGCGGGGGCAGACAGCGGGCGGCAGCGGCGTTGGTGGCCGCTGCCGCCCTGGTTCGCGAGGCGGGCGGTCAGCTTGCGCTGACAGTGAAGTAGGCGTTCGCGACCTTGCCGGAGGCAAGTTCCTCAACGCGAATACGCCACGCGCCCGGAACGTCGTTGGGCGCGAGGTCCGCGTTGATTTCGAGAGTGCCGTCCTTCGCGCCGTAGAAGCCGCTGAACTCGGCCTCATTGCCGGTCGGGTCGAGGATGTCCACCCGCACCGGCACGACCGCGTCGATCGCGTTGTCGTTGTCGGCGAGCACCTCGGCGGCGATGGTGATGCTCTCGCCGGCGGCGGCCTGCTGCGGCGCGGTGATGCGCACGCTCGTGATGGGCCGCTCGGTGATCATGAACAGGCGCCCCTCGCACGGTCCGAAGTGCCACGGGATGCTCGTCGCGCCATCGCCGCCGGTTGCGACCTGCCGGTGCCCGACGAGGTCGTAGACGTAGCCCTCGCGGGCGACCTCAAGCGTGGCGTCGGTCGGCAGACCGTTCTCCATGACGAGTTCATGCTGGCCGACGTAGAGGCCGAACTCGCGGGCGTCGTTGATGCCGAAGAGGTAGTCCGTGCTGCCGTAGCTGCGCACGTAAGGCACCACGTCGGGCGTCGAGGAGTCCGCGAAGCGCTCGTAGTGCGGGTCAAGCTGCTCCCGGAGCGCGAGCGCCTTCTCCACGTTAAGCTGCCGCGCCTCCTCGGCGTTCTTCGGCCGCGTATGCGTCTCAATGAGGATGTCCGGGGTGATCGCCGGACAGGTGTTCTCATCGCCGACGACGATCCCGCCGCGCGCCTGGAACGCCTCGATCGCCTCGACCATGCTCTCGGTGAGCACGTCGCTGTCAGGCATCATGAGCACGCGGTAGTCGTCGAGCCCGTCCTGCCGGATCGTCTCATCGAAGATGACCTCCGCCTGCAGGCCCGCGTAGTTGGCGATCAGGAACATCTCGCCGATCCACGTGGCGTTCCATCCCCAGGTGCCGCGCCGCGCGAACATCTCGGAGGCGAAGCTCTCGAGCAGCGCCACGTCGCTCTGGCGGCCCGGGACCTGTCTAAGCGTCGGCCCGAGCGGCTTGACGACGGCATCCACGAGGCGCTGCAGTTCGTACTTCGTTTCCGGGTGCGTGTAGCGGTAGGAGCCGTGTGTGACATCCGGCAGCAGCGAGCCGATGCCGTGATACATGATGCCCTTGATCGGGCGGGCTATCTTGCTCCACAGCGCCTCGCGCATGTGCATCGGCGCGATGGTCACGAAGCGGGCGTCGGGGATCTCGCGCTCCCACCGGGCGACATGCCGGCCGGTCTCATCGACGGTCCCGGTGCCGTGAGGCCGGATGTCCTGGTCGCTGAACTCGGCGGTCTGCTGGCGGACCTCTTCGCCGGGTTCGGGCGCGGTCTGGTTGCGGTACCAGATGATCTGCGTCATCTTCATGACCTGCTGATCGGGGCGATCCGCGCCCTCGACCATCTGCAGCATCTCCTCGGTCGCGAGGCCGATGCGCAGCGGATCGGGGTAGGAGTACGTCCACTGCGAGAGGTAGTCCACGTCGCCGCCCTGGCCGTAGACCTTCGCGGTGCGCACGGCCGGGTCGTGGAAGGTCCAGAAGTCGTCGCGGTCGCTCTCGTGCAGGCCGTGATGAAGCTCACTGTGCAGCGTATTCCAGCCGTCGCCGTTGTCCCAGAGCCAGCGGTAGTAGACGTAAAGCGGCCAGTCGTCGGGGATGACGCGGTCGGCCGGGAAGTCGTCGAGCGCGTCGTAGTGGACGCCGCGCATCCCGCCGACCTGCTCGGGGATGTCGTAGCCGGCGAAGTCGCGGAACGCCTCGCGGTCATGGTCGTGGAAGCAGGTGTTCGCGTGGCCGCGCACCTCGGTGTGTATCAGCGCGGTCTCGTAGGCCGGGTGGTGGCCGTAGGTCTGCGCCATCGAGGCGCCGACGTCGTTGCAGAACTGCTGGATACGATCAAAGAGCCCGCACACATCCTCGCGCTCATGCGGCTCACCCTCGCGGTTGACGCGCTGATAGTCCTCCTTCGAGCGCGCCCAGCGGCCCGGTGAGAGGCTCGAGACGATTCGCAGGCCCTCCTTGAGCGCCCGATCGAGGTTCTCAATGTTCGTGGCCACTCGGTCGGGATCGTGCGCCTCGGTCGGTCCCTCGGCCTCCCAGACTTTGCCGAAGTCGCAGGGCAGGCCGATGTAATGCGTGAAGCCGATGCGCTTGAGCCAGTCACGGTGCTCGTCAGTGCCCGCGCCGCCCCACATCACGACCGGCATGCGATCAGGTGTCTCCCGGGGCGCGATGGTGAGGTCGAACTGCTCGGTGGAGGTGAAGGGCGGGTCGCTGGTGACTTCGACCGTCGCCGCGACCGTGTACTCGTCGGGCCGCAGGCTCGTGTCGAGCGGAAAGACGACTTCCGTGCTCTCGCCGGAGGCGATCGCGGGCAGTTCCTCGGTCACCTGCGGCGCGCCGTTGAGGGTGATTCGCACGACGGCGTCGTCAAGCGCGTCGCGCCGGCGGTTGGTCACGGCGAAACGCACCGGAGGAACCTCCTCCATCCGCTCGAAGACGGTGCGGTCGGAGATCATCTCGAATGCGGCCGGTCGGAACTCCAGCGCCCCGCTGGAGATGCGCACCTGGTCGATGAGGCCGGGGAAGCCGTGGTAGAGGCTGCCGACGCGGTCGCCGATGTGAAGCGGACGCCCGCCGGCTGTGATCGCGTCGAAGCCGTCCTTCGTCTCCGAGCCCATCGCCGAGCCATCGACGAAGAATGAGCCGGTGCCGGCGCCGTCGTAGACGAATGCGATGTGCCGCCACGTTCCTGACTCGACGGAGAAAGCGTCTGATCCCCATGTCGCGGACTGGTTGCCGAAGCCGAGGTGCATGAGCAGTCTGCGTGTGTCGGGCGCGGTCTCGCGCGCCAGCACGAGCTGATAGTCGGCATCATCGATGTACTTCTTGTCGAGCAGCATCGACTCGGGATAGTCCTCGTCAAGCTCCTCGGCGGGGTTGATCCACATCTCCATGGTGAACGCGCCCGAGGGGCTCAGTTCCGGCGCATTCGCAACCATCACGCGGTGCGGCTCATCGACGACCGGGTGGCCGCGGAATGTGCGCAGCGCGCCGCCGAAGCGCCCGTCCTCAACGAACTCCCCGCCCTGGAGAGTCGCATCATGCCCGTTGCCGGATAGATCGGCGGTCGGATCGGGCTGGTTGAACTGCCACAGGCCGATGACGTGCTCGCCGGTTGCGTCATCGCCCGAATACTCGGTCATGAAGGGCTCCGCGAGTTGCACCTCAGTGTCCTCCCCGTCCTGTGCCGCGGTGAGAGTACATACGATCATCAGGACCGTGAGCGTCGCCAGCTGCGTTCGCAACGCGATCAACTCCCTCGGTGTCAGATAGCAACTTTCAGACGTCTGCATTTTCCCCGCTCGAGCGCCTGGACCTGCCCATCCAGCGCCGGCCCGGTCATTCGCGGGTCTCAAGCAGCACGATGCTGACCGGACGCCAGATGCCTCCGGCGTGCGCGGTGTTCATCGCCCGCACTGTGATCTGATTCTCCTCGCCCCACCGGAGCAAATCAGTAACATCGACACGGAAGGGCTTGTTCCAGCCGGTGGGGCCGACGTCGTGTTCGCCGGCGAACTCGCCGTTTACCCAGACCCACGCGGACTCGTCAACACCCTCGAATGCCAGTGAGGCGCGGGCCGGGGGATCGCGATCGGGCAGTTCGATCGTTCGGCGGTACCACGCGACGCCCACGTAGTCGTATCCCGCATCCTGCCACGCCTGCTCGATTGCGATCTCATCCCAGTCACCATCGTCGAGATCGGCCGCGAACCAGCGCTCCTCCCGGCCGACCCGCTCCGGATCGAGGCGGAAGCGCCAGCCATCGGCGGGGAGGGGGATCGACCCGACGGTCTGATACGCCGAACGCGTCGCAAGCAGCGCGGCGCTCCTGACGCTCTGGGCGTCGTCCTCTCGCGCGCGCTCAAGCAGTTCCACGACCTCCGCGGTGCTCGGCATGTCCATGAGCGCGTACACAGCGCCCTGGCGCACGAACTCATTGTCATCGCGCAAGGCGCGCTCGACAAGCTCCACGCCCTCCGCGCCCAGTGCGCCGAGGTTCATTGCCGCCGAGCGACGAACAAGCATGTCCTCGTGACGAAGCGCCTTCCCCAGCGGCATCCGTGCCCTCGAGCCCTCCGCGGGGAGCAGCCGGGCGGCTGTCCGGGCGACCAGCAGGTCGTCATGATCGACGGCCTCCGCCAGCGCCCCGACAGACGGGTCGCCGCGCAGAAGGCTCATGCGGTCTGCGAAGGGGTTCTGCGCCGAAGCAACTCCCGCGGTGAGGGGGAGAAGCACAATCGCCATTGCGATTCGCATCGGTGTTAACCTCATCGGCTCGTAACCTCCATGACGGCTGCTGAGGAGATCTCGCGGATACTGGGCTCGCGCGCGATCGCGGGCTGTCGTAGATATTGACCATCCGACGTGACTGAACCTGCCGGACCGCGACTGAGGTTTTGCAATTCTTCGCCGGTGGGGAGGTGCCGGTCGGGGGGAAGCTGAAACTTCAGGTAATGTTCGAATATTCCGCTGGCTGGAAAATCGTGAACATTGCCATTAGAGGCTGGACTATGTCCGAAGTATGCATCACAGGAGGCCCTGACGATGGACGCGCGATTCAAAGCATTTCACGAGGCGGCGGAGCGGGCAGTTGAGTTTCAACTGCAGTTCCAGCAGGCGGATGGCTCATTCATCTGGGATGATGAGATCCGGGATGCCTGTCACAAGCAGGCGTACGCGTGGAGCATCGCCTGTCGGCACGACGACGCGCAGGCCCTGCTGAACTGGATTCGAGACAACGCGTTGCAGGCGGACGGAAGCCTGCGGGATTACGACGGCGACGTGTACAAGCTGGCGTGGCTTTTTCAGGGCGCTCACCGGATGGGGCGCTTCGACATCTCACATCCGGTGATGGGCTGGTTGATGGGCCAGCAGAAAAGGTGCGGGGGGCTGCCGCATTTCGCCGCCGATGATCGCCTCCGCGCCCTTGCGACCGGATGGGTCGGAGTCTCCGCGCTCTACTTCGGCGAAGTCGAGTTCGCCGAACGCTGCGCCCACTGGTGCGCGACACTGCTCGACCAGCCCGAGGACCGTCGCTTCTACTTTCAGACGACACTCGATGGACAGTTGCTGACCACCGGGATGGACGAGGGGGCGCAGTACATCGAGCTTGCCGACACCGGGCAGGCATACTGGGAGATCGGCCTGCCGTGGATGCTGACGGGCCGGCTCTATCAGGCCACCGGTGCGCGGAAGTGGCTCGATCTTGCCGACGAGTTCTTCGGGTGGCAGCGCGCCTGCGCTGCCGACAACTTCGCCTCAGTGGGCAGCGGGAAGAGCAGCCTCGCCGCCTGCATTCACTTCCTCAACACCAATGACGCTCGCGCGCGCAACGGCGCGATCGCATTCGGCGAATTCCTCCTCGCCACACAGCACCCGGAGGGTGGCTGGCGCGGAGCCGACGAGCCGGATACGCCCCTGATTTACATTGATCACGCCGCCGAGTACACCGTCTGGCTCAACGAGATGGTCGCCATCCTCGGAAGCGTGCGTTAGACTGCGAGTCAGGGGACGTGCGCCCGGCGGGTGCGGTCCAACGCTCAGCGACGTCTCGGAGGGGCATCAGATGATGGACGGAGCGATCAGGCTCGGACTGATCGGATGTGGAGGCCAGGGCGGCTACCTGTCGGAGGCGGCGGCGATCAGCGGCCGCGCCGAACTTGTCGCGTGTGCGGACATTGACGAGGCTCGGGCGGGGAGTTTCGCCGCGCGATTCGGCTACGCCGAGTCGTTCGGCGATGCCGCTGAGATGCTCGCTGACGCCGACATCGAGGCCGTCATCGTCGCGACGCCTCACGATCAGCTTCAATCCGCGGCGCTCGCGGTCGTGCGGTCCGGCAGGCACGCGCTTGTTGAGAAGCCCCTGGCGCTGAGGGCGGAGGCCGGGCGGGAGCTTGTCGAGGCCGCGCGCCGCGCCGGCGTCCGCCTGATGTGCGGGTATACGCTGCGCTTTCTGCCGGAGCGCCTGGAGATGCGGCGGTTGCTCGATGAGGGGGCCGTGGGAGAGGTGACGCACGTGATGAGCGGACAGCTCATCGGCCCGGTGGGCGGATGGCTGGCCGACCGCAGCCGCGGCGGCGGACCGCTCTACTACGTCGGCTCCCACGCGCTGGACTTTCTGCTGTGGATGGCCGGAGCGCGGGTGGAGTCGGTCTTCGCGCAGATGAACCGGGAGGCGGACGGCGGCGTTGAGACGGATGCGTCGATCGCCCTCCGCTTCGCGAACGGCGTCCTCGGTCAGCTTCTCACCTCGCAACGCATGGGCGGGCGCTACGGCTGGTGCGACGTGATCGGCAGCGCCGGCCGCCTCCGCGCCGAGTGGGAAAGTGACGAGATCTTCGTGCAGAGCCGGGCGCTGGAGGAATACGCGCGGCCCACGCGCATTGAGGTCCCGGCCGACGCACATCATCCGGAGTTTCCGCGTGACGCTCAGGCGCGGCTCGGCGGCTTCAAGTACGTGCGGTCATGGGCGGCGGAGTTCACAGAGTTCGCCGACGCGATCCGCGAGGAGCGCGATCCATCTGTCTCGGGCGAGGACGCCGTCCGGGTGCTGGAGGTCATCGATGCTGCCTTCGAATCAGCCCGCACCGGAGCGCCGATGGCCCTCTGACCGCTGAGTTCCGGCGTG
>JBKHFA010000156.1:0-8795 GCA_046540615.1 Armatimonadota bacterium | reverse complement strand
GTCCACCAGTCGTGGTAGAGGAACTGCACCCTGCCGATCAGCAGTGACACGCGCGCCATCACCGTGTTCCCGAAACTGGCGCCGAACGCGACCATCAGGAAGAAGATGCCGACCTTCGACGCGGCGCCAAGCGCACCGGAGTGCTCGCGCGAGAAGTAGAAGTACGCCAGCGTGCAGAGCACCCCGACCACCAGCAGAAAGTTGCTCACCGCCGTCCACAGCGGCACCTCGACACCCGGCCAGATCGGCAGCATCGTCGCGTGAAGCTGGGGCAGAAGCTGCGCCTGCACCGTCGCGGGGATCGCAAGCCCCGAGTACACGCCCATCACGAACGCGATCGGCCAGCGCGACAGCCAGTCATACTTCGGGAAGAAGCGGCTGAACATCATCAGGCCGAGGATCCCCGGGATGATCACCACGTAGCTGGGCTCGGCGAGGTCCACCCGCTCCGGCCTGAAGAGCGGATCGATCAGCAGCGGAATGACCGCCTCGTGCCAGGTGATGACCACGCCGTAGCCCGCCGAGACGCCCACGAAGATGTGCTCCGCGAGCTTGTACACGGGGTTGTCCGCGTACAAGAAGCTGAAGATCGCCAGCGTGAGAAACGCTGCCAACCACACACCGATGATCTCGGTGGAGATGCCCCAGATTTCAGGCGCAACGGCTTCAGGCATAAGTCAGCTACCAGCTTTCAGCGGTCAGCTTCCAGCGGCCAGCAAACGACAGAAGGCAAACGACAGGCGACGAAAGGCGAACGACAGACGGCGGACGGCGCGCATTACTCCTCGGGCTTGCGAATCTCCAGCCACCAGCCGACGTCCGGCTCGGTGATGAGCCTTTTGTGCTCGATCCCGGCCTCATCCGCAAGGCCGACCATCCCCTCGGCCGGGCCATCCCAGCCCTCCGGGATCCGCCCCTCAGCCCATCGCCGCAGGCGCTTCTCGACCAGGCGGGCGCGGATCTCGGGGTCAAGCATCGTCCCCCAGCCGCCATGCCCCACGTAGGCCACGCCTCCGGGCTTGAGCACGCGGTAGACCTCGCGCATGAACTGCACCTTATCCGGCACGAAGGGGATGACCGCGCGGCTGAAGACGAAGTCAGCGAGTCCGTCCCGCAGTGGCATATCAAGCGCGTCGCCCTCGATCGGGATGACCCGGCCCGTCAACCCGGCCGCATCAACAAGCACTCCGCACAGCCGGATCGCCCACGGATCGAGGTCGAGATTGTACACGGTCATCTCCGTCTCGTCGGCAAGCGCCATCGAGAAGGCGCCCGCGCTCCCGCCGATCTCCAGCGCCACGCCCTCGTCAAGGTCGTACTCCAGCACCATCTGCCGCGCCAGCGGCACGTACATCGGCGCCCGCGGCCCGGTCATCGTCTGATAGTAAGGCACCTTCTCCTTGAGGTGCTCAACGTAATCATCCGCGACCGCCGGCAGCGCAACAACCAGCGCAAGCGCCACCAGCGCAACCGGCGTCACCTTCCGCAGCAGCTTCATGATATGATTCTCCAGATCACGTCGTCAGCTCCCTCGCCGCCGATGTCGGCCCGCCGCGAAATACGCGATGTTGCCCACGATCACGAGCACGATGATCAGCAGATGAGCAATCGACTGCGCCGACATCCCGAGCATCCCCGGCGCCTCGACCGGGTCGAGATCCATCAAGCGTTCGTACTCCGCCGCGCCCTTGAGCCCGTTGATCAGCCCGATGAGCTGATCGGACTGCAGGTAGGGGTAAAGGTCGGTCGCCATCACGGCGGTGATCCCCGTCACGAGTTGCTGGTCGTACCTCTCGCCGGCGTAGGCGATCCACGCGAAGGGGATGTTCCCGGCGGCGAAATCCACCAGCAGCGCGATGTCGTCGTAGGTCTCAACGCCCTCCATCACCGGCAACGTCGCGGTCGGCCGCCCGTCGGCGGTGGTCGGGTAGACGCGCTCGATGCTCTCCCCCATCCCGAGGATCACCTGCGATCCGCCGGGCTTGAAGCCAAGGTGCGCGTAATCCACCCCGTCGCGGGCGCCGACCTCCTCGCCGATCGTGGCCATCACCTCGCGCCCCAGCGCCGTCCCCTGGGCGTTGAGCGAGACGCTGATCACGCGGATATTGCGCTGCATCAGGTGGCGCACCACCGCCAGCGCCTGCGGATGCAACTCCGGCATGCTCGAGGGCGAGTAGTCGAAGGCAACCATCACCACCTCGCCCGGCTCGATTGCCTCGATGTAGTCGTAGACCGCCACGGTCGGCGGCGCGGGCTTACCCTGCGGCAGCGCGTAGCCGGTGACGATCGGGAGCACCACAGCCAGAGCCATGCCGGCGAAAACCCAGCGGCGGTCGAGTTCAAGCAGCCTCTCCCACACATTCACGGCCCGCCACCTCCTCCGCCCCCGAGGTGCGAGCGCTCAATCCCGAGTATGATCCTCAGCGCGGTCGCGATCGCGCCCAGCGCCACCCCGAAGATAATTCCGCGCTTGGCCGCCACGGTCGGAAAGTTCATGATCCACTCGCTCACATCAGGCATCACCGCGTGCAGCCACATCCCGACGCCCGACTCTCCGAACATCACCAGCAGGGAGCCGGGAACCCGCCCGAGCATCACGATGATCGCGGCGACCAGCAGCAGCGTGGCCTCGGTCGAGCGCGCGCGGAAGGTCCGGAAGGCCGCCGAGGCGATGAAGAAGGCGAGCAGTGAGAACATCGTCGCATCCAGCGGCACCTGGATATGACGGAACATCCAGTCGAAGCCGGTCCCGCGCTCGTGGCCGAAGGCGATGCCGACGACGACCATCACCACGAAGGAGACGATCGCCACCGACGAGTAAGGCCAGTCACGACGCTGCCGCCGAATCTTCTCAATGTGTGTGCGCAAGAGGCTTTGAATCCCAAGCACAAGCGCGAACGCGGCCACGATCCGGCCCCAGTTGAGCAACTCCGTGTACACGGTCACGCCGACTTCGTGCGGCACGAAGAACTGGACGGCCATGAAGAAGCCGGCGAGAAAAGTTATGACCAGCGGAATCTGAAGACGCATGTGTTAGCTTCCAGCGGTCAGCTACCAGCGGCCAGCGAACGGCAAACGGCGAACGGCGGACGCGAACGGCAGACGGCGAACGGCCTGCAGCGAACGAATGCCGACACTCTTCGAGTCTTCCGTGGGGCGGGCTTCCACTTCGCCGCTCGCGCTTTCGCTGCGCTTTGCCCTACCCCGCCGCGAACCACTGCACGAACGCCTCCGCGGCGTCGGCGAGCCTGCCGGTGGCGAGCGCGGCGTAGGTCGCCGCCGCGACGCCCGCGACGAGCGTCGCCGCGATGATGCCCTTGGCGATGTCCTGCCCGCGAAGCTGCGCCACCAGCAGCGGCTGGCGTGACAGGTAGGCGCTGGCGGCGTAAAGCTCCTCGCCCATCAGCGTGTAATCACACGCGGTGATGAAGAAAGGAAGCTGCGTGTCCGCGTCGGTGCCCGCGATCTGAATCGCGCCCGTCTCATTGCCCGTCTCCGCGAGGATCAGCGCCTCGGCGAAGAAGTACCCCATGTAAAAGCACGCGGCCGGCTCCTCGCGGAGCATGAGCCCGTCCACCGCGGCCACGTATCCGAACTGACTCTCCGTCACAAAGAATATGTTGTCCGGGCGGTAGGCGTCGGGCTTGCCCGCCTCGGTGTACGCCTGCCGGACGATCTCGCGCTCGGTGGTCATCACCAGCGGATCGTTGCACGGCACGAGGATCTCCGTCTCATACGCCGCCGACCGCCGCGACAGGTGCCCGAGGATCAGCATCGACGCGATCGTCGAGATGCTCCCGATCCCCGACAACCCCGAGACGTAGATGATCGGCTTGCCCATCTCCGTCGCCCTGCCGATGGCATCGTTGACCGCCTCGAGCCCCGCGATCGGCCGGATGTACACGTCCTCCGCCCGGCCTCGCGTCGCGTAGATCGTCACGATCACGATCGCGCAGATCAGAAGCGACAGCGCGAGGATGGCGGCATATTCACTCTTGAACCACTCGCCCTCAGGGCGCACCGGCCCGACCGTCGCCGCCCGAATCACCGGCGCCACCGTCGCTGACAGGCCCGGGACCAGCGCCAGCGGCGTGTCAGGCGCCGGGAACTGATACTCGATCGTCACACCGATCTCCCACCGCGGCCACGGCCACGGCTTGAGGTCGTCCACCGGCGCGGACGTCGCGTCCAGCGGCACGACCGGCCCCCTCTGCCAGTCGCCCTCGACCTCGCGGATGAGAATCCGCTGCCCGACCGGCTGCAGGCCCGCCAGCGCCAGCGGCTCCTCCGCGGGCTCCCACGTCAGTATCATCTGCGCGCCGCGGGGATCATCCTCATCATCGGCCGCCTGCACGTTCGTCGGCAGAGCCGTCTGCGCCACGCAGGCGGGCGCCGTGGCGACCAGCGCCGCCAGCAGAGCGCCCAGGCCGATTGCCCAAGCCCGCGAAATCCTCATTGCTCGATGGTCTCCATGTTCGCCCGCGGCACGGTGATGACCTCGCCGGTGCGCTCCAGCCGCACCCGCGCCACCCGCACCCGCGCCTCCGTCGCGATCTCCATCGGCTCCTCGGGCAGTTCCACGATCTCCGCAAGCTCACCGAAAGTCGGCGGGCGGATCAGCCGCACCGGACTCCCCACCGCCAGCCCGACCGTCTGCGCTTCATCTTGCGCCTCCCACGTCGCACCCCGCTCGGGCACCACGACCTCCGGGCGGATCACCCCCGCGCGAATCTGCGTCGTGCCGTTGACCGACGCGCGACGTCCGTCCCGCTCGGCCAGCAGCTCAAACGTCTGCGCCCGCATCGGTGTCTCGCCGAAGCCCTCGGTCAGCACCAGGCTCAGCCCGAGGTCCTCCTGCCCGGTGATCGCCACGCCGAGCGGCTCGCCCATGAATTGATCGAGGTCGCGATCGTCGATCGCGCCGCTGACCACCGCCGCAACCCCCGCCTCCCGAGCGGCCGCCAGCGCATCCAGCGTCACGCGCCCGCCGCCCACGAGTATGCAGTCCTGACAGTCATCTGAGATCAGTTCCGCGGTGCACTGCTGCTCGGGCGAGTCGCAGAGCACCCTCAGGCGCCCGTGCGCCTCGCCGCCCACCCCGAGTATCCCCTGCGCCAGCGCCCCGCGCGCCTCCACCACCACGGCCTCGTCGCCGTGGACTTCGACCACCGTCCCGTCAATGTACGCGTCGATCTCCACCGCGATCGGCTCACCCCGCACGAGCACCTGCCCCGTCACGTCGCTGATCGTCTCGACGGTCCCGGCGATCGGAGACCGCGCGATCGCGTGAAAAAGCCCCCAGAAGCTCTTGCTCTCGGCGATCACCTCCCGCATCTCGACCTCGTCGCCCTCTTCGACCAGCAGGTAATCCGGCACATCGTCCGGGGTCATCGACAGCTCATGCGCCACGTTCACAGTCACCACGTTGCCCGGAAGATGCGTCGAGCCGACAAGCTGCTCCGCCTTCACCTCGTCGCCCTCGCTCACGTGGATCTGCCCGGGCAGCGGCAGCCGCCGCAGCCTGCGGATCAGCGCCCGATCGGTGATCCGCAGGCCAGGGGTGTATCCGTGGGTGGTCGCCTCGTTCACGCTCATGACGCGGCTCCACCCCCGACTTCGGGCTCCTCGGGGTAGAGTTCCAGCGCGCGCTCCCAGCGGCGGATCGCCTCCACCCGCTCCGCGTCGTCCCCCGGAAGCTCCAGCGGGCGGCCTCGCGCGTCGATGATCAGGCCCACCACGCCCCCCTCGACCTCCGCCTCCACGGACCGCCCCGGCCCCTCGCCGACGTCGAAGTGCCTGGTCGGCTCGACCGTCACCCGGGCACTCTCGCCCTCGGCCAGCGCGACCGGTCGGAGATCACCGGCCGCGACTTCGACCTGCTCCTCGCCCGCGGCTGAGCGCACGGTGACCGTCACGCACGCCTCACCGTCGGATCTGCGCCCGACCGGCGCGATGCACGCCCCCAGCGGGATAAGACAGTCGCGGTAGAACACCTCGGTCGCCGCCTGCTCGCTGATCGTGGAGAGCACGCCAAGCTGCGGCATCATGAAGATGCTGTCCACCGCCAGCCGCGTGATCCCCTCCGGCTCGAACGAGTCGATCAGCATCATCGCCGACTGGCTGCGCCGGGGCGCGTGTGAGAGCACCCCGCCCGAGCCCACGATCAGATCCAGCGCCATCATGTCCACCAGCGTCTCGGCGCCCGCCGCGCCGAACGCGTCCGCGATGTCGCGCTGGCGCTGCACGCCCTTGAGTTCGCTGGCGAGCATCCGATGCTGCTCGAACGCAAGCCGCAGCGCCTCGCGCGCCACCGCCTGCTCAACCATCAGACCCATGAGCTGCTGGGGGATCGTCGTCGGGCGGATCATCTTGTTGCGAATGTCGTTGCCCAGCGCGCGCGGGTCCGGGTGCGCGGCCACCCAGCGCAGGATCGTGCTCAGTCCCGCCTCAGCCAGCACGTTGGAGATCGAGTAACTCATCCCGAGGTTCGCCGAGACCGTGCGGTTAAACGTCTGCTCGAAGACTGAGAACACGTCGGTCGTCGCCCCGCCGATGTCCACGCCCACCACGTTGATTCCGTCACGCGCCGCCACCGCTTCGATCAGCGTCCCGACCGCCGCCGGCGTGGGCATGATATCCGCGTCCGCCCAGTCCATCAGCTTCGGATAGCCCGGCGCCTGCGCCATCACGTGCTGGAGGAAAAGCTCCTGGATCTCACCACGAGCCGGCCCGAGGTTCTCCTCCTCCATGCTCGGTCGCAGATTCTCGACCACCGTGAGCTGGGTCGCACTCTCGAGCGCCGTCCTCACCGGCTCCCGCGCGTCCTCGTTCCCCGCGAAGATCACCGGAAGTTCGTAGCCGACTCCGAGGCGCGCCTGCGGATTCGCCGCGGCGACAAGCTCCGCCATCTCCACGACCTTCCGCACCTCGCCGCCGTCGGTGCCGCCGGAGATCAGGATCATGTCGGGCCGAAGTTCGCGCATCCGCTCGATCCGCTCGTGGTCGCGGCGGCCGTCGTCAAGCGCTACCACGTCCATCACGATGGCGCCCGCGCCGAGCGCGGCCCGCTGCGCGCTCTCGGCGGTCATCGAGCGCACCAGCCCGACCACCATCACCTGCAGACCCCCGCCCGCCGAGCTGGTTGAGACGTAGGCGTCAACGCCTACGTCTCCCTCCTGCGGGCGAATGATCGCGCCATCGCGGATCAGCGTCCGGCCGGAGAGTTCCTCCACCTCGCGAACCGCATTCAACACGCCGACGGTGACGTCTTCGTAGGGGGCCTCGACGGTGGTGGGCGCCTCACCGCGCACCTTCAGGCGGTACTCATCGCCGACCAGCTCAATGAGGATCGCCTTGGTGGTGGTGGAGCCGCAGTCGGTCGCGAGAACCGAACGAAGTTGCGTCGAACCGGCTTCCTGGTACTCAGACACGTGCGAACGCGGTCCTTCCAGCGAGCGTGATCAAACTCGGGCAGTGATTCGACCTGCGAGGTGCGGATACCTCCATCCGTCTCGACGTCAGCCCTTCAGCAGTCAGACGGGCAGAGCAGGGGATCAGGTCAGCGCTGCCGTCGGTCACTCCCCGCCGACCCTGAACGTCACTCGTCCCACGAGCCGGTCATTCTCCTTGAGGTCCACCGCGTAATGACCGTCCCACAGCGTGTCACGGCCGGTGGCGTAGAGGTAGGCGAGGTTCTTCCTGTCCCCGGAGACCAGCAGAAGCTGGCGGCCGATGATCCGCCCATCGCGCTGCCACGTCATCTGAATCTCGCTGTTGGGCGAGGCGCCCTCGATCTCCATGTAAAGGGCGACTTTCTCAGTCCCGGACGGAAACCTGTCCTGCACCCCGCGCAGAGCACTGCGATCGTCAAAGCCGAGGCAGATGATCGCCTGCTTGACCGAACTGTCGGGGTCGAGCGCCATCGGCTCGTAAGGCCCGTCCGCGTCCTCCTGCGCGTCGCTCCTGTCCGCGTCGCCGGAGTCGGTGTCCGCGGCCTGCGTATCATCGGCGGGCCCGGCGTGATAGATCCGAAGATCGTCGAGCGCGACGCTCGCGTTGTCGGAGCTGAACACCAGCAGCCCCTGCCCCGAGTGGAGTCTGGCGGCATCAGATGAGATAATCAGTTCGCCATCGCGCCGGGCCTCGAGGCTCGCGCCACGACGCACCAGCCGCCACGTGTGCCACTCGCCGGGCGTGTATGCCTCACCGATGACTGTCTCCAACGCCTGCCCGGAGGCGCCATCGATGAGCATCGAGTGCTCGTTCCCACCCATCCCCAGCGCCCAGCCGTAGTGCTCGTTCTGCGTCTTCATCAGGTAGACCTGAATGCCGTTGGTCTCCGCCCGCGCGCGAAACTCGACGATGATGTTGTCCATCGGCAGTGGTTCGCGCAGTATGAGCGACTGGTCCTGCCTGGCGCTGAAGACCAGCGCGCCGTTCGATGTCGCCGTCGCCACCATGCTGGTGTCCCAGTTCTCGAGCGAACCGTCGAAACTCTCGGCGAGGATACGCCGATCGTCCGTCTGCTCATCCTCGACGACCTCATCCGGCGGCTCTTCCGCCCGGGCGTCCTGCGCGCAGGCGACCGTGGCCGTGATCAGCGCCACCGCGACACAGACGAGCGCGACCGGCGTGAGTGCGCTTCTGATGACTCCCATGATGACTGAACTTCTCCTCGTCAAAGACGGTGGTGGTCGCGTCTCCAGCCTGCGGGGAGCCCGCTGTCCGGCATTACTCCCCCGCCGCGGCCTCGTCAGGCTCGCCCAGCCACAACTGCGGCTGGATGTTCGCCAGCC
>JBKHFA010000155.1:0-8850 GCA_046540615.1 Armatimonadota bacterium | reverse complement strand
GGCCGAAGCTGGCGCTGGCGGAGTGGGCGATCTACGCCAAGCAGTTCATCTACTCATCGCTCTTCATCCAGCTTTTCCTGCCATGGACGCTCAGCTTCATTCCGTGGCTGGCGCTGGCGATTGTGTTCAACGTGGCGCTGGTGCTTGTGCTGGATGCGCTGGTGGTGGGATTCGTGATGTCGGTGAACCCGCGGCTGCGCCTCGATCAGGCGCTGCGCTACGGCATGACGCTGGCGGGCGCGGCGAGCATTGTGCTGATCGTGGCGGCAATCGTGTAAAGACGAACGCACGCGGCAAACGGCGGGCGGATCTGAAAAATACGCCCCTCCGGACGGCTAACGAAGAACGGCAAACGGAGAGCCATGAGCATTCTGAAGACCATCTGGAGCAAGATCAAAGAGGCGATCATCGCGCTGGCGCCGGGGCGGGTGACGCTGCCCTATCCCTTTGCGCCACGCGACCCCGGGGAGGGCTTCCGGGGCCTGCCGCATGTCGATGTGAACCGGTGCATCGGCTGCGGCGGCTGCGCGAATGTCTGTCCGGCGCGCTGCATACGCGTGGTGGATGAGAGCCAGTCGGAGCGCGTGCTGGTCTTCCTCCACGAGCGCTGCACGTTCTGCGGGCGCTGCGCGGAGGTGTGTCCGGTGGATGCGATCGAGATGAGTAAGGAGTTCGAACTCTCGACCGACGATCCGCACGATGATCTCGTGGGGGAGTACCACATCTTCATGGGGCCGTGCGAACGGTGCGGACGCTGCTTTGAGACGACCAGCGCACTCGATCGCCTGCAGAAGACGGGCATGCGACGCGACACCATCGACCGCAAGTGCGCCATCGCCTGCCCCGCCGACGCCGATGCAGACGCAGAAGAGAAGGAGCCGGTGCAGTGATCCGGGACTGGTTGCTCAAGAAAGTGTTGCCCCGCGCACTGTGGATCTATCACACGAACTGTGGAGCGTGCAACGGCTGCGACATCGAGGTTCTCGACGTGCTGACACCCTTCTACGATGCGGAGCGTTTCGGCATCAAGATGGTCGGCTCTCCGCGGCATGCCGACGCGCTTATCCTCTGCGGGCCGATGACCCGGCAGACGGCGCCCGCGGTCCGACGCGTCTACGAGGCCGTCCCGGACCCGAAGATCGTCTTCGCCATCGGCTCCTGCGCCACCGGCGGCGGGATGTGGCACGACACGTACAACGTCCTCGGCGGCGCCGACCAGGTGCTGCCGGTGGACTTCTACGTCCCCGGCTGTCCTCCGCGGCCTGAGGCGATCCTGCACGGAGTCGCGACCGCGCTTGGCCTCACGGAGAAGGAAGTCAAGCGCGTGACGGGCCGGCAGATCGACCGCGATGTGGAACCGCACGCACTGCCCGAGGAAGAGTGGCTGGTCCACGAGCAGGACTGATCTCCCCGGGTTGGTCCGGACTCGTCTCCGCGTCCGACGCGTGTAAGCGCCTGATTCCGCGCGAATGCGCCCTGATGTCGGTCACACCACGCAGCTTTTGACACCGCGCCGATCACCCGTCGTTCGGCGCGAGTACACCAACGCAGGGAGGCGCTCATGAGATCCGCGCGTTCGTGGGACGATCTCTTCAAAGACCCGAGCTTCCACTGGGAGAGCCCGGAGGAGGCGGTGGTGGATGTCGCGGCGAGGTGGCGGCGCAATGGTGTGAAGCGCATTCACGATCTGGGCTGTGGGGCCGGGCGGCACATGGCGTTCCTGCGCAGCGAGGGTTTCACGGTGATCGGCAGCGATCTCTCTCCCCGTGGCCTCGCCGCGTGCGCGGGGAAACTCGAGGACGCGGGCCTCCCGCACGTCCTGGCGCTCGCGGATATGAGCAGACTGCCCTTCGCCGATGGCGTGTTCGATGCGACGATCTCGATCAACGTGCTCAACCACGGAACGCGCGAGCGGCTTCAGCAGGCCCTCGATGAGATCCACCGAACGTTGCGCCCCGGCGGCGAGGTGCTGCTGACGGTGCTCAACACGTGGGACTGGCGCTTCGGCTCCGGTGAAGAACCGGAGCCGAACTCGTGGGTGCTCGAGGAGGGCCCTGAGGCGGGGATACTCCACCACTTCTTCGATGAGGACGACCTGCGCGAGTGGCTGGGCGAGTTTGAGATCATACGCTTTGAGCGCGAACGCGCCTTGCAGAAGCGCTCCACCGCACCTGGCGAGCGCCCGGTGTACCGCGATCAGTGGCAGGTGCTGGCGAGGAGCATGGCGCGGAGATAGCACGGACGCCGACGGAGATTCTGCCTGAGGAGGATTCAGAGATGCGAGATACGCTGCTCTGCCTCATCATGATTGCCGTCTGCGTGCCGACGGGCCTGGCGCAGGGAGCCGACGCCCGGCGGGATGTGATCGCCTCCGCGTGGCTTCATCCACTCGTCACCGATGCCAACATTGTGTTGCACAGGAGCGACACTCGCGCGCTGATCGACTGCGCGGGCGGGCCGACGTTGATCCGCTATCCCGGCGTGGAGGCGGTCCTCGTTGATGAGCGGCGGATCGAGGTGGAGCGGGTGGGGCCGAACCTCGGGCGGGTAGACCTCCCCGAGGGCACGTACGCCATCGAACTCGTGGCGGGGGAGCCGTTCGGCGACGTCTCGCTTGCGGATGATTTGCAGGCCGCATCGCCGGCGGGGAGTGCTGATGAACTCGCGAGGCTCGCCGGCGAGGCACGCCCCGGCGATGAGGTGGTGATCCCGGACGGGATCCATCGCGACTGGCAGGCGGAGGTCGCGGCGGCGGGCACCGCCGACGCGCCGGTCATCATCCGCGCGCAGACGCCCGGTGGCGCCATCTTCCAGGGAAACACGCGGTTGACGCTGCGGGGCGAGCACATGGTCGTCCACGGGCTCCGCTTCGAGCAGTGCGGACCGGAGACGGTCGTGACGCTCAGCACCGACGACAGCAGAGTGACGCAATGCCAGTTCTTCCACTGCGGCAATCCACGCTCGACTTTCGGACACATATTCACCATCTCGATGGGCGCCGACCGCAATCGCGTGGATCACTGCTACTTCACGGGCACCAAGTCGATGAGCCTCGGGCAGAGGGTAAGCGCTGACGGCGAGGTAGGCGTGAACAACCGCCTCGATCAGAACACCTTCCGCGACATCTACCGCTACTCGGGCAACGGGCAGGAGAACATCCAGCTTGGCTCGAATCAGCGCGACTTCGGTCACATTGAGCCGCGCGCGGTGGTGGAGTCGAACCTCTTCGACCACGCGTGGGGCGACGGGGAGATCATCTCGAACAAGTCTGCCAGCAACATCATCCGACACAACGTCGCGGCCCACTGCCGGCGATCGGCCTTTACGCTCCGCGGCGGCGACAGAGTGCGCTTCGAAGGCAACATCGTCGTGAATTGCGCCGGCGGAGTGCGGGTCATCGGCACACGCCACGAGGTCGTCAACAATCTCTTTGTCGGAAACTCCTACGGCGTGCGACTGACCACCGGCACGAAGGTCGGCCGACTTTATGTCGCCGCCGATGACGCGCTGATCGCTCACAACACCATCGTGGACTGCCCGGTGGGCGTGGTGGCGATGCAGCCCACCGAGGATCTCCCGTTCATCCCGCAGCGCTGCCGGATCGTCAACAATGTCATCACCGCGGAAAGCGGGATGATGCTCGACCTTGACTCGCTTGAGGAAGAGACCGTCACAGGCAATCTGCTCTGGCCGGAGGGCTCTGCCGAAGCTGGGACCGAGGGCGACGACGCGATCATCAGCGACCCGAGGCTTTCGGGCGCTGGAGCGAGTATTCGCCCTGCCGAAGACAGCCCCGCGGTCGATGCCGCCGTTCCGCTCGATGAGGTCACGAGAGATCGGTGGAACCGCGCGCGTCCGCACGGTGACGGCCCGGACACCGGAGCCGACGAGATCGGCGCTGCGCAGGCCGTCGAGGAGCCGCTGCTGCCGCTGATTCCGCCGGAACCGATCTTCGCGCCCGAGTTGTACCGCGGGGAGGCGCTCTTCGCTCAGACCGGCGAAGAGCCGCTGGAGGGCTGGGACACGGATGGCGCGGCTGTCGAAGAGGAGGCGCTTGCGCTGACCGACTCGGCTGCGACGATGGACCGGGATCTTCCGGGGGACATCGTGATGAGTTGGGAGCATCGTCCGCTGGAGTGGGAGGCCGCGGGCACGCTCACCCTGACCGGCGCGAACGGGGTCGCGTGGGCGCTGCGCTGGGGCGGCCTCGTGGGCGATGGCGGGCCGAGAGGCACCATCGATCTGATCGACGCGACATCTGACAGCGTGCTGGCGCAGGGCGCGGATGTGCTGACGCCGTGGCGGAGCTACCGCAGCGGTGGCGAAGTGAGTCTGCCTGAGGCGCCTCCCGAGCGCTGGAAGCGCTTCGCGCTCATCAAGCGGGCGGACACGCTCTACCTGACGATCGAGCCGGCCGGTGGGGGCGGGACGGTGACGCCGGTGATGCTGTGGCATGGGCACCAGGTCGCGCCGGAGGGCCCGCTGACGGTGTCGATCGATCAGCAGGGCGCGGGACTGTGGCGGAACGTGGTCGCCTGGAGTCGCGAGTACACCGGCGATCAGCCGCCATCGGCCCCGCCCGATGCACAGGCGGAGGCACACGGGGCGGGGCGTGTACTGCTCACGTGGGGCGATGAGGACTGGAACGCGCGCGACTTCGACGTCGAGATCCACCGCGGCGCCGATCCGAACTTCGAGCCCTCAGACGAGACGCTGGTCACCCCGGCAGCCACGGGGGGCGCGTGGAACGACTTTGACGTGCAGCCGGGCGAAACGTACACCTACCACCTTCGCGCCGACAACGTCCTCGGCCTCACTTCCGACTTCGTGACGGTCAAGGCGACCGCGGTGGCTGACGAAGATTCGTGGCACATCTTCGTCCGGGCCGACGAGGTCGCTGAGATCGCGCCGCCGATGGCGGTGGAGGTCGAGGATGGCCGGAGGTACCTCACGGCGGCCGGCGCCGGCTCCAGCAGGGAGGAGCCGCCGGCGGAGGGCTTCGCGCGCTACGTCTTCGAGGCGCCGGAGGACGCGACCTGCAGCATCTGGGCTCGCGTGCTGTCGCCGGGCAGTGGCTCCGACTCGTTCTGGGTGTCACTCGACGAGGGGAACCCGAAGGAGTGGGGCACCGGGGTCCATCCGCGCTGGACGTGGTCGCGAATCTTCGATGGCGTCGATCTGTCGGCCGGCGAGCACACGATCACCGTCAGGCATCGTGAGCCCGCAACGAAGCTGGAGTCGCTGCTGATCAGCAGCGACTCCACGATCGATCCGAACGGATGACCGGCGCCTCTACCTGAGCGCGGTCAGGTTGCCGTCGCGGCTGGAGACCACGACCTCCTGCGAACCGTCACCGTCGAGGTCGGCGGCGGTGACGGCGACACCCGCGCGCGCCGTCTCGGCCCGGCCCACCAGCGCTCCATCGAGCGCGTCAACCGCGATGACCGCGCCGTCCTCGGCGATGGTCACCACGCGTTCGCCCGCGGCGGTGCTCAGCGGCGTCATGTCCACGAGGGGGCTGCCGAGGTCGCGGCGCCATGCGACCGTGCCGTCGGCCGTGAAGCCGTAGACGTTGAAGCTGCGGGAGGCGGCGGCGACGCGCGCCTCACCCTCGCCAGACAGCATCGCGACCTCCGAGACCGAGTCGCCGGTGCCGAACTTCCACAGGAGGCTGCCGTCCGCCGTGATCGTGTGCACAAATGAATCCAACCCCGCGAACACGATCTCCGGCGAGTCGTCGCCGGTGATATCACCGATGGCGACGCCGTTGCAGCCCGGCCCGGTGCGGGGGCGGTACCCGAACATCTGCTGGCCGTCGGAGTCGTAGACCGGCCAGGAGTGGTACTCTGTGCCCGCCACGACCTCGTCCGCGCCGTCCCCGTCAAGGTCGGCGGCGTGGCCCACGGTGGACTTGCGCACGCTCTCCACCCGCCAGATCTCCGCGCCATCGGCGTCGAACGCATAGTAGCGCCAGCTTTCGGTGCCGGCGACGACTTCATCGCTGCCGTCGCCGTCGAGGTCGGCGGGGAAGACCGTGGTGATGACGCCCGCATTCTTGTAACGCGGCATCTCGAAGCTCCAGAGTTCGTCACCGTCGGCGCTGAATGCGAAGAGCGCGGCCGAGGTGCCGCCGGCGATGATCGCCGGCCGGTCGTGCCCCGCGAGTTTCGCCGACGAGACCGACAGCACGCGGCCGCCGATCGCGGTACTCCACAGCCGCGTGCCGTCGCCGTCGAAGAGAGAGACCTCGCCACTGGTCGATCCGGCGATGATCTCATCCGCTCCGTCGCCATCGACGTCCACGGCATGCAGCGCGGTGAGCGAGGGCGCCGGCACGTTCGAGTCTGGACGCAGTGCAAGTTCTTCGATCCCCGCGCCGCTCCCGCGGACCTCGATCTCCGCGATGTACACGGCCGTCCCGGGCCGCGGGGTAAAGTGCAGACGCAGGTTCCGCGCATGTGTGTCGAGTTCGTCGAACACGTACTCATGAGGCTCGTGGACCGGCAGGCCCCAGTTCGCGTGCATCTCGGTGTCGGTGAAGTCCACCAACTCGCGGGTATCATCCTCGAAGCCGTCGTCGGAGGCCTCGATGGTGATGTCCTGAAGCTGGAAGAGCTTGTTCTTGCTCGATGAGGTGGCGAACCACGCTCTGACCGTGATCGAGTCGATGTCGTAGACCCGGTCAAAGTCGAGGTCGATGGTGACAGGCTGGTCGTCGTCCCACATGACCGCGTCCGCGGTGCCCGCGATCGCGCCGTCAATGACGTTCTCCACCACGTTCGGAGCGCCCTCGGGGCCTGAGAAGACATTATGCTCAAGCGGGTCAGGCTCGGCCGAAACCTGCACGCCCGTGTCCACGGCTCCGAACATCCCGCGGTTGCCGGTGATGAGGTAGCTGTCGAGCTTCTGCGCCCAGGTCCAGAGCGTCTCCATCTGAGGCGCCGTGTCGGTCGAGGCAGTCTGCTCGGCTGCGGGCGGGGCCGCGGCGATGACGCCGTCGATCATCCCGCGCACGACGTCGTCGGAGATCATCGCGACCTCGCTCGAGAATTCCTGGTAGCTCGATTCGGACGGCTCAGCAGTGCGGCCGGCGCTGCGGAAGATCGTCTGATCGCCTTCGCCAAGCGCCATCTCGACGTCCTGGCCGCCGGAGAGATCGAGCCACTGCCCCTGATACTCGACGCTGGTGGCGTCCATGAGCGCCAGCAGCCCCGGGCGCAGCAGTGCGGCGTGGCCGCTCACGCGCGCCTCACCGCTGAGGTCGATGCGATTGTTCGCGCCGCCGACTGCTACCAGCGCCGGTTCCTCGCCGCCCGTCACGGCGACGGCGTCGGACCCCGCGCGGGTCAGATGCAGCGGGGAGGCGCTCTCACCTGACGCGTGCAGAAGCGTGAAGAGCGTCACCTGCTCCCCGGCCTCGAGGCGGCCGTTCCAGATGCCGGTGAGCTTGTGTACGACCGCTTCGTCGATGAACTCGTACTCTGACCAGTTCTGACCGTATTCCTCGTCATGCTCGAGTGTAAAGTTCAGTTCCGGTGTCATGCGGATCGCGAAATGCTGCCCATCCTGCTCGACCATCAATCCGTCGTCGGTCAACTCCACGTCGCCGACCGTCTGCCAGAGTATGCGGAAGCTGTAATCTCCGGCCTCCCGCGCCTGCATCTCATCGGCGACGACGAACCAGTCGCCCTTGAGCCAGATGATATTGCGACTCCAGTCAACGCCGGCGTAATCTCGCAGGGCGGTCTCCGAGAAGCCGACGGATGGCAGGTCGCGCAGGTGCTGCATCTCAGCGAAATCCGGCAGCGGCGCGGACTGGCCGTCCTTGAGCACCAGCGCGGTGGAGTGGTACTTCGGCAGAGAGGCCATGTAAGACGCATCGGCCAGCCAGATGCGCCCGTTGTCGGTGATCCGCGAGATGGAGTTGCCGTCGTAGTGGTGGTGGCCGCCGACATTGAGGCCGTTAAGCAGCAGATACTGATCGTCCGGGGCGAAGCCGTCGCGGAACACGACCATGTCGAAGGCCTGCTCGGGCTGCATCTGCTCGTGGCCGCCGAAGCTGTCGAAGAACATCGGCTCCAGCGGGAATGCCCTCGCGCCGATCAGGTCGGTCGGCTCGACCGGCTCGGTGTCGGTGGCGTACCATCCGGTGCTGAGTCGGCCGGAGACCTCGCGCTTTTTGTCCGTCGCCCAGGAGTAACGACCGTCGCGGTAGTACCACTCGGCGCCGTGCAGGAAGGGCATCTCGGACCACCAGCCGCTGAACGCGCCGGTGTCGCCGTAGGTCACGGGGTACGCGAGATTGTCCATCACCATGATCGCGAAGTCGGCACTGCGCCGCGCGTTGCCGTTCTCGAAGTACTCAAAGTGCGGCCGTGCGAGGCAGTAGCGCAGCGTGTGGTAGAGTGTCAGCCACTCGTAGCCGTTGCAGTCCTCGTGCGGCTTGAAAAGCTGCGCCTGGCTCTGAAATGTGTCGTCGGCGATCTCCAGCCAGCGGCTTCCCTCGCCGGCATCGTAGTACTTCTGAAAGTACTCGCCCGCGTACATGCACCCGAGGGACGGAAACGTGTTGTGATTGTGCCGCGGGTGGCGCGAACCAAATGACGGGGTCGCGGATGGCGCGACGGCCTCCTGCATCCACTGGAAGAGCACCTGCGTTACGTCCCAGCGGTCCTCGTCGGTGAGGGCCGGTGATTCCTCCACGACGTCCCACGCGGCGAAGATGTCCGCCGAGCGGAAGTCCGAGTCCATGCCCCACGGCCCGCCGAAGGTCGGCGGGTCGGTGTCACGATGCTCCTTCGCGCGCTTTGCAAGCCACGCGAATGCGCGGGCGTAGCCATCCTTGCCCGA
>JBKHFA010000154.1:0-8914 GCA_046540615.1 Armatimonadota bacterium | reverse complement strand
GAACGGGGCGTACGTCTTCTGCACGAGCAACTGCATCTTCGAGGGCGTGCCGCTGAGGAATTACGATGCGATGCTGCAGGCGCGGCGCGATTTCGGCCCACCCGGCGCGGACCACCCCGAGCCGCCGGCGGAGATGCTGTGAGGGCAGGGTGGGGCGAGACGAACGGCGGGCCGGCATGGAAGCTGCCCCTTCGGACGACACACGTCCACGCCTCCTGAATCCGTCGCGCAATCAATGAACACGCGATCTCCGCTCCTTTTGCGCCGACACTGAACCTGACGTGATGGGGGCTTCCCTATGCCGAGCAACGTCCTGTCGATCACGCTCTGCCTGCTCATATGCGCCGCGGTCGGCGCGCAGGAATCCCGCGGAGAAGTCGCCATCGCCGCCGCCGCCCGTGGCGCCGATCGCACGTGGGAGGCGCTGGAGGAGGGCCGCGCGAGCATTGAGGCGCGGCAGCTTTTCTCAGCCGCACTCGCGTACTCTGAGGCCGATCGCGACCTCGACCGCCTGCCCGCGCTCTTTGACGCGGCCGCCGCGATGCAGGACCGCGATCCGACCAGCGCGAGCTTCGGCAACTTCCGCTGGCGGCGCTCCGAAGACAGCGTCCGCGACTTCAACGCGGTCGAGTTTTGCATGCGCAGCGCCGCGCCGATCTGGATCAACCATCGCGAGAAGCTCGGCGAAGAGGCGCGCGCGGAGTTGCGGACGATCCTCGAGCACGCGGTTGAGGGATGCCTGCGGCACCGCGTCGCCCCGGCGTACACGAACATCACGTTGATGAACGCGAGCAACCTGATCCTGCTGGGCGAGGCGCTCGGGCGGCCTGAGGTCGCCGCCGAGGGCCGCGAGCGCCTCGACACCTTCAGCGTGTACACATGGGAGGCGGGTATCCACGAGTTCGACAGTCCGGTGTACTACGGCGTGGACCTCGATGCGCTGGTGCTCCTCCACGAGCTGACTGCCGACGCGCGGGTGCGCGCGCAGGCCGATGCGCTGCTGGAGCTGCTCTGGCGTGATGTCGCGCTCAACTGGTTCGCACCCGCGCAGCGGCTGGCCGGGGCGCACTCGCGCAGCAACGACTATCTGCGCGGCCACGGTGGCGTCGAGGGGCACGCGTGGATGGCCGGATGGTTCGACGAGCCGCGCTTGAGCAGGATCGCGCCCGCGATTGCCGCGTGGCGGCCGCCGCTGGGCCTTCGGGAGATTGCGCAGGGGCGCTTCCCGCGGCTCGTGCGGCAACGCTGGGGGCTCGGCGAGGCGGAGGCGCGCGCGCACTATCTGCTGCCGGACGTTACACTGAGCACCGCCGGCGCGCACTTCGGCCCCGATGACGTGCCGCTGACGGTGGACTTCGCCGCCGACGGCCGCAGTAGCGGGCGCTGCTACCTCATCCCCGACGCCAGGCAGGATCCCTTCGGCACACGTACACTCGAACTGGGGCCGCACGCCAAAGCGCTGCACTCGCGACCGTTCCTCGCGACGGCGCAGTGGACGACTGACGCGCTGGCGCTGGCCGTCTACCGCGAGGGAGACCTGATCGGCGACCCGCGCGCGCTGGCGACGCACTTCGTCATTCCGCGCGACGTGGACGCCTGCTGGATCGGCGATGAGGAAATTGAACTTGCGGATGAGGCGCTCAGCGAGGCTCTGAGAGGCCCGAAGTCGGTCGCAATCCGAGTCGGAGACGCGGTGATGGTCGCGCGCGTGCTGCTGGCGCAGGGCTTCGATGGCGCCGACGCGCCGGTCTCGCTGGCGTGGGATGGTGGTGACGCGCCCGCGATGCGGCTGACGATCGATCACACGGCTGGCGCCGCCGACCCGATCGCAGAGCCAGTCGCCGCGCTGTGGGTTCGCGTGGGCGGCGGCGTGGAGGATGTCCCCGCGTGGATCGCGGAGTTCATGGGCGCGCCTGTGACGGCCACGTGCTCGAGGGATCGCGTGGACATCGAGGCATCGGGGGCTGACGGGCTGCTTGAGCTTTCTGCGAGCGCCCCGTGGCTGGACGTCGAGCGCATCACGCCCGAACCCTGCCGCGCGCCGCTGGAGCTTGACGGCGCGGATCTCGCGCGGCCGATCCTCGAGCGAATCACGGCGGTCGCTGAGTACGCGCGAATGCGGAAGGACGCGCCGGCGGTCGCGGCGATTCGGGCGGACGGCGCGACCATCGAGGCCGAGCAGGGCCTCGTGCTGCCGCCCGCGCGGGAGACCGCCGATGGCGTACACGCGTCCGAGGGCGGCAGCGTCATCCTGCGCGCGAATGTGGAACGCGAAGGGCGCTACGCGCTGGAGGCGCGGATTGCTGCGGCGGATGGCGGCAGGGTCACGCTGCGGCTGCTGACCGAGAGTTCGGATCCGGCCCCGGAGATGATCTTCGACGCGGGACGCACCGACGCGATGGAGTGGATGCGACTGACTGACGCGCCGGTGACGCTCCCGCGCGGGCGGGTGGGCCTGCAGATGGTCCTGCCGACGGGCGCGACGCTGCACGCGGTGAGGGTCACGCCCGCGGAGTAGACCGTGCTGCGGAGGCTCTCCTCCGGCCCGCCGGCGGGGTCGCGGTCACGCGGGCGGGGAGATGTAACGAAGCCCGCCCCGCGTTACGCGGGGCGGGCCGGTGGAGCAGGTGTCCGAGGGCTTGCGGCGCGCTACCTCGGCTCGACCGGGATGATCGCCGGCAGCACGAGTGGTCGGCGCCCGGTGGTCCGCTCGATGAAGCCACCGAGACGGCTCCGAAGCTGCTCATAGAGCTTCTCGGGATCGTTCTCGCCGCGCTTGAGGACATCCTCGATCGTGGACTTCGTCTCTTCGCGAATCGCCTCGAGAATTCCCTCCGCCTCCTGCACGTAGACGAAGCCGCGGGAGTAGATCTCCGGCTCCGCGAGCGGCCTGCAGGTGTCCTTTTGCACGGTGACGACCGGCAGCACGATGCCCTCCTGGGCGAGTATGCGCCTGTCCTCAAGGACGACCTCTCCTACGTCGCCGACGCCAAGGCCGTCAACGTTGACCGACCCGCCGCTGACCGACTTCCCGCGCCGCGCTCGGTTGTCGCGCAACTCCACCACCGCGCCGGGTTCGAGGATGAAGACGTCCTTCTCGCGCATCCCGAGGTCCATCGCGAGGTCCTGGAAGCCGAGCAGGTGGCGGTATTCGCCGTGGAACGGGATGGCGAACTTCGGCCGGGTGAGGTTGATCATCAGCTTGACCTCTTCGGCCTTCGCGTGGCCGGTCACGTGGACGTAGCCCTCACCGTAGAGCACGTGCGCGCCCTGCCGGGCGAGACCGTTGATCGTCTTCCAGATCAGCGCCTCATTGCCCGGGATGGCCGAGGCGGACATGACCACGGTGTCTTCCTTATGCACACTGATGTCGCGGTGCGTACCGCGCGCGATGCGCGACAGACCTGACAGCGGCTCACCCTGGCTGCCGGTGACGAGGATCGTCAGCCGCCGGTCCGGGATTTCGTCGATCTGACCGAGGTTCACGCGCACGCCG
This sequence comes from Armatimonadota bacterium, assembly GCA_046540615.1. Taxonomy (GTDB): domain Bacteria; phylum Armatimonadota; class Zipacnadia; order Zipacnadales; family UBA5352; genus UBA5352. The sequence continues at coordinate 5,418 of JBKHFA010000154.1, read as the reverse complement.
TCGGGGACGTGGAAGCGGTCGAGATCGCTCGCCACGCGCGCATTCTGCTCCATGCTGCGACCCACGATCGCGACCTTCCGGCCCATGTCCACCGACGCATCGATCGCCGCCTGCATCCGGCCGATGTTCGAGGCGAAGGTGGTCATGATCACGCGCCCGGGCGCCTCCTCGATGATCTCGCGCAGCGCCTCCTCGACGACACGCTCGGAGCCGGAGTAGCCCTCCTCGGTGCAGTTGGTGACATCCACCATCAGCGCGATGACGCCCTCGGCGCCGTAGCGGGCGAATGCGTGGAAGTCGGTCGGCAGGCCGTCGGTGGGTGTCTGATCGACCTTGTAGTCGCCGGAGTGGATGACGATGCCCTGCTCCGTGCGGATCGCGTAGCCGACCGCGTCGGGAATCGAGTGGTTCACGCGGATCGGCTCGACCTCGAATGAGCCGATCTTGATCTTCTCATGATAGTCGATCTCGGTGAACTCGCTGCCGTCCTCGATGTCGAACTCGTCGAACTTCGCCTTCACAAGGCCCAGCGTGAGCCGCGTGCCCCAGACTTTCAGCGGCATCCGCTCGAGCAGGTAGGGCAGTCCGCCGATGTGGTCTTCGTGACCGTGCGTCAGAATGACGCCGACGATTCTCTCGTGATTCTCGTAAAGGTACGTCATGTCCGGGAGGATAACGTCGATTCCCGGCTGCTCCTCGTCGGGGAACATGATCCCGCAGTCAAGTATCAGGATCTCGCCGTTCTGCTCGAAGGCGGTCATGTTCTTGCCGATGTGTCCGATCCCGCCGAGTGAGATGATACGTAGCGTGTCGTCTCGTGCCATGTGTAAATCCCTTATCCTGTCAGTGTGGTGATACGTATGCTGGTAGGACGTGCGTCTATGCGCCTCTCAGACTCGTGGCGCCTCTCCTGTCATTCACTTCGACGCAGCGGCGCCTGGGGCCTGCATTTCATGCTGCGCGCGCCTACCTCCGCTCCCGCAGCAACTCCCCCAGCTTCCGGAAGCCCTCCTTGATCGGCTCCTGCATCTGCGGATTGTGCAGCCCCGCCGCCGGGTGGATCAGTGGGACGAACGTCAGCCCCTGCCGCTCGATCACCGTCCCGTTGAGCTTCATCACCGAGAGACTCTCGTCGCCGAGGAGCGTCTTGAGCGCCGGCGCCCCCAGCGTGCAGATCAGCGTCGGCCGGATGCACGCGATCTGCCCGTCGAGATACTCGCGGCAGGCCCGCACCTCGTCGGGGTTCGGGTCGCGGTTGCCGGGCGGGCGACACTTGACGATGTTCGTGATGTACACCTCGGAGCGGTCAAGCCCCGCGTTGCGCAGCAGCACCGTCAGCGCCTTGCCGGCGCGTCCGACGAACGGTTCGCCCTCCCGGTCCTCGTCCTCGCCCGGCCCCTCGCCGATGAACATGATCTCCGCGTCCGCGGGACCGGCGCCGGGCACCGCAAGCGAGCGCCCCTCCGCAAGCGGGCAGCGGGTGCATTCGCGGATCTGGTCGGCTATGCGGTCAAGGAGAGACATGACGGCCTCCGGACGGGATCGGAGCTGTCGGCGCGGCTGAAGCCCCGCCGCATACGACTGAACAACGGACTTACGCGTACCCCAGGTCCTCGCAGACCGCGCGGACGCACTCGGCATCCTTCGCCGAGCAAGGCACCACCGGCAATCGCGTGCCACCGACCGGGAAGCCGCAGACCTCCAGCGCCTTCTTCACGCATGGCGGGTTGCCCGACGGCAGGAAGCAGGCGTCGTAGAGCGGCATCAGCCGATGGTGAATCTCCGTCGCGCGCGCCACATCGCCGTTGTGATAGCTGTCGATCATCTCGCCGATCTCCTCGGCGGCGATATGCCCGGCCACGGAGATCACTCCAACGCCGCCCACCGCGAGGACCGGGAGCGTCATTCCGTCATCGCCCGACCACAGGCGGAAGCCCTCCGGGGTATCCCGACAGATCTCGGCGATCTGCGCGATGTCGCCGGAGGCCTCCTTGCAGCCGACGATGTTCGGAACATCCTCGGCAAGACGCACGACCGTCGAGGCCTCGATGTTCTTGCCGGTGCGACCGGGCACGTTGTAGACGATCACGGGCAGGTCGGTCGCCTCCGCGCAGGCCTTAACGTGCTGGTAGAAGCCCTCCTGCGACGGCTTGTTGTAGTAGGGCCCCACGATCATGATCGCGTCGATGTCAAGCTCGGAGGCCTTCTTCGTCAGCGCGACCGACTTCGCGGTGTCATTGCTGCCGGTGCCGGCCATGACGGCGACGTCCTCGCCGACCGCGTCGCGCACGACCTGATACATCTGCAGCTTCTCCTCGGCCGTGGTGGTCGGCGACTCGCCGGTGGTGCCGGAGACGAGGAGGTCCGAGCCGGCATCGGCGAGGCGCACGGCCAGTTCGGCCACACGATCGAAGTCAACGTGCAGATCATCGTCGAATGGCGTCACCATCGCGGTGATCAGATTCCCAAGCCTCGGCATTTAGGTTCACCTCGTAAGTCTGATGTGAGTGGCAATCGCCCGCCAGCAGTTGTGTCCTCCCCCTCTCCCGCCTGCGGCGCGTCGTTTGCGCCGCCAGGGGGAGGGGGCCGGGGGGAGGGGCTGTCGTCGCCGTTCCGTCGCTACAACAACCCCCGCTCGATGAGGCCCTCGGCGATCTGGACGGTGTTGGTCGCCGCGCCCTTGCGCAGGTTGTCGGCGACACACCACAGGTTCAGTCCGTTCTCGATCGAGTTATCCTCACGCACTCGGCCGACGAGCACGTCGTCCTTGTACTCGTCCTTCACGCAGTCGGTCTGCGTGGGGTACTTCAGGTTCTGCGGGTCGTCGATCACCGTCACGCCCGGCGACTGCTTCGGATCGCTGAGTATCTCAAGCGCTTCCTCGCGCGAGAGCGGACTCTCAAGCTCGAGGTTGATCGCCTCGGCGTGGCCGATCACGATCGGCACACGCACCGCGGTGGCCGTGATGGCCATCTCGGGTGTGCCCATGATCTTCTTCGTCTCGTCCACCATCTTCATCTCTTCTTTTGTGTATGCCGAATCAAGGAAGCTGTCGATGCGGGGGAGGCAGTCGAAGACGATCGGCTTGTCAAAGATGCCCGGGTCCCACTCGACGTCCTCGCCCGCGGCGTACTGCTGGACCTGCTCCTCGAACTCCTCCATCGCGGCCTGGCCCCAGCCCGAGGTGGCCTGGTAGGTGGAGACCACGATGCGCTTGATGCCGACCGCGCGGTAGAGCGGCGCGATCGCCACGACCATCTGGATAGTCGAGCAGTTTGGGCTGCAGATATGCTTGTTCTCCTCGGTGACCGCGTCCATGTTGACTTCGGGCACGATCAGCGAGTATCCCTCGCTCATGCGGAAGTCGCTCCCGTTGTCAACCGCCCAGGCGCCCGCCTCAAGGGCGACCTCGCCCCACTGCACGCTGGCGCCCTTGGCGCCCTCGCGCCCCGCGAAGAACACGATGTCGAGGCCCTCGAAGAGGTCCTCGGACACCTTGCGGACGAGCACCTCCTCATCGGCGAGCATCTCAGTGCGCTCGCGTGTCGCCATGAAGATCGGCTCACCCTCGATGGGGAAGCTTCGCTCCTTGAGTACCCTGAATATCCTGTCACCGACCGGTCCGACTCCAACAATTCCGACTCGGTATGCCATCTTTGCATGCACCCGTCTCATTGGGCGCGCACCCGGCGCGCCGGATTCTTTGTGCTGATAGTTGCGTCCGTCCGGACTGCCGTCAGGTGCTCATCAAGAGGTCGCCGAGGCCGCAGACGAGGCCGTCAAGGTCGCGCACCTCTCGCACCGCGAGCAGCACTCCGGGCATGAAGCACTCGCGCCCGGTGGTGACGTGCTCGATCGTGAGTGTCTCGCCCGGGCCGCCGAGCACGACCGTCTGATTCGCGACGACACCGGCCATGCGGATGGAATGCACGGAGATCCCGCCATGCTCTCCGCCGCGGACGCCCCCGAGGCCGAAGTGTTCGGTTTGCTGGTGCTCGAAGTCCTCGCCGCGCGATTCGCGCATCCGTTCGGCGGTGGCCAGCGCGGTGCCTGATGGCGCATCAACTTTGTTCTCGTGATGGGCCTCGATGACCGCAGCGTAGTCCATCAGCGCGGCGGCCTCTGCGGCAAACTTCATCATCAGGTTCGCGCCGATGCTGAAGTTCGGTGCGATCACCGCCGGCGTGCTGCACTGTTCACAGAGGCGACACGTCTCCTCAAGCAGCTTCTCGGAAAAGCCCGTGGTGCCGATTACGCAGGCCACGCCCATGCGCAGCGCGGCGGGGAGGTTGTGCATCAGCGCGGAGGGCGCGGTGAAGTCCACCATCACGTCAGGCTCCGATCGCTTGATCCCCTCCTCGACGTCCATCGCGACGGCCTCTCGCGGCGCGCCCGTCTGCAGCTCCGACAGGAGCGTTTCGGGGTATGCGGGGTCGACTCCGCCCACCAGGATCATATCCTCGGCATCCATCACCGCCTGCATGACGGTGCGTCCCATCCGTCCACCCGCCCCTGATACCAGGACCCTGATTGCGTTCATTTCGATCTCACACCTCAGTGAGACAGATTCATCCACAAATGCGAGCCGGCGGCGACGCTGGCCGGCAGAACACGTTCGGACGGCGTGAAATGTAGTATTCGCCGCACATCGCCGGTTTCCTTCAGAGGTACAAAACAAAGGGCCGGAGCGTGTGTTCGCTCCGGCCCGTGCATTCGACGCCGGCCGTTCTCAGCGCTTCTTCTCGCGGAAGTAGGCGCCCGCGGTTGGCCCGGTGTCCTCGACGCTCTCAGGCTTCTGCGGCTCCGCCTGCTGAGGTTCGGGCTTCTCCTCCTGCTTCGGCTCCTGCTTCTGCTGCGGCTCGGGCTTCTGCTCCTGCTTCTTCTCCTCTTCGCGCTTGCGCTGCTCTTCCCTGGCCTTCTGCTCAGCCTGCTGCTGCTTCTGCTGAGCCTCCTTGACGCCTTCCTTCAACGATCCGTCCTTGTTGAGGAGGGCCTTGCGCGAGAGCTTGATCTTGCCGCCCTCTTCAACCTCGGTGACCTTGCAGGTCACCTTATCGCCCATCTTCAGCACATCCTCGACCTTGTTGGTCCGGGAGTGCTCGATGTCGGAGATGTGCAGCAGGCCGTCGCGGCCCGGCAGCACCTCGACGAATGCGCCGAAGTCCGTGATCGTGACGACCTCGCCGGTGAAAATCTCACCGAGTTCCACGTCGCGCGTCATGTCGCTGAGCGCACTGCGGACCTCCTCAACGTTCTCGGCGTCCTCGCCGAAGATCTTGACGAGACCGTCGTCCTCGACGTCGATCTTGACCTCGAGGTCCTGCTCGAAGCCACGGATCGTCTTGCCGCCGGGGCCGATCACAAGGCCGATCTTGTCAACCGGGACCTGAAGGGTGATCATGCGCGGCGCATGCGGTG
>JBKHFA010000153.1:0-8961 GCA_046540615.1 Armatimonadota bacterium | reverse complement strand
GTGTGCCCACGCCCGACGTCGTCTGCGGCCGCTTACTCCTCCTCGCCCGAGGGCAGCAGCTTGCTCTCGGTGTCCACGAACATCTCGAGGAACACCCCCGCGGCCTGCTCTGCGCCGGTCATCTCCGCCGGAACGCTCACCTGCATGCTCACCTGCGTCTTCTCCATCGTCGCCAGTGTCCGCCCGTCCTCGTAGTCGAACCATGAGCGCGTCTGGGTGGTGGTGAAGCCCTCCATGCTCAGCGCGCTCGCAAGCTCGCCAAGCGCCCCGGCCTGCATCGACGTCTCGCTGTCGAGCCTGGCGCACTGCCGACCGTCCAACTCGATGTCACCGTCGTACCTCGTGGTGATCTCCAGCGGCGCCGTCTCGCCCCGCACCTCGATCTCCGGCGCGTTGCCCTCCCACTCATCGCCGGGCCGGACCGCCTCCTCAGGGAAAGCCGCAATCTTCTGCCCGGCGAGCATCCGGTTGAGATCAAAGCCGCCGGTGAGGACCTTCGCCATCTCCGCATTCCACGGCGTCTCGGAGTTGGGTTGATCGACCTTCTGCACCAGCTCGATGGACAGAACCTCTCCGCGCGGACTCATCGTGGTTCGGATCGACATATCCTGACTCGGCGGAGGCACAGGGCTTCCGGACATCGTCACCGTCAACTCCGCGATGTCCACGTCGGTGGCGATCACGTAGTTGCCGTCCTCGTCGATCTCCTCGACGAGCATCGTGACCAGCATACTGCCGGCCATCTCGATCGCCTGCGCCTGCCCCATCACGTGGACCGATCCGACGCCATCGACCGTGGTTTCGTAGGTGAGGCTCTCGCCCTCCTCGTAGTTAAAGCGCAAAACGATCGCTTCACCCTCTGCCGCCTCCTCTGCGACGGGAGGCGCATCCTGCGCCACGCACGGAAGCGAGGCGAGAAACAGCACGAAGATCGCAACCGGCACTGCTCGCTCGAGACGCATCTCGGGTCACCTCTTCATTCTGCGCCTGCGCGGTGCCCGGCGCTGTCAATACGTTCCTTCATCATCGTCCACGTCTCGCGCGCCCCTCGCACCTGTGCCTCCGTCACCTCGCGCGGGCTGTAGGTCGCCAGCACGTAGGCGCGGGTCAGGCGTTCAGCGGCCCGCTCGGGTAACTCAAGTCGTGACGGAAGATCGCGGAGAAACTCCAGTGCCGTCTGGTCCTCGCGTCGCTGATACCCCCCGCGAGCGGTGTACACCTGGAATGCGCGGTAGACGTGGCGGATCACTTCCGCCGGTGTCAGGCTCTCCGCGAGGCCGCTCGCAAATATATCGACAAACGGATCGTCCGGAAGGTTCCGCGCGTCGGTCGAGATTCTCACCGGCAGGCCCAGCTTCGACAGCAACTGCATGAGACGCCGCCAGGCCCTTGCCAGCCCCCGGCCCACGTAGACCGGGATCATCGCGAGGCGCCGCAGAGCCTCCAGCAGCCGCTTCCGCCAGACCCACGCGAAGTACGCGATCGCCAGCGCGGCCGCTATCAGCAGCACGATCATCAGCAGTCGCGCGAGACCCGACGGCGGCTCGAGGCGCCACTGCCCCGTCTCCTCACCGCCCTGCGCGGGCTCCGCCTCCTCGCCTTCGGGGTCGCCCTCCCCCTCACCGTCGCCCTCGTCCTCGCCCCCCGACGATGCCGCCGGTCCCTCCTCGGCGCCGGCGCCTTCATCGCCCTCCTCATCCTCGCCCGGCCCCTCACCGTCCTGCTCGCCGGGGCCGAGGACCTGCTCATCGCCACCGGGCGCCTCGCCCTCCGGCCCGAGGCCCTGTGCGGGGCCCTCCTCCATGCCGGGCCGCTCCGAATCGGTCAGCCAGTCGGGAAGCTGCACCACCCGCGGCTGGCCCTCGGGAGTCGGCGCGCGCGGCATCTGTGCGGCGAAGAGTACGATCAGCGCTGTCACGATCAGGCTCGCGACGATCCATGCGGGCGTCACCGCGGGCGCGAGCGAGATCCCGCGTCTGCGCACCTGCATCCGCAGCGCCGAGAGATTCGTCAGCGCCAGCAGCACGAGCGCGAAGAGCACATACGCGACCATGCACCAGAACGCGACGCGGGCGTGCTCACCGCGACCGCCGATCGTCCGCTGGCCCACCGCGAAGAGCACCAGCGCCGCCAGCGACACCCACAGCACGAGTCGGCCCGGATGGCGAGGTCGCGTTTTCGCATGGTCAACCTCGTGATCGGGGGCGCGGTCCTCCGGGTCCGGGTACTGCCACTCGTCGGCCAGCAGCGTCCAGAATCCGCCCTCAAGCTGCGTCTCCACGTTCTCCTCGAGCGTGGCCTCGCGGGTCACTGCGCTGGCGGCCCACCAGACCACACCCACCAGCGACCAGTTGAAGAGCAGCGCCAGCAGGTTCGAGTCATTCGCGCCGCCGTAGAACGAGCCCGCGCGGCCGGTGTACACCCACACGAAGACAAACATCGCCACCCCGAGCAGCGCCGAGTAGTAGCCCGCGATGGCGGCGCCACCGTACTTCGTACGTATCCGCGCGATGCCGATCGTGGCCAGCAGGAACCAGAAGACGACCCAGCGGAGCGGGCCGATGACGTTCGGCCCCGCGAGTGTCGCCCGCACCTCGATGAGGTAGTAGAGCAGGCTGCCGAGCAGGCCGAAGACGCAGACCGGGATCGCGACCTCGGTCAGCCAGTCGAACGTCGGCAGGGGCTCGCGGCCACGCTCGTCGGGAGCCGTTGCTGTCGTGGCCCCGGCGCCCTCGCCGGGGATCTGCTGCTCAACGGATGATGCCACCGATGGGGCTCCTCACGTCTACGCTGCCGTTGTCGAAAGTCGTTGCTGTTGTGCCCCCGGCGCCCTCGCCGGGGAGGGTGGCAGATACCCGACCGCAAAGGGCCCCTCGCGAGGGCGCGAGGGCCACAACGACAACGGCTGACAGCCCCGGCGCCCCCCGCTCACAGACTGACCCCGCTCAGTTCCGCCTCGTTCCGAACATGGATCGGACGGATCCCCTCTGCTTCCAGCATACCCCGTGCTTTGCTGAAATTCGCCTCGTTGTCGATGATCATGACCGCGACCGTGAACCCCGAGTTCCGCATCTCGACCAGCCGCGGCAGCAGTTCGCGCGACAGGCCCGGCACGATCGCCAGCGCGGTCGCCTCCCGCGGCCAGGTCTCGTACTCCTCCTCGATCAGCTCGCAGAAGCTCAGCGCATCGGTCATGCGCAGCCGCGCGAGCGAGCGGAGCATAAGCTGCAGGTTGTGCTCGCCGCGCCGCACGGGGATGCGCAGCGGAGAGAGGCGATCGGTCTGCTCTCGCTCGGCAAGAAGCTGGTAGATGCGTGGACGCGTGGGCGCGGAGATCCGTTCGGTCTCCTCCGGCATGATGTCCGAGGCGTCGCCCCCGTTGCTGACCAGACCCACCTGCTGGCGGCGGTCCGCGATGTGCGAGGCGATCGACGCGGCGGCGGTCACGGCAAGCTCCGAGCGCTCGCGGTCACCGCCCCATGCGTCGCGGCTGAAGTCGAGGATGATGTTCGCGCCGATCAGCGTCGAGTACTCGAAGACACGCGAGTGCAGCCTGCCGGTCCGCGCGGTGGCCTTCCAGTGGATGCGTCGGAGGGGGTCGCCGGTGCGGTACTCGCGCACGCCTGCCAGCCGCGTCGGATCCTCCACGAGGCGGCGCTTGACCACGGTCTCGCCCATCGGCTTCGAGGTCGGGATGGCGTACTGCGCGAGTGGCACGATCTTCGGGTAGACGGTGACGTATCTCGCGTCCTCCCCGGTGGCGAAGCGGCGGTTGAGGCCGAAGAAGTCGCCCGTCTCGAAGAGCGTCGGGCCGATCCGGAAGAAGCCCCGGCGGGTGCAGCGAAGGCGGTACTGCAGACGTGTTGAGGCGAAGGGCATCAGCAGCACCGCGCGCGCCCATGTTCCGGCGGCCTCCAGCCCGCGCGGGAGGATGTCCTCGGCCACCAGCCAGATCGTCGGGAGGGCCTTCTTATTGCGCACCGCGACGGTGACGACGAGGTCCTCGCCGATGTCGAGGTCGCGGGCGGTGACGTGGCGCTCGGTCTCAAGGCGGTCGAGGGCGGTGCGGGTCATCGCGTACGCGGTGAGGCTCACCGCGCCCAGCGCGTAAAGCGCGAAGGCGAAGAAGCTCAGTTGCATGACCACCGCGGCGAAGAGGAACCCCGCCGCCGCGACCAGCAGCACGATCCGTTGCCAGTTGACGGTGGTCATCGCTCACCCCGGATCGCTCTGTGGGGCGGAGACCTGACGCTCTCCGAGCGTCGCACCGGCCTGTGGCGTCGTCTTTGCCGTCCGGAGGTCGGACGTGCCCGCGCCCGACGTCGTTCGGTGAGGTTGCTACCTTTCTTCGCCGGCCTGCTCCTCCGGCCGCTCGGCCATCTGCGCGCTCGGGCACGCCGCGCAGGCCTCGTCCTTCTCCAGCATCTCCCCGAGATGCACGTAGAACCGCGCCAGCACCAGCGCCTGCAGCAGAAGCAGCACGTTCCGCGCGACATCCAGCAGCGGCGCGAACCACGTGGCCCACTCCGCCCCGCCGCTCGGCTCCGCGAGGCCCACGAGCGCTCCAAGCACCACGAAGAGCAGCGTAAACCGCAGTCCGAACGCGATCGCATCCACGGGCTTCTGCCGGAAGAGCCGCCAGCTTCGTCGCAACCCCTCGGCCAGCCCGTCTCTTCTGTCAACGATCGCCCATGGCGCAAGCGCCAGCAGCACGAGCAGCGCGAGGTAGGCGTAATGCCACGCGGCGGCGTAGTCGCCTCCCCCGAGCGCCACCACCGGCCGCAGGGCGTTCGCGAGCAGCACCAGCAGCGTGATCGGCAGCCATGATTCGGCGAGCGCGCGCATCGATGACACGAAGCTCCACACGCCGTCACGCGCGATCTCCAGCACCAGCCGCCACAGCAGCGCGAAGGCCGGCGCCAGCAGAGCGGGCATCAGCACCATCGTGCCGGTAGTCATCAGGATCGCGCCGCCCCGTCCCTCCGTGAGGCCCTCGACGAACTCGCGCGGCGCCGCGACCATCGCCACCCCCGCTGCCAGGTAAGCGATCAGCAGGCCGGCGGGCCACTTGAGCTTCCGCGCGGTCTCCTCGCCGATCCGATCGGGCGGGTCGATGATGATTCGCACCATCGCCGCCGCCAGCAGCACCCCGAAGAGCAGCGCCGCCCACGTTCCCAGCGGCACCTCCACCAGCCGCGGCAGGGCACTCGGCAGTCCTCGACCGAGCAGAGTCTGCAGGCTCTCGGTCAGCGAGGGGGGCGCCGCCCCTGTCTCGGTGACCCCGGGAGGAAGCGCGAGGAAGTAGCGCTGCACGCCCGCCACCGCCGCGCCGATCAGCCACAGGCACAGCAGCGCGAGCATGAAGGTCTTATTGCGCCACAGCTTCGGCAGCACGTCCCCGAGGGCGCGCAGAGGCGCGCGGCGCATCGGCAGGCGCTCGCCCTCCTGGCGCATGGTGAACCAGTCGATCGCCCACCAGAGTGCGACGAACGCGGCCGCCCAGATGACGATGTCATTCGGCTGAACCATCAACGACCCTCGTTTGTGCGGATCAGGTATGCCTCGCGACAGTATTCGCGGCGGCGGGTGCATTCACCTCGACTCCGTCGCGATCCGAGACGGGGCCCGGCCTCTCCGTGGCACGGCAACGCCCCGCCCTACCCCTCCAGCCCGAAGATCTTCGCCGCGGTGCCGCCCATGATCATCTGGCGATACTCAAAGGGCATCTCCACGTGGTGGAAGAACGCGCGGTGATCCTCCATCACATCATGCATCAGGTCCACCGACACGTCCGTGCCGAAGACGATCTTCTCGTAGGGATGCCTGTCGCCCATCGAGCCGTACTGCTCGTTTTCCGCCCACCAGAATATCTCGGCGAGAAACTGCGGCGGCTTCTTCTTCATCGTCGATCCGGTCAGGTCAAAGTAAACGTTCGGATGCATCCGCGCGATCTCCCCCGCCTCGTCATACCACGGATTCCCAAGATGCGCGCCGATCAGCGACAGCGACGGGAACTTCCGCGCGATGCGGTCGAGGTGCGCGGGCCGCATGCGGCGGATCGAGACATCGCGGAGTGGGTCGAGCGCTCGGTTCGCGGCCACGATGCCGAGATGGAAGAGCACCGGCATGTCCAGCATCGCGCAGCGCTCGTAGACGGGCATCGCGCAGTCATCGTCGTAGTCCACGGTCGGGCGGATAACCTTGATCCCGTGGAAGCCCATTGCGTGCAGCCGATCGACCGCGCCAGGCCCCTCCTCGCCGATGCGCACGTAGCCGAGCGCCAGTATGAAATCCCCGTGCTCCTGCAGCGCCTCGTAAAGCTGCAGGTTGCCGGCCGCCGGCGGGCCAGAGGTGCACATCGCCACGCGGTCAACGCCCAGTTCGGCGCAGGTCTCGCGCAGTTTCGGCATGTACTCCCGCCAGTTGCGCGGCAGGTGGTGGTGGATGTCGATGACCATGATCCTCACTCCTCGAGCGTCCGCCATTGACCGTTAGTCGCAACTTCCCTGTGAACGCGAGCCTTCCTGCCCGTGGCACGTAATCTGCCCGAGAGGAAGGTCCCGGCGGCAGATGGGCGAAACGCGCTCAGAGGACGAGGCAGATTCGAGGATGCGCTGTCGCGTATGCGGAGGAGCATCGCCATGAAGGTTCTCTTCAAGGACGAGCGGATGCCGAAGATCGTCGTGGCGGCGGACGGAACCGTTCTCGCCTTTGCCGCAGGCTGTCGCTATCTTCGGCGCAGCGAAGATCAGGGCGAGACGTGGTCCAACCTGGAGGAGATGAACCCGGACGGGAAAGGGAACGCGGTGGTCGATGAGACCACCGGAGACGTGCTGGTTGTCTGCCCGCAGCAATCCCGACTGCTCCGCAGCGCCGATGACGGTCGCACATGGACCACGGAGCAGATCGTGATCAGGGCGAACGCGATCGGGCACGGGACGACTGACGGTGTGCCGGCCGACGGCATCGCCTCGGAGTCAGGCATTACGTTGCGGGATGGAGAACATGCCGGGCGCCTGGTGATGCCGGTGCGCATCCAGCCACCCGAGGGCACCAACGACCAGGAGTACTGGCAGTACAACTACAACACGTCGATCTACAGCGACGACGGAGGCAGGTCGTGGCAGGTGGGCGAGCCGGTCCAGAGCGGCACCGGCGAAGGCACACTGGCCGAGCTTTCCGACGGGCGCATCTACTACAACTCCCGCTGCCACATGGCGGTTGACCACCGCCGGCGTATCGCGTGGAGCCATGACGGCGGGCATCGCTGGACGGACTGGCAGGTCAGCGAGGACCTCTTCGAACTGGCCGGACCGCACTACTTCAAGTACGGCCGCGATCCGAGCTACGGCTGCAACGCCGGCCTTGTGCGCGTCCCGCATGAGGCGACCGGCGGTCGCGACGTGCTGATCTACAGCGCACCGGACAACCCCGGCGCCATCACCCCACATGACGGGCGCATACGCATGACCGTCTGGGCCAGCACCGACGGCGCGCAAAGCTGGTCGACGAAACGCCTCGTATACGACGGCATCAGCGTTTACTCGTCCGTGGCCGCGGACAAAGAGGGCAATGTCTATCTGCTCTTCGAGAGTGGCGAAGAGAAGCGCTACGAGAGCATCAAGTTTTTCACATTTGATCTGGACTGGATCGGCCTGACTGAATGATCGTCTGAAAGGAAGTTGATCATGACAGCCCAAGCCGAGATCATCGAATCCCGCGTTATCTGCAGACAGCCGGGCCGATACATCGGCTGGCCGACGATCGCGAAGGCCGACGACGGCGAGCTTTTCATCGTCTTCTCCGGCGACCGCGACGCGCACGTGGACCCGTTCGGCAAGACCTGCTTCATGCGCTCGTCGGACAACGGCGAACGCTGGTCAGACGCCGAGGTCATCAACGACACGCCGCTCGACGACCGCGACGCGGGCATCTGCATCGCGCCCGACGGCGCACTCGTCGTAAGCTGGTTCACCTCGCACTACGACGATTACCTCGCGATGAAGCACTACTGTGAGGGCGAGGAAGAGCGCTGGGAGGAGGCGCTCGCGCAGGTCAGCGAGGCGGACGTCGAGCGCTGGACACACTCCGACAGCGGCTTTACGACCGGCCGGAGGCTGGGGCTGTGGACGAGACGCTCTCCGGACCGCGGCGAGACGTGGGAGGAGCCGGTGCAGGCGTTCTGCTCAGCGCCCCACGGGCCGATCCCGCTGTCGGATGGCCGGATGCTCTACGTCGGCACAGGCAGCTATGCGCGCGACGAGGGCGAGGCGTTCCTCGGGGTGGCCGAGTCCACCGACAGCGCGCGGTCATGGGAGTTGATCGGCCGCATCGACGCGCTGGTGGAGTTCCTGGGTGACGCGGAAGGCGGCTACGCCTACCTGTGTGAGCCGCATATCGTGGAGGTCGAGCCGGGACGGATCCTCGGCATGGCGCGCTACGAGGAGCGGGATGTGCCGCGAGACGCGCGCAGTCGGTCGATGCTCTGGCAGTTCGAGTCGGAGGATGGCGGCAGCACGTGGACTGAGCCGCGACCGCTTGAGATCATCGGCAAGCCCCCGCATCTGACGCGTCTGAGCGACGGGCGCATCCTGATGACCTACGGCTACCGACACGAGCCCTTCGGCGAACGGGCGTGCCTGTCGAGCGACGGCGGGGAGACGTGGGATTACGAGAATGAGATCGTCCTGCGCGACGACGCGCCCAGCGGCGACCTCGGCTACCCGGCCTCCGTCGAGTGCGATGACGGGACGATCCTGACGGTGTACTATCAGCAGGAGAACCCGGGCGAGAAGACGGTGCTCATGACCACGCGCTGGCGGGTGTGAGAGAGCCGTCCAGCCGTCTGGAGGGGCCGGAGAGCCAGCGAAGGCCGGTGGCTCCGCCGTTCGTCGTCAGTCGTTGTTGTTGTGGCCCCGGCGCCTCGCCGGGGGGCGTTCGGTCGTTCGTCGTCAGTCGTTG
>JBKHFA010000152.1:0-8977 GCA_046540615.1 Armatimonadota bacterium | reverse complement strand
GCTGGTAGCTGGTAGCTGGTAGCTGGTAGCTGGTAGCTGGTAGCTGGTAGCTGCCGGCTACACCAACTCATCGATCGGCTTCAGCAGCGAATACTCGCAGGTGGTGGACATCGCGTGCTGGTCGATCTCAACGCCGCGCTCGCTGGCGGCGGCCATCGGCGTGAGCCCGCCCACGACCACCAGCCCCACGCGGTCCATGCCGACCGGAAGCTCCAGCAGCGGCTGGCCGGGCGCGCCGACCGCCAGCACTCCGTTGAGGCGGTATTCCTTGAGGCGGTCGATCAGATCGAGTGCCTCATCGACCGCGACCGCCGGGATCTCGCGGAAGCCCGCGCCGACCATCCCTGAGCCGGTGGTGGCGGCCTCCCACGATGAGGTCAGTCCGGAGGCGATGAAGATGTGCAGCGGGTCGATCGAGGAGCCTGTGTACGCGACCAGTTCGACGAAGCGCAGTGGTCGGCTCTCGCGCACCTGCAGCAGGCCGCCGTAGACCGATGTGACGGGGATATAATTGTGCAGCAGGACGCCGTTGAGCGTCACCGAGCAGACTGTCCCCACCGCCACCATGCCCTCGGGCACGGTCTCGCCAAGCTTCTCGCCCTCGTGTGCCACGATCGCGAGGTCGCTCATGCACAGGCCGGCCTCGGTCGCGACTTTCGCATGTTCGATCGCGACGGGGAGGTCATCCGCGGACATGAGCGAGACATTGAGGATGACGTCGCCCTCGCCCGTCTCCGGGTCGAAGGTGGTTGAGTACGCCAGGCGGTCGATGCGGGCGGCGACGAAGCCGACTTTCTCGGCGACCTGCGCGCTGTCGAGTTCATGGCGGCCTTTGTCCGTGAGCACGCGTCCGGCGTTGCCGACGGCGAAGGTAAGCCCGCGCTCGTCCATGAATTGCAGGTGGTAGCGCACCTGCCGCTCGCTCAGTTCGATGCCGAGCGTCTTGAGGTCGCGTCCGATGGCCCTCGCTCCAAGCGGCTCATCGCTGCCTGACAGCACGCGAAGGATCGCGAGCATCTTGCGGCGCACGTCACGGTCATCACTGAGAGGCTGGATGGCAGCGGAATCCACGAAAGCATCACTCCGAAAGTGTACGCGGGAAGGCCCTGTTGCGGGTGCCGACGCGGTAGGTCGAGAATACGCGCAGGGGGCGAGTCTGTCAAGGCGCTGCGAGCCTGTGAGGGCGGATGAGATGCGGCATAATGACCATGCAGCGACCTATGCCGTCCGGCTTTGTGGGCGGGCTTCCGCAAATGTAAGTCATGTGGGGCGGGCTTCCACTATCCCTGCCAAAGCCCTCGATGGTGTGCTCCAGGTCACGCTTCTCCTCGTGACAGAACGTCTCTCCGTCGGTGATCAGCAGTTCGAGGTCGCGCACCTGCGGGTGGTCGATTGTCGGAGAGTACACCTCGTTGATGATCCCGTGTGAGAGCGTAAACCACACGCGACTGGGGATCGAGTACGCCGTCCCCACTCCGTCCTTGGTCGAGTGGGTCCAGCGCGGCTCGATCCCGGGTTTGCCGAAAGCCCGCGGGCCGTCAGCGAGTGCCTCTGCCTTGCGCCCGTCCTCCTCCGCGGATATCCCGTCTGCAAAAGGATTCCACGCGGGACGCGGAGTCGCCTGCAGCCGACGGGCCCCCGATGGGAGAGCGGTCGCGCCTGCTGCGCGCTACGCTCTCTCCACGAACACCGGACTCGACCACGCGTGCGCCCCGTCATCCTGCGTCACGCGCACCCAGTACGCGGTCGCGCCCGCGGGGGCATCGTCCGAGTGCGTGAAGGTGACGGACATCGGCGGATCGCCCTCGGGCAGGCGCTCGATCGAAACGCGCTGCTCAATGCCGCCCGCCTCAATCACCATCGGCTCGCGGCCGAGGCTCGCCGGGTCACAGTCGAACTCTGCCGGGCCTGACGTGAACCGCAGGTGCGCGCCCTCAAGGTGATTCAGCCGCAGGTCGAGACCGTCCTCGTCGCCGGTGGTGATCGACTCCCACTCGATGAACTCCGGCGCCACCTCGGTCAGACCCTCCTGCGGCCCGTCGAAGGCGTAGGGGCGGGCCTCCACGATCATCGCGCCCTCGACGTCGAGGCGCCCGTCCCAGATGGTGGCGCGGTCGCGGCCGCGGATGCGCTGGCCGGCCCAGATGATGCGGAGGCGGTCCTCGGAGAGCGGGGCGTCGGCAAGGGGATCGTGGACGTGGATGACCTCCGGCTCCCCGGCTTCTCCGACCGCCCGGCGCAGCACCTCGACCGTGCGGATGCCTGCGGTCCCCGCGCAGAAGACCCCGATCGTGACCGGGCCGTCGGCGGTGATCTCGCTGCCCATCGGCGCGCCGTTGGCCTGCACGCGCAGCAGGATCCGCTGCCCCGTCGTGGCGTAGCAGTTGCGGGCCCGGAGGGCCTCGAAGATTGCGTCGGTCGTCAGTTCGTCCGCGACGATGCCCGTCAGGCCGCCGTATGCGCCGAACTGCGAGGCGCCCGGGTAGCTCGCGCCGGGGCGGCCCTTGTGCCCGTCGCTGCCCGCTACCACGCCCACGCGATGGCCCATCGCAAGGCTCTCGTGAAGCTGCCACTCGAACTGCCCCCACGCGGAGTAGATCTCCACGCAGGGCACGACCTCGCCATCGTGTCGCGAGAGGTCAGCGCGCCGACCGCCCACGTGCGGGATCGCGATCGCGTCGCGGCCGCGCAACTCGTCGTAGAGCGCCTCGATCGGGTAGCGGTCGCTGTCCACGGTGGACTTGTCGGGAATCAGCGCGTGACAGGAGCGGAAGATCGGCTGATCGGGCGTGCGGTAGTACACATTGTGATCGCCCCCACCGGCGGTGTTGCCCGACCACTCGTACCCCGACAGCGCCACGAAGCGCCCTGCCTCGGTGAACTCACGGGAGAGGCGCTGGAACTCCGCCCAGTTCTCCGGGGTGACCTGGAAGTCGTTGCCCTGATGCCCGACCACGTCCACACAGCCGTAGTCGCGCGCGAATCGGTGGTAGTCCTCGGCTGAGTTCGTGCCGACGGTCTCCTCGGACTGCCCGTGAAGCTCGCCCCACCACACCCGCGTGACCAGCATCTCCTCGGGGGCGACAAGCGGGTTGCTCGTGGCCTCAGCATCCAGCGCGTCATCACGCACGGTCAGGCGATGCTCGCCCTCCTCTTTCACGGTGCAGGAGAAGCGGTGGATGCCGGAGTCGGCGGCGGAGAATGCGTAGCTCTCAGGCAGGCCCTCGAAGCCCGCTCCGTCGAAGCGCACGGCGCCCTCGTAGCCGTGGGCGGGGTTGCCCCAGTGGTCCTCGGCCTTCACGATCGCCTCGATCTGCTCGCCGGAGTCGGCGCGCGAGGGGAGTATGCAGACGAGACGGCTTGCCGGGCCTGGGACGATCTCGATCTCCGGCGCGTCGGGCAGGAGGATGAACCTGCCGGTGGCGAACGGGTTCGCCAGCACGCGCCACTCGAAGGTGTACTCGCAGAATGTCTGCGCGCGCGAACCGCGCGAGCCGTCGGAGGTGTCGCCGAAGGTGAGCGTGATCGTCTCGCCCTCGCGCAGGCCGTCGTCGAACACGTCGATGATGGTGGACTTACGCCACGGCCGGACGCCGCCCTTGACGTCGAAGCGCCCGCGCAGCGACGCACTGCCGTCGGTCTCCAGCGAGCAGTAGTTCGGCGCGGCGGGGTCGTCGAACTGCGGATGGCCCCAGTCCG
Source organism: Armatimonadota bacterium (assembly GCA_046540615.1). Classification (GTDB taxonomy): domain Bacteria; phylum Armatimonadota; class Zipacnadia; order Zipacnadales; family UBA5352; genus UBA5352. The sequence goes on along the minus strand of JBKHFA010000152.1, from coordinate 5,278 downwards.
TCGCGAAGCGCCACGACAGCATCAGCGTCCCGCCGTCGTCCATCCCGTATTCGCCGACGTGGTAGATCAGTCGCCACGTCCCCCAGCTTCCGGCGACGACGGGGTCAGTCGGCTCAAGCTCGGCCCATCCGAAGGCTTTACGCATCTCGTCATCGGTCATCGGCCCCTGCGGGGTCGGTGTCAGCTCAGGCATGATAGGAGGCTCCCCATGGTGCGGCATAATACGCACACAACCGGTTCGCGCCCGCAAGGGGCGTGACCTGCAAATGCTGAGAACCTGTCAGGCGAAACGCCCGGACATTTCGTGTTGACAAAATTGAGGAAATGATTAGGATAGAGGGAGAGGTGATTGGGGATGAGTTGGGAGTACGCAGGCGGCCAACTTGTGATCGAGTGGTTTCCGTCCACGTTCATGTTGACGGCGGCGATCATCGCCGTGCTGTTCGCCACGCGACATCTCTCACTGCGCATACTCCTTGAGACGCCGGAGACGGGTGATCGGGATCGCTATGAGCGGGGAGCTACGTGGGGCTGGCTCGTTGGCGTAGTTTCTTTCGTCGCGGTCGTCACCGTCGTGAGCGTGTTCTTCGGCCACGCGGTCTGGGATCTCAAGGCCACGGCGCTCGCGTGGCTGACGGCCCTCCTGCCCATCGCCGGGTCGATCGGCTTTCTCATGATGCCTGAGTTCATGGGATGCTTCGTCTGGGCGCAGTCGATGTGGGATGAGCTTGGTGGAAAAAGTTTTGACTGGCCGCAGTATCGCGCGATCACCGCGAGGCTCGAGACAAGCCGTGCGCGGTGGGCCTACTACGCCGCGTGGGTGGTCGGTTCGATGGCGCTCACGGCCGGGCCGCTGTGGACGCACACGCTGTTGCACGGGTGAGGTCGGCTGCTGTACGCGGCGTGGCGGCGCACGGGTCCCCGCCCTACCAGCAACGGCAACGACGGAACGACAAACGACCGGGCCGGCGTCGCGCGGCGCTAAACGGCAGCGCGCGCTCTCCGGCCCCTCCAGAACGACGACCTACCCTTTACCCACAAGTCGCAGAGACGCTGTTTGGTCGCAGAAGGGCTTACAACGCGAATCACACGGATGTAATATGTGGGTAAAGGCAAGGCCGTCAGGAGGGGCCGGCCCCGAAGGGGTTGTGTTCGCCCGCGTCGTTTGCGGGCGAACGCAATCGCCTGACCGGCCCGTCGTTCTTGCCGACCTGTCGCGAAAAGAGCGCAATGACCTCAGCCGACGCGGCCAGGGGCGTCCCACGCGCGAGCGGAATCCGAGGCAACGACGGGCCGGTCAGGCGACTGATCGTGGCGAGCACACGACGCTCGCCGCGATCAGCCCTTCGGGCCGGCCCCTCCGACGGCACACGTCCTGCGCACCACTTGTGTGCAAAGGGAAGCCAGAACGACACGGCTACGACTCCGCAGTCCTTGCCGTTCGCTGCTGTTAAGCGATTGTCTCGAAGCGGTGCATCGGCACCGCGCCGTCGACCGGCTTGCCCTCGAAGCAGTCCACCAGCGCCTGGACGGTCATGTCGCCGATCAGGTGATAGCCGTAGTAGCCTGAGCCCGAGACGTGTGGCGTGATGATCACGTTGTCAAGCTGCCGGAAGGGGCTGTCGGGCTCCAGCGGCTCGGGAGTTGTGACGTCGAGGCAGACGTGGATCCGCCGCGCCTGCGCGTGCTTGAAGAGCGCGTCGTGGTCGATGACCGATCCGCGCGATGTATTCACGAGCGTCCCGCCATCGCGCAGCAGCGAAAGCTGCTCATCGCCGATCATCTTCTCGGTCGCGGGGAGCTTCGGCGCGTGCACGGTCACGTGATCGGAGCGCTCGAAGAGTTCGTTGAGTTCGACCTTCTCCACGCCCATCTCGGCGGCATCCTCGTCGCTGAGGTAGGGATCGTAGACGAGCACCTCGCACCGGAACGGTTCGAGCAGCCTCACCACCCAGCGACCGACCTTCGACGCGGAGACGACCCCCACCGTGCTGCCGAGCAGGAACTTCCCGTTGAAATCGTAGAACGAACTTCGCCAGTGCGGAGTCTGGTGGATGTGATTGCTGAAGTGCACCCAGTGGCGCATGGTCATCAGCAGCATCCCGACCGCCGACTCGGCCACATTCGCGGCGATGGCGCCGTTGGCGGAGAAGACCGTGATGTCGCGGTCGAGCACATAGTCCTGCGCGATGTCATCGGGGATCAGGCCATGCACGGAGCCCGCGGAGTGGGCGATGATCCGCAGGTCTGGCGCGGCGTCGAAGACCGCCGGGGTCATCGCAGGCGCGCCCCAGCCGGTGACGATCGCGTCCATCCCCTCGGCGCGCTCGGCGACCTCCTCGCTGCCCCAGTTGGTGTCGCCGTTGTTCTCAGTCACATCGAAAAGCTCGCACATTTGCTCGTATTTCTCAGGCTTGAACACGCGCTCTGTGTGACTGGCGGTGCAGACGTAAAGGACCTTCTTCTTCTCACTCATGATGGACTCCCTCGTGCTGTGTGCTTGCGACGATGACTGATGGTTCGCCGCAAAGGACGGGGAAGCCTTCCCGGCGGGGCATGAATCGGCTGCGGCAGCGAGCATTGTCGTCAGTCGTGGTTGTAGTGGCCCCGGCGCCCTCGCCGGGGAGGATGAACGATCAACTGACGGCACGAACGGCCCCCCGGCGAGGCGCCGGGGCCACAACGACAACGGCTTGAACAGTATTACGGCAACGGCCCCCTCGGGACAGGAGGAGCCTTCGCACACCGCGGCGAAGCGCATTCTGGTGGGCCCGGAGGTGTCTGATATGAGCGATTATGTGATCGCGGCGATAGTCGTTGGCGCTGCAAGCGCCCTCGTGCTCTGGTGGATGGGCCGGGCGGCGCGCGCGGTGATGCTGACGGCGCCGGACATGCCGTGGCGCGACGAGATGCGCCGGGGGGCGACGTGGCTGCCGGTCATCATCTTCGTTGTCTGCGCGCTGCCTGCGGCCGTCGGTCTGATGCTGATCGAGAGCGGATCGCAGGTTGCTCTGTGGCTGATCGCCGGTGCGGTGGCGGCGATGGGCGGGCTGATGATCGCCCAGCGCTTCGCCTACTGGCAGTTCGCCGGCCTCGGCATGGCGACTCCCGAGGCCGAGGAGCGCCGGGAGAGCGGCGAGGTGAACTGGGATGTCGCGATTGAGCTTGCGCTGGAAAGACAGCAGGGCCGGGTCAGCCGGGTCATGCTGCCGCTCACCGGGCTTGTGATCATCGCGGGGGCGATCATCCTGCCGCTGCAGGTCACACCGGCTGAACGCGAGCTTGAGTTCGCCGAGTGGCTGTGGCGGGTCGATGATGAGATCGAATACGCGACCGCGCGCCTCGGTCAGCCGCAGGTCTGGACGGACATCGGCTTCGAGGAGAAGACGGACGCCCGCGATTACAAGACATTCTCCGACGGTGGACGCATCAAGCTTCATTACTTCGCTCCCGGAACCTCTCAGGAGCAGGTGCGCGAGGCGCTGGCGCGAACACAGCAGGTGCTTGCGCGAAACGAGGCGCAGGGGCGGTGGCGAATCACGGTCGTTCCGCCCGAGGGCGAGACGATCGAGACCGTCTGGCAGTTGCGGGACGGCGGCAGCGGTGGGTAGCCCCGCTCACGCGGACCGCCGCCACGAGCGCCGCGATCGGTTGGACGCGCCGGCACGCCGTCGGCGGTGAGGGGCTCACCCGGCTTCCGGGAGATCGAAGAGCCGTCGGGCGTTCTCGGTGGTCGTCGCGGCCAGTTCGTCGAAGCTGACGTGTTTGACCTTCGCCACCTGCTCCGCAACATACATAACGTAGGCGGGTTCATTCCGCTCGCCGCGATGCTTCTGCGGAGTGAGGTAGGGGCAGTCGGTCTCCACCAGAAGACGGTCGAGCGGCACCTCCCGCACCACCTGGCGCAGCCGATCGGCGTTCGGGTAGGTGACCGGGCCGGCGATCCCGATGTGCATCCCGAGGTCAAGCACGCGCTTCGCGATCCCCGAGTGGTCGGAGAAGCAGTGCATGACGCCCGGAATCCCCGCCGCCTCGCGCTCGAGGATATCCAGCGTGCGCGCATGGGCATCGCGGCTGTGAATGACCAGCGGAAGCCCCACCTCGCGCGCAAGGTGGATCTGCTGCACGAACGCGATCTCCTGGCGATCGCGGGGGGAGAGGTCGCGGTAGAAGTCGAGGCCGATCTCCCCGATGGCCACGATGCGGTCGCCGGCGGCAAGCTCGGCCAACTCCGCGAGCACCTCGTCGGTGACGGTCTTCGCGTCATGCGGATGGACGCCGACCGCGCCGAAGACTTCCGGCCAGTCGGCGCCGGCCTCCTCGCGCTTGCGGGGGACTTCCTCGACGAGCTTCGCGACGGCGCGCGAGTCGGCCGGATCGGCGCCGATGGTGACGATCGCGTCAAGCTCGGCCTCCGCGGCGAGGTCGAGCACATTGCGCAGGTCGGACATGAGCCTGCGGTCGGTCAGGTGTGCGTGGCTGTCGATGAGCATCAGAATATCCTCAGCGCGTCAGGTGTGTCGAACAAATGTTTCACGTGAAACATTGCGGGGGCCCTCAGGTGTGAGCGGCGGCGGGCTGACCGGGTCGCGTTTCGCCGCCGTTCCCTTTTCACTCTTCCTTTTTCACTCTTCCCTTGACTACCAGTCGCACCGCCTGCTCAGCCAGCTCGACATCGCGCATGGCGTCTTCGGCCGGCGATGCCGGCTCCGCCTCGCCGCGGACGGACGCCACGAAGTGCCGCGCCTGCGCCGCGAAAGCCCATCCAGGGGTGGCCTCTGGCTCGATGGTACGCGGGTGCTCGCCCATCTCTCGCAGCACCACCCGTGCGGCTGACTGCCGCCGCATGGGCGGCGGTGGCTCCACCAGCAGCGTCCCGCGCTCGAAGAAGATCTCCACGCCCTCATGCCAGCGCGGCGCGGGGAGGTTGCCGAGTTCGAACACGCAGTTGGCGCCCGATTCGCTCCAGCCCTGCAGCACGATCGGCCGCGACATGTCGCGGTAGGCGGCCTGCTCGAACTCGTAGTCCTCGCTTAGCAGGAAGCGGACGAGGTTCGTCGCGTGAGAATCGACATTGAGCACCCGATTGTAAAGCGCGTGCAGTTCGTCCGGGATCCAGTCGGGGAACGGCCGCGCCTCAGAGACCCCCTCGGGGATCGGTTCATCAGTGGTGATCGGCTCCTCGATGCCGAACTTCCACTCGCCCGCGAAACACCACGCGCGCACCATCGTGATCGCGCCGAGACGCTCGGTCGCCAGCAGGTCATCGACGATGCTC
>JBKHFA010000151.1:0-9003 GCA_046540615.1 Armatimonadota bacterium | reverse complement strand
CCGCAACCACGTCCACGCGCGGTATTCCGTGTCATCCTCGACCCGCACGTTCTGCTGGATATACCCCGACATCGCCGGAGAATCGGTGTGTACGCGCCAGCAGGTCTCGCCGGAGCGCGCCGTGCTCCCGCGCCCGCCGATCGGCTCGAACGTGAAATCCTCAGGCGCGGCGGTGTTGATCTCCCACCCGACCGGCGCCCCGTCCTCAGCCACGCCCTCCTCGAATCCGGGATTCGTGAGCATATTGACCTCGGCGGGCACCGGGTCGGTGGTGATGGTGACGCTTACATCCTGCGCGACTGCAACCGCACTGAAGAGCAGCAGACAAAGCGTGGTGCTGAGAACTCTCATCGGTATCCTCCAGGCGCATACGCGACGGGTGTGACGGTCAGTGTCAACTTCGACGCGTTGAACTCGGTGGCCTGCGTCATCGCCCTCACATGGCACGGCCGTCCCGCCCGTGCGTCGTTCAGCCTGCCGACTCCCGCCCGGCCCCCTTCCTCCCCCTGCCTTTATGCACATCTTGAAGCAGCAGAATTCGCGTTGCAGCCGCTGTGGAGGGACCGCCCGGGACCGACCTCCCAGGGCGGGATCGGGTTCGGCGGGGGCGTCGTTTTCCCCGCCGAAGGTTCCCCCCCCCCGACCCACGCCGTATGCCGTGCGCCTTTAACGTCCCGAGGTCGGGCGTGCTCACGTCCGACACCGTTCTCTGCAGGTCCCGGCGTATTGCGCCGCGAACTTCCACACACACTTTCGACTACTCGCGGCGGCGCATTCCGGCCGCCCACGGGAGGAATTGACATGCCCACACTCGACCAGGCCACGATCGATCAGAAAGTCGGCGCCTACCTCAAGAGCAATTACGGCGAGGACCTCATGGACTGCGAGGTCCTCCAGGACGAACTCAATGAGGATGGCGACGGCAGGCTCGTGACGAAATGCCGGGTCCGCGTCGGCGCATCCGAGAGCCTCTGGCAGAAGACCTTCACATTCCGCGACAGCGAGTTCGTCAACATGACCTGGCGCCGACTCGGCTGAATTTCGGCGGAACACCCAACGCTGCGCCTGCGTCCGACCACTGAGTTAACGCGGATGCAGACTCAATGCACGCCGGTCGGGAGGCAGCAGAAATGACAGCGTTCGGCAGGCAGATGACGCCCCGGGGGGCCGTCGCGCTGGTGATCGTCGCGTTCCTCGCAGGACTCTCCGGCTGCGCCCACGAGCGCCCCCGTGAGAGCGCCGGGATGGCCGCGGATAAGATGCCGCAGTACGATGCGGCGCCGGCGCCCGAGTCGGCTCCGATGTCGGAAGCGCGCTCGATGGACGCGGAGGCCGCGGTGGATGACGCGATGGCCCCGTCCGCGCCGGTGGGTATGAGCGCCGCCGAGGCTGCCGCCGTCGAGCGCAAGGTCATCAAGACCGCCGAGGTTGACGTTGAACTCGATGATATCGAGGCTGCGCAGCGTCAAATCATCGAACTGGTCGATCAACGCGACGGCTTCATCCAGTCGATGACCGTCAACGACTACGACACCAGCCGCAACGCTGAGATCGTCGCGCGCGTGCCCTCTGACCACTTCCGCGCGGTTTACGAGGGCGTCAGGGCGCTCGGCAAGGTCACCCGCGATCACATCGGCGGGCAGGACGTCACCCAGGAATACATGGACCTCGAGCGGCGCATCGCGAACCTCCAGGCGCAGGAGGTCCGCGTGCGCGAGATGTTCGAGGACGCGGAGACCGTCGAGGACCTCCTCAAGGTCGAGCAGCGCCTCACCGAGGTCCGCGGGCAGATCGAGCAACTCCAGGGACGCCTGCGCTACCTCAAGGACCAGGTCGGCTTCTCCACGCTCACCATCTCGCTCTACGAGCCCGGGGACGCGCCGATCGAGGAGCCTGAGGGCTGGAAGCTCGGCTACCATCTCCGCGGCGCGTGGATGGCCCTGGTGAGCGCAGTCCGCTCGCTCGTCTACGGCGTCATCTGGGTCGCCATCGCAGGCGCCGTCGTCTGGCTCCCGCTGCTGATCGTCATCCTGCTCATCCGGCGCTGGGCGCTCCGCCGCCGGGCCCGGAGTGAGTCCGAGAAGCAGCCGTCAGACGAGTCCTGACGATCGCTCACGCCCCTGACCCGTGCGTCAAAAGGGCGCGCGGGGCAGGGGCGTAGACGTCCGCCTCAAGCGGCTCCTCGAGCCGCGTGATCAACTCCATCCGCCGCTCCGGGCTGAGTTGCTCGTTCAGCAACGCCGCGATCTCCCGCGGAGACTTGCTCGTGTCCGCCGGTGCACTGACGCTGGCGCCCGCGGCCTGCTCGAAGCGCTCGATCAGTATGCCCACCGGCATCCGATCGTGGACGATCAGAAGTTCGTCCGCAACCTGCGCCCACTGCTCGGGCGACATCTCGGAATGATTGAAAACCGCGCGATGCAGTCGCTCCTCCAGCAGCAGAAGCTCGCGACGCGCCTCTCGATCAAGCTCCCGCGGGCGGGGGTGCGGCCCCGTCACGGAGCCGCTCGCGTCACGTCCTGGCCGCTCCGCCTCAGGCGGAGGCTGCTGCTCGGACGGGACCTCATGCTCCGGCGGGCGCTCGCCCTCCTCCGATGGCGCCCCCCGCACCACCAGCCAGATGACGACCACGACCGCCACCAGGCCGATGATGGCGACAAGCACGATCCCGATGAGCGGCAACGCATTTGTCACGGTGCTTCCTCACTCCCTCACAACCACCATCGGCTCCCACTCAGCCGAACCAGATCTGATAGGCGCGATGCGCCTCGCCGCCGAACAGCGCGATGATCGACCACACGCCACCTCCAGCGATGAAGTGACCGAGCACGACACCCACTGCCGCGGGGATCAGCCGGCGGTAGAGCGCGACCCCGCCAAGGCGCACCGCAATACCCTTGGTGATCGCCGCGAACAGCAGTCCGCCCCACGCTCGGTAGCCCCTCGTCGTCCCGATGATGAAGCCGAGATGATGCAGCGGGAATCGCAGGAAGCGGTGACGCAGCACTGTCAGGAGGATCGTCGCGGCAAAGCCCCATCCCAGCGCAATGACCTTCCCGAGCTTCGGCTCAATGCCCGCATCGGCGGCACTTCGCAGTTGATCGTATCCGTACTTCGCGGCGCTTACGCGCGTGCCGCCCGTGTGCGTCCCGCCCTCGACGAAGTTCGCGCCCAGTTCGTAGTACGTATCAAGCTGCACCACGTAGGAGACGGTCATCCCGAGGAGGATCGCCAGCAGGAGGATGACAATCATCTCCCGCCAGCGGATCCCGGCCTCTCGCGCGACGTGCAGGCCCTCGAAGCCGTAGGCGGAAAGGTTCGGCAGATAGCCACGCGTGAGGAACCAGCCGGAGTAAAGCATCGTCAGGTTCGGCAGCCCGCCGAAACGCCGCAGGAAGTCGCTGCCGAATGTCCACGACAGCAGAAGCGTCGCGCGCGAGACCGGGTACGCCCACTGCAGCGGCAGGCCGGTCTGCGCCCTGATCCGCGCGTATGCCAGCGCCATGAGCAGCAGCATCCCGAAGAACATGAGGATGGTGATGGTGGACATCCCCGCCAGCCGCCACCACAGCCACGTGCCGATGACCGAGACGATGAAGCCGTAGACCGCAAAGCGCTTGATCGGCGGCGCCTCCCCCGTGAATGCCCCGCGGAATGTCCGCCACAACGCCCGCCGCGCCGTCCACGTGACGATCAATGCGAGCGCAATGAACGCGCCTGCCGACTGACTCTCGAAGTGCGGAAACTGCGGGATGTCGTACCCCATCGCCAGCGCGCCCAACGACTCAGCTTCGATCAGCCCGTAGAACACGAGCGAACTGACCACGACCTCCTGAGGCATCAGATAGCCGAACCCGAGCACCTCCGGTCTGTGATGCAGGATGACATTGTTGAGCGCCGTCCACGGGCGCTCGGTGAAAAGTTGCCCGAGGGGGTAGCTCAACCCCAGAGCAGGAACCCCGGGGTTAAACGCGTTGAGGATGTTCATCAGGTTGTGCAGCGTCGCGAGGATGAAACCCGTCCACATGACCGGGTCGCGCCACAAGTGCGGGATCGAGCGCCCCTGCCGCCCGCCCTCGCCGCCGCCCGTCATCGACAGCGGAAGCTCCGTCAGTTGGAACTGCAGGCGCTCGGAACACGCCCACTCGTCGTAGTAAAGCACGCCGAGGCAGAGCAACCCGCCAAGCATGAGCATAAAGAAGACCGACCACGCGGCCAGCGGCCCCACCCACGCTCCCCACGGGACGCCCGTCTCCGCGCCCTCGTAATATCCGCGAACGACCTCCTCACCCTTCGGGAAGAGCCAGTCGGGCTGATACTGCACGTACTCCCCCCATCCGTTCTCGGCGGATGCGAAGTACTCGAGCGCTGTCAATTCAGGCATGAACGCGCGAAGGGCCCCGCCTGAAGTCAGAGCGACGGAGAGAGTCAGAAAGACGTAGATGACCAGCATCTCGGCCCGACTGAGCGCGAACCGCGGGCCGAGGTGGCGGACGATCGCGCCAAGGCCAAGCAGCAGCACCAGCCCCATCAGCGCCGGGATCGGAGGCACCGACATCGCGACCTGCGCGCTGACGGTGATCAGCGCCGCGTACTTCATCCAGATGTTGGCGATCACCAGCAGCGCAATGCCCACCAGCACCGCCCGCAGGGTCAGTCCGCGTTGGTCTTCACTGCCCTGCGGTGGTGCGTCCTCCAGCGCTTCTGAGACCTGGCTCATCAACTCACCGTCCATCGCACAGGCTTCACATCGTGGGGCAATTACGCCGCGAAGGGGGAGGAATCCTGCCGCTGCGCGACATTACACCTGATCTTCTGTGCCTCAGCAGTTGCGGGAGCGCACGACGAGTGTGAAGGGGAGGTTCGAGCCGGCCGTCGGGATGATCTCAAGCTCCAGCTTCCTGGACACACCCGGTGGCAGAGGGCGCCGCTCGAGAATCTGCTCGTGGCCGGCGCTGAGAATCCCGCTGGTGTTGATGACGCCGTCGATGATAGCAACCGTCCGCGCCACGCCACCACCGGCCCGGAGCGCAAGCTCAAGTGTCGCCGGCGCCTCGGTCGGGTTCGACGCGTTCACTGTGATGAGATGGCTGACCCCGTAGGCGCCGGCCAGGGCGAATCCCTGGTCGTTCACAACGTCCTCCCGGCCGATGCTCAGATGCTCGAACCGCCCCCCCACCTCGTAATCCATCTCCGCCTCGATCGTCGCGGGGAAGTGGTAGGGCGTCAGCGCAAGCTCGGCCGCGGTCGGGCTGATGCGGGAGTAGCCGTGAGGCGCATCGGCGGGGTCGCGGGCCAGCATCTCCACGTAGAGATGCTCCCCGGCCTCCGCCATCAGGTCCATCAACCCACTGACGACATCGTGATGTCCCATCCGCATCGCGCTGGTCTCGAAGGCAGTGGCGGGCGGGACATTCGCGACGAAACCCGCCCCCCTCCGCACCGTCTCCCAGTAGCGCAGCATGGCGTTGTACCCAACGTAGATCTCATCGGGATTCGGTCCGGCCTGAGACCACCCCACGGAGATCCGAGCGGGCTCTGAACCCGCGTTTACAAGGCGCACCGTCGCCACCATCGGCCGCCCCGCGTGGTTCTTGTGATGCCACATGAGCCTCGTGGGCACGCCCCTGTCGAGGCGCTGGCGCATCAACGCGCCGCGTCCCGTCACCTTCTCCGGATAGTTGCTCACCAGCAGCGCGCGGGTGCCACGCAGCCCCGACGGAGCCTCCCGGACACCGATCTGCACATGCTTCGTGACGGGCAGGTACTCCTCGCCCCCCGCCCGCAGAGACACCGAGTACCCTGTCGCCGATGCCGCCAGGTTCATGATGTCGATGTTCGCCCTCGGCTCCGCGGCAACGGCGCTGAGGGCCGCATTCAGCAGCGCCACCTCTCGCATCGGCTCCGGCAGCCCGCCCGACAGCTTCGTCAGCGAGGCGCTTCCCGCGATTCGCGCCGCCCACTTCTTCACATCGATCGTGACCGCCGCCCGAGCCTTGCCCACCTCGACGACGACCACCGTGGTTCCGGTCTTGACCCCGCGCACGACGACCCGTCCATCCCGTCGCTCGGCGGACGCGACAGCCGGCGACATGCTCTCCACCGTCGGCGCCGCCGCGATTGTCCCGCCGAAGCGGATGTCGCGCGTCTCGCCGTGGGGAACTATCAGCAGGTCATCAGGCTCAACACACAGATACGCCTCGGCCAGCACCTCCGCAATACGCGCCCGCCAGCCCTCACAAAGGGCCTGCGCGGTCTGCCCCGATGCATTCACGGTGTCGGCGTCTGCGGTGACGATCAACTCGCCGCGCCCCACCACCGCCCACTCACCATCGAGCCTTTCAACCACCACCTGCCCGGGTTTCAACCCGCCAAGCGCAAGTTCGGTCAGTCGGGAGGCGACGACCTCGGCCTTCCGCAGCAGCCCCTCGGCGTTCTTCGAGCGGAGGCGCATCACCACCATCCCGTCGCCGTTGATCGCGGCGGTCGCGACGTCGTCGATCGTCGCCGGAGTGACGCTGAAGTGCAGCAGCCGATCGGCATGGCTCGGCGCCGGGAGCAGAATCAGTGCGGCGGCCACCACGATGCACGATCGCAGGCGGCCGCCGGGGCGCCGTCGCGTCACTGTCCTGTTTGTCGAGGCAAAAAAGGCCACACGCATTCGGGTATCTCAGGTGACTCCCGCTTCATTCGTCGGACCCGCGCAGCTTCTCCTCAAGATCCTCGACCGTCTGCTCCAGTTCCTTGATGCGATCCATCAGGCGTGGCAGGCGCCGCATGTGCGCAATCAAGCGGAGCTGCTGCTGGTGCGGGGCGGCCGGGTAGCCTGAGTAGATGCCCTCCTCGTCGATATTCCCGAACACGGAGGCCCGCGCCGCGATGATGATGTTGCTGCCGATCTCTACGTGGTCGTTTACCCCTGCCTGCCCGCCCATCACGACGTTGTCGCCGATGGTCGTGCTGCCGGCAATGCCGACCTGCCCGCAGAGCAGACAGTTCCGTCCAAGCACAACGTTATGCGCAACATGCACCTGGTCGTCGATCTTCGTCCCCGCGCCGATTCGCGTCGCCGCGACAGTCGCCCGGTCGATGGTGGAATTCGCGCCGATCTCCACGTCATCCTCCACGATCACCGTGCCGATCTGCGGAATCTTGCTGTGCCCGCGATCGGTCTGCAGGTAGCCGAAGCCGTCGGCGCCCACCGATGCGCCCGCGTGGACGAGCACTCTGTCGCCAAGCTGCACGCGCGGCCCGATGTACACCTGCGGGTGGATGACGCAGTCGGCTCCGATGAGCGTCTCCGGGCCGATGTACGCCAGAGCCTCGACGACGGTGTTGGCACCGATGATCGCGCCATCGCCCACATACGCGTTCGCGCCGATGCTCACACCCTCCCCAAACTCGACATTATTGCCCACCACCGCCGAGCGGTGTACCCCCGGGTCGGGACGCCTGTCCGGTGCGAAAAGCTCAAGGACCTTCGAGAAGGCCAGCCGAGGGTCCTCGGTCACGATGAAAGGCCTGTGACTGACCTCGACCTCGGGAGAGACGATCAGCGCGGCCGCCCTGCTCTCATTCGCCAGTGACTGCACGCTCGGACCGTCAACGAACGTTATCTCACCCTCGCCGGCGTCTCCAAGGTGCCCCACACCGGTGATGGTGACCTCACCATCACCGCGCAACTCTCCCTCAATCCGTTCCGCAAGCTCGGCAAGCCTGTATACCGTCTCGCCCACCAGTGTCAGCTCCTTTAATCTCTCGCGACCGACCAGAAATCCTCAAGCTCTTCCGCGACCGTCTCAGTTACGTCCTCACCGGCCCGCCGCCCACCCGGAAGCGTCTGCAGCCTGATCCCGTTGCGGTACGCAACCACCTTCGCGGCGGTCTCAGTACCAGTCCTGATCTGCGCCCTCATGCGCGCGAGTGTCTGAGCCATCCGCTCGCGCTGCAACTCGATCTTCTCCCGCCTCGCCCCCTCTGCTGCTCCACGCGACATGTTAATCTCAGCCAGCCGATCGTTCGCCGGATCGGCCTCCATCTCCGCCGAGACCGAACGCTCCCCCGCGGAGGGCTGCGGCCACGGCTCCTGCATCTGCCCGATCATATCCTCATACAACCCGGCCCCCGCCTCGCGCATCGTCTCCTCGCGCTCGCCGCTCACCTCATACGCCCGGGAGCGCGCCTCGGCCACCCGATCGGCCGCCTCCCTGCGAAGCTGCGCCTCAAGCTCCGCAAGCTGGCTCTCACAGGCCTCGCGCGTCGCCTCCAACTCCGCCTCGATGACCTGCCAGACGCGTTCGCGCTCCGCCCTCGCGGCCTCGGCGGCCTCATCCCCCCGGATCGCGGCCTGGATGCTGAGATTCGTAAGCCGCTCCTGGTGCTTCTGCACCAGCCTCGCGCGCAATTGCGCCAGCCTGCGACTCTCGGCCGCGCGCGCTCGAGCCATGCGGCGTTCAACCATCCGCTCAGCCTGGCGCGCCTCCCACCCGATCCTCGCCTCAAGGTCCTCGCCAGGCCCATCGGCGGGCAGACGCAGCGCCGGGTATCTCGACCGCCAGCCATCCCGCAGATTCGCCATCCGCGGCTCCTGATCCGAAAGGGCGTAGCTTTCAATGAACGCGACGTCCGCAAAACGCTGCTCCACAGGCGGCAGCGTGGCGTCCCACTGCTCGTCCCCCATCTCCTCGACGGCCTGCTCGAGGTCAACCAGCGCGTCCCACAGCGGGTGCCTGCTCATCAGCGCGGCAGTGTATGCGTAGCCGTCGATGAACTCATCCACACTGCCGGTGCGACGTGCTGTCGGCTCCTCACCGCAACCGCCCAGCACGATCAGCAGGCCAACTGCGACCGCCAGCACAATCGCCGGCTTACCCGTCCTGCCCGCCGGTCTCCTCGCCACCCTCGGCGCCACCCTGCTCTCCCTGCTCACCATCGCCGTCCTCGGCGTCCGCTGGCTGCTCACCATCGGCGTCGTCCTCGGCGTCCGCAGGCTGCTCGTCATCG
>JBKHFA010000150.1:0-9044 GCA_046540615.1 Armatimonadota bacterium | reverse complement strand
CCTCTCCGGCTGGATCCGCAACACTTGCCGGACAGGCTGCCCGCTCCGGCCTGTGTCGTTGCCCAGCCGTCTGGAGGGTGCGGGGCTACGTCCCCGCCCGGCCGTTGTCGTTTGCCGTCAGCCGTTGTCTTTGTGGCCCTGGCGCCCTCGCCGGGGGATGTTCAACCGTGGGCTACGCGGGCATCGTCAGTACCATCGGGGATCGGGAGGCCGAACGGCCGGGCGGCGAGCGGAACGGATGAAGACAACGACGAACGGTCGGGCGGCTGCGTAGAGCCGCGCCCTCCAAACGGCTGAGCAAACGTCCGGCGCCTCGGAATCGTCATTGGTCAGGAAGGTATCGAAAGGCCGAACGGCGCACGGGCGAGACGCCCGTGCCACGGACGGCAAACAACGTCCAGGCGGGGGCGCCTGGACTCCGGATAGTGAGCCGAAAGGGTAACGATAGAGCACATGGCGACTGAATCAAAAGCGAAAAACGGGGCCACGGTGCGGAGAGTTCCGCAGGAGAATATCCGGAACTTCTGCATCGTGGCGCATATCGACCACGGGAAATCCACGCTCGCCGACAGGCTCCTCGAAGTCTGTGGCAATGTCGAGGAAGCCCAGGAGCAGATGCTCGACTCCATGGACCTCGAACGCGAGCGCGGGATTACCATCAAGTCATCCGCCGTCCGGCTCTACTACGAGGCAGACGATGGCGAATTGTACCAGCTTAATCTCATCGACACGCCCGGCCACGTGGATTTTTCATACGAGGTGTCCCGGAGCCTGCAGGCCTGCGAGGGCGCGGTCGTGCTCGTGGATGTGTCGCAGGGCGTCGAGGCGCAGACGGTCGCGAACGTCTACCTCGCGCTCGATGCCGAGCTTGAGATCATCCCGGTGGTCAACAAGATCGACATCCCGAACATCGATCCCGAGATGGCTCTCGAGGAGATCGAGGAGGCATTCGGGTACCATCGAGACGAGGTCATCCTGACCTCAGGCGAGACCGGGCAGGGTGTACATGACCTGCTGGAGGCGGTCGTCAAGCGTGTTCCGGCGCCTGATGAGGACCTCGACGCTCCGTTGCGCGCGATGATCTTCGACAGCGAGTTCGACGTCCACCAGGGCGTCTACGCCTACCTGCGCGTCTTCGAGGGCTCGATCAAGCCCGGCGACGAGATCATGATGATGTCCACCGGGAAGAAGTTTGAGGTGAATCGCGTAGGCGTGTTCTCGCCCGCCATGGTGGACATCGACGAACTGCGCGCGGGCGACGTGGGGTACGTCACCGCCGGGATCAAGGGCGTGACCGACAGCCGCGTCGGTGACACGATCACCTCGGCGAAACGCCCGGCCGATGAGCCGCTGCCGGGCTACCGAGAGGCGCAGCCGATGGTCTTTTGTGGACTCTACCCGGTGGATAACGTGGATTTCGAGGCGCTCAAGGACGCGCTGGACAAGCTGTCGCTCAACGACGCCGCGCTGACCTTCGAGCGCGAGACGTCCGCCGCGCTGGGCTTCGGCTTCCGGTGCGGCTTCCTCGGACTGCTGCACATGGAGATCGTGCAGGAGCGGCTTGAGCGCGAGTACGACCTCGACCTCGTCGCCACCGCCCCGAGCGTGGTCTACCGCATTATGCTTACTGACGGCGAGATCGTTGAGGTGGACAACCCGGCGCAGTTCCCCGAGCGCGAGCTGATCGAGCTGATCGAGGAGCCGGTGGTCGAGGCGACGATCATGTGCCCTCAGAAGTATGTCGGGCGCGTGATGATGGTGTCGGAGGAGCGCCGCGGGGCCTACCTCAAGCAGGAGTACCTCTGGGGCGACCGGATCGTGCTGCACTACCGCCTGCCGCTGGCGGAGATCATCGTGGACTACTTCGACGCGCTCAAGTCCGCGACGCGCGGATACGCGACGCTTGACTACGACATGGCCGGCTACTCGGCTGAGAAGCTCACGAAGGTGGAGTTGCTGATCAACGGGGAGCCGGTGGACGCGCTGGCGATCATCTGCCACCAGGATTTCGCCGAGAGCCGCGGGCGACGCATCGCGAAGGCGCTCAAGGAGGAGATCCCGCGTCAGCTTTTCGAGGTGCGTATCCAGGCATCGATCGGCAGTCGGATCGTGGCCTCCACGCGCATCCCGCCGCTGCGCCGAAATGTCACCGAGAAGTGCTACGGTGGCGACGTGACGCGCAAGCGCAAGCTGCTTGAGCGGCAGCGCGAGGGCAAGCGGCGGATGAAGGCCGTCGGAAACGTGGAGGTGCCGCAGGAGGCGTTCATGTCGATCCTCAGGCTCGGTGACGATGACTGAGGAGCGCTCGCCGCTGTCGGTCTACGCGCACCTGCCCTTCTGCGCGCGCAAATGCCACTACTGCGACTTCAACTCGCGTTCGGGCTCTGACGAGCAGCGGGCGCGGTATATCGATGCGCTGAAGAGGGAGATCGACCGCCGGGCGAAGACGCTCGGCGGTCACTGCGTACGAACGATCTTCTTCGGCGGCGGCACGCCGACGGTGTATGAGGGGGAAGAACTTGCGGACGTCCTGTCCGTGGTGCGGACGCCCTCGTCCGCACATGCCCCTCCCCCTGGCGCGACAAACGGCGTTGCGCAGGCGGGACGAGGGGGGAGAAAGGCGACGGCAACGGATTGCGTTGAGATTACCTGTGAGGCGAATCCGGAGACCGGGCCTCACCCCCCTGCGATAGACGACATCGCTTTCCCCCCTCTCCCTGGCGTCATAGACGACATGACGCAGGCGGGACGAGGGGGGAGAAAGGCGACGACAACGGATTGCGTTGAGATCACCTGTGAGGCGAATCCGGAGACCGTGGATCTGCCGAAGATGCAGGCGCTGCGGGAGGCCGGCTTCAATCGCATCAGCATCGGCGCGCAGAGCTTCCACGACGATGAACTCACGATGCTCGGGCGCGGGCATACCGCCGAGCAGACGGAGAAGGCAGTGCGGGCTGCGCGGGAGGCGGGGTTTGCGAACGTCTCGCTCGATCTGATCTACGCGCTGCCGGGGCAGACGGTCGATCGCTGGCGGGAAACGCTGCGACGCGCCCTGGCGTTGCGCCCCGAGCATCTGTCTGCCTACGGCCTGGAGCTTGCGGAGGGGACGCCGCTCTTCGCGCGATGGCAACGCGGCGAGATCGCGCCGGTGGGGGAGAGCGAGCACCTTGCGATGCGCGACCTCACGCTGGAGATGTGCGAGCAGGCGGGACTGCGGCGCTACGAGATCTCGAACTACGCCCTGCCCGGCCGCGAGTGCGCGCACAACCTCACTTACTGGCGCAATGAGGATTACCTCGGCGTGGGAGCGGGCGCGTGGAGCTATCTCGGAGGGGTGCGCAGCGAGAATCTTCGCGAACCGAGCGACTACGTGAGGGCCATCGCTTCAGGTGAAGCGCCGACGGCCTGCGAGGAGCGCCTCGATGCGGATGATGGTCTTGCGGAGGCGCTGATGATGGGACTGAGGATGGTCGGAGGGCTGGAGATCGCGGCTTTGGAGCGGGTCTGGGGGGAGAGGCGCGTTCGCGAGATGATCTCGCGCGCGCAGCCGCTGGCGGAGAGGGGGCTGGTCGACCTGCGCGACGGGCGGATTCGCCTGACGAGGCAGGGCGAGGCCCTTCACAGCGAGGTGTGCGTGCGGCTGATGTGACGCCGGCGTAACCGAAGGGACGCGCCGCTGGTGGCACAGATCGGGTATGGATTAACAGTTTGCAGACAATTTGAAATGTGGTATACTTCGCACGTATGACAGTTGTCCTCGCGCGGCATCGCTGCGCGGGGGTTGGGCCAGCGGAAAGTCCTCCCCCCCCGGGACGAACCGCTGGCCCTTTTCATTGCGCCCGTCAGTCGCTCTCAGCACCCTCCGGAGCGATGTCGCCCTCAACGCCACCGATCTGCTCGTCGTTCGCACGGTACTTCTTCTGCCGTCGCGCAAGCTCCTGGAGGCGCTCCTGGACGGCGGCCCCGACGGTGTCCTCGGGGAAGTTCCCCTCCTCGTCGGCCTCTCCCATGGGCCGCCCGGTGAGCAGTTCGATCGCCTCATCGACCGTGGACACCGCGTAGACATGGAAATCACCGGACTCGACCGCGTCGATGACTTCGGGGTGCAGCATGAGGTTGCGCACGTTGGCCTCGGGGATGATAACGCCCTGCTCGCCGGTGAGGCCGTTGAGCTTGCAGGTGCGGAAGAAGCCCTCGACCTTTTCGTTGACCCCTCCGATCGCCTGGACCTGCCCGTGCTGGTTGACCGATCCGGTCACCGCGAGGTCCTGCCGCAGAGGCAGTTCGCCGATGCTCGAAATCAGCGCATAAAGCTCCGCCGCCGAGGCGCTGTCGCCCTCGATTTCATCGTAGACCTGCTCGAAGGCCACCGTGGCGGTCGCGCTCAGTGGCTGGTGCTGCGCGAACTTCTCGCCGAGGTATCCGCCGAGAATCAGCGTGGCCTTGTTGTGAATCGGCCCGGACATCTCGACCTCGCGGTCGATGTTGATGACGCCGGGCTTGCCGAGGAAGCTGCGGGCAGTGATACGTGTGGGCTTGCCGAACGCGTAATCGCCAAGCGGCAGCACCGCGATCCCGTTGACCTGGCCGACGTGCTCGCCCTCGACATCCACCATCAGCGTGCCCTGCTCGATCAGTTCGAGCAGCCTCTTCTCGATGCGATTCGACCGCCAGATGGCGTCCTCGACGGCTCTGCGAACGTGCTCAGCGGAGACGACCTCGCCATCATCTTTGCGGCACCAGTACGCCGATTCGCGCACAAGGTCGGCGACATCGACGAAGCGCACCGTGAGCTTCTCGCGGTCGCCCGCCAGTCGAGCGCCCTCCTCCGCGACCAGCGCGACGGCGTCGGGGGCGAAGTGCGGGAGATCCTCGCGGTGGCAGCAGCCTGCGATGAAGTGCGCGTAGCTGTGGATGGCGTGCTCCTCACGGTCCATGATGAGGTCGAAGTCGGCCTTCACCTTGAAGAGCTTCTGAAAGTCCTCGTCATGCTGGTAGAGCAGATAGTAGAGCATCGGAGTGCCGATGAGCACGACCTTGATGTCGAGGGGGATCGGCTCAGGCTCAAGTGAGACGGTGGAGATCAGTCGGAGCTGCTCGCGGATCGACTCGGGGCGCACCTCCGCTTCTTTCAGCGCGCGTTTGAGCGCCTCCCACGCAAAGGGTCGCGTCAGCACAGTCAGCGCCTCCAGCACGAGGTAGCCACCGTTGGCGCGATGCAGGGCGCCATCTTTGATCATGGTGAAGTCCGTCAGCAGCGCGCCCATGTATGACAGATGCTCGACATCGCCGGTGAGGTTCTCGATGTTCGGCTTGGTCTCGAACTCGACCGGCGCGCCCTGCTGGTCCTCATGGGTGATGAGGACATTCACCGCGTAGCGATTGTACGGGCTCTGAGGCAGGTTCTCCTGTCCTCCGAGCATTGTCGGCGGTCGCTGACGCTGGCCCTGACCGAGCATCTGCAGTTGCTGCTGCATCTGTTGCTGCTGCCGTGCCTCCGCCTGATCGGCCCGGAAGATCTGGACGTTGGCGATCACGTCCTCGCGCACCTGCTCGATGTACTCCATCACCGAGTCGATCTCTGCGTACTTCTCCTTGATGTCATCGAAGAGACCGTTCACCGCGAACTCGGCCACCTCACGGTCGAGTTCGGCGACCTCCCTGCGCGCCTCCTTCTCGAGCTTTTGCCCGTGGCGAAGCTCTTCCTCAAGCTTCTCCTGCATTTCCTTGCGCTTCTGCTCGATCTCCTCGCGTTCTTGCTGCGGAAGCTGCTGGTACTCCTGCGGGGTGAGCACCTCGCCGTCTTTCGCGGGCGCGACGATCAGGCCGGTCGGCCCCCGGCCGATCGCCAGTCCTTTCTCCTGCACCTCCCGCTCAATCTCCTGCAGCTTCTCGCTTCGCTCCTCGCGGTACTCGCTGAGCGTCTCCTCCCGGCGCTCCTGATACTCGTCACTCTCGAAAGCGCGTGTGACCTCGCGATCCACGTCCTCGATCAGTTCCTCCATGTCCTCACGAAAATCGGGCGCCTTTCCAGCGGGCAGTTCGATCGCCCTGGGCCGTCGCGGGTCCTCGAAGTTGTGCACGTAGCACCAGTCACTGGGCGTGGGCATCTCCTTCGCATGCTGACGAAGAGTGTCCGTCACGATCGAGCGTCGCCCGCTCCCGGGCTGCCCCAGCGCGAAGACGTTGTATCCCTCGCTCTCAATCGACGCGCCGAACTCCAGCGCGTGGGTCGCGCGAGGCTGACCGATCGGCTCCGTCTCCGCGGGCAACTCGGCCGTGGTCTCGAACTCGAACTGCGACGGGTCGCAGTACCAGCGGCATTGGTCGGCGGACAGTTCGTGGTTGTCAGACATGGATCTCTCCCTCGCGAATCGCATATCCCGCTCCGCATAATCCGTCTGCTGAAGGAGTACTTGCGGGCGGGCAGGAAGATTCCTGCCGACAGTCACGCACGTCCCCCGGAGGTTGTTCGGATGTCAGACACCCGCCAGGACCGCGAAAACGCGCCCACTCCGGCCGAATCGACCGCCGCGCGGCTGCTGCGCGCCTTCCTGCTGGCGGTCGGTCTGATTGCGGCTCTCGCGCATGTGCTGGGCACGCTTCAGCCGGTCTTCGCCGATGAGTTTCTTGTGCTGGGCAACTTCCGGGATTACCTGCAGAACCGCACCATCGTGCCCGGGCACACGAACTACCCGGCATTCTTCTCGTACATGGTCGCTCCTGTGAACGCACTCTTCTTCGGGGTCTCCATCGCCCTCGGATTGCCGCCGTCGGCCCACGACTTCTCCGAGTGGATGATGCTGCGGCCCGAGCTTGCGATGTGGCCCGCGAGGCTTGTAAGCACGATCTGCTGGTCGGTCTGCGCGTGGGCGGTCTACCGTCTCGCGCTCGAGGCGCTCGGCGCTCGGCGGGTAGCCGTGATCGCCGCCGCGGCCTTCGCGTCGGCGTTCGGGCTGCTGGAGTACTCCGGCTACGGTCTTCCCGACGTGGCGATGATGATGTGGACCACGCTTTCGCTCGTCTACGCGCTTGTGATCCTTCGCAGCGAGCGACCGGTGCGCGACGCGGCTGTCGCGGGCGCGCTGGCGGGCCTGGCGATGGCGACGAAGTACTCGGCCATCGCGAGCGCCCCGGCTTTGCTGGCGGCGATTCTGCTGGCTCGCGTGAAGACGCGGGGCGTGCGCGCGCGCATGCTCGGCGCGCTGGCGGGGGCGGCAGTGGCGGCGTTCATCGTGGCCTGTCCGGGCTGGATACTCGCGCCCGGGTCCTACTGGTCGGGGCTGGCGTTCGAGCGGGCGCACATGGCGAAGGGCCACCTGGGGTTCTTCGGCACACCGGTGCTGGGCCAGCTTGAGCTGTTGTCCGAGGTCGATCCCGTGCTTCTGATCGCCGGTCTGGGGGGAGCGGCCATGTGGGCGCTGCGCGGCTCGCAGCGACGGGGCCTGCTGCTGCTGGCGATCGCGGCCGCGGGCGTCTTCGCGATGGCGGCGCCCGCGAAGAAGCAGTCGCTTCAGTACATCTTCACGCTCTATCCGTTGCTGGCGGTCTTCACCGCTGGCGGTCTTGCGGCGATGGCCTCACGCTATCGGCGGCCGGCGACCGCTCTGCTTGTGGCGGCACTGGTTCTGACTGCGTCGTGGGGCCTTCTGCGGGGCTATCGCGTGGCGCTGCTGCCCGACAGCCTCATGCTCGGCCGGCAGTGGATCAACGCCCGCGTCCCGTCTGACGCCACCATCGCAGTGGACTGGATGGATGTGCCGAGGCTGATCTCCGAGGATGAGCTTGCGACACTGCGCGGCGATCTGCGCACCACGATGGTTCGCAACGCCTATGAGGGCCTGCGCGGCTTCGAGACCGTGGAGATGGCGCCTGGAGAGCCGTTCTGGCGGACGCGCGAGTTTCTGCGGAGTACACCCGCGGAGTGGCTGGTGACCAGTTCGACCTGCTACGACCGCTTCTTCGAGTTCGGCCGCTTCACCCGCCTGCCCCCGCCGGAGGACTCGCAGTTGCGCGGCGAGTTCCTCCTCAAGCGCGACTTCTATCAGGCGCTGCGCGACGGGTACGCGGGGTGGAGGCTGGAGCACGAGGTATTCACCGGCAACGGGCCGACGGTTCAGATCTACCGCCGGGCGGAGGCCGCTGCTCCTCTGCCGTGACACACGGACGTGACACACGAGAACGGGCCGCCTGTCACGGCGGCCCGTTCGCTGAAGGTGCGCGGAAGCTACTGCTCTTCGTCTCCGCCGGTCATCGGCACGAAGATCACGTCCGCAAGCTCGGTCTTTTCGATCTGATCACCGTTCTTCTCGACCAGGTACAACTTCTGCGCCCAGCCGTCCTCGGCGATCGGGATCACCATCAACCCTCCGTCTTTGAGCTGATCGAGCAGTGCCGGAGGGATCTCCTCGGGCGCGGCGGTGACGATGATGCGATCGAAAGGCGCGTGCTCCGGCCAGCCCTCGTAGCCGTCGCCGTGGCGCACGGTCACGTTCGTGTAATCGAGATCCTCCAGGCGCGAGCGCGCGCTGGTTGCCAGCGCCTCCACGATCTCGATCGTGTAGACGTGCCGCACGACCTCAGCGAGGACCGCGGCCTGGTAGCCCGAGCCGGTGCCGATCTCAAGGACCCGGTGCGTTTCCTGCGGTTGCAGCGCCTCGGTCATCATGCCAACCACTGAGGGCGCGGTGATCGTCTGGCCCTCACCGATCGGCAGTGGCGAGTCCTCGTAGGCCGAACCCATCTGCCCGCGCGGAACGAACTCGTGGCGAGGGACCTTCTTCATGGCCTCGATGACCCTCGCATCCGAGATGATGCCCTCCGCGACCAGTGTGTCCACCATCGCTTCCCGGCGGGCTTCGTAATCCTCATCCTGTGCAAACGCCGGCAGTGCCATCAGACCCACGAGTACGCCAAACAGGGCCGCAATCGGGATGAGCCGTCTTTTCGAGGTCATCTCCCTCACATCCTCGACGATCGTGCGACGGATACATTCATCGCTCAGGAGCATAGACAACCGCCACCGGCCGTCCGTTCCCTGAGTT
>JBKHFA010000149.1:0-9087 GCA_046540615.1 Armatimonadota bacterium | reverse complement strand
CTGCAGATCCTCACGATCTCGCAGCTCAAGGCCCGCTACCGGCGCTCGTTTCTCGGCTTCCTCTGGTCGCTGATCGTCCCGCTCTTCCAGATCGTCGTCATCGGCTTCGTCTTCCAGGGGCTGCTCCAGCACGACATTCCGAATTACACCGTCCAGTTTCTCGTCGCCCTTCTCCCGTGGACCTTTTTCAACGACACCGTCCTCGCCTCATGCCCCACATTCTTGAAATTTCGCGATGTCGTGAAGAAGATCTACTTCCCGCGCTGGTCCCTGCCGATCTCGATCGTCACAAGCTCATTTGTGCATTTCATGCTATCAATGATCATTCTTTTCGCCATTTTCCTGATCATCCCGGTAGAGTTCGATCCAGTATTCCTCTTTCTGATACCGCTTACACTGATTCTCATCGTCATGCTCAGCGGACTCTCGCTCGCATTCTCGATGCTGCACACGTACTATCAGGATGTCGAATACGCGCTCGGTGCGCTCGTGCGCATGTTCTTCTTTGTGACTCCGGTGATGTATCCGACCTCGGAGATTCCCGAGCACTATCAGTACTGGTTCCTCTTCAACCCGATGGCCACCATCTGCGAGGGCTTCCGTGGTGTCCTGCTGCGGCATGAGATTCCCCTCCCCGAGCACCTCATCGTGGCGACCGTCTTCAGCGTCGTGTGCCTTGTCGTCGGCATTGTAATCTACCGGCGGATGAGCCCGCAGCTTCCGGAGGTGCTCTGAGATGGCCCGCGAGCCCTTCCCGCTGGTGGACCTCCGCGACGTCCGGAAAGCCTACCGCCGCCATCACGACCGCCCCGCGCGGCTCAAGGACGCGTTCCTCGCCCGCTTCCTTGGCCACGCGCACAAGGTCGAGGTAGCGTGGGCCGTGCGCGACTTCTCACTGCGCGTTGAACCCGGGGAGATCGTCGGCCTGATCGGCCCGAACGGCTGCGGCAAAACGACCGTGCTGTCGATCGTCGCCGGAGTACTCGAGGCGACGGATGGCCGGGTGCGCGTGGATGGCCGGGTCTGCCCCATGCTCCAGGCCGGCGCCGGCTTTCACCGAGACCTGACCGGCCTGGAGAATATTTACCTCTCCGGAGCTATCCTCGGGATGGACCGGCGCGAGATCGATCGCAAGCTCGACGACATCGTCGAGTGGGCGGGCGCCGAGCAATGGGTGGACACCCCCGTGCGCACCTTTTCCTCGGGGATGCTCATGCGCCTGGGCTTCTCCGTCGCCGCGCACATGGAGCCTGACATACTCATCGTCGATGAGATACTTGCGACCGGCGACGAGGCCTTCCGCTCGAAGGTTCGGGGGCGCCTTCATGATGAGGCGCAACGAGGGCGCATCGTCCTCTTCGTTTCACATTACATGGAGGAGATTCAGATGGTCTGCGACCGCGTCATCTGGATGGAGGATGGATCTGTGCTTCGTGCAGGCCCCACCGATGCGATCGTTGAACAGTACATCGCCGAGGGCCGCGCGAAAGAGGTCAACGACGAGGACGAGGAGCGATGATGAACATTCTCCGCGCGCGAGCATGCTGGGTGTGCGCAGTGGCGGCTACGCTCTGCGCGTCCGTGGTCGCGCAGGAGCAGCCTCCTGCCGAGAGCAGGCTCCCCGATCTGGAGGCCTGCCCACCGCCGGAGGGCGCCTGCGCCGAGGAGG
This sequence comes from Armatimonadota bacterium, assembly GCA_046540615.1. Lineage (GTDB taxonomy): Bacteria > Armatimonadota > Zipacnadia > Zipacnadales > UBA5352 > UBA5352. The sequence continues at coordinate 7,418 of JBKHFA010000149.1, read as the reverse complement.
CGGTGGCACACGTGCTGGCTGAGGAGATCGGCTCATGGCAGCGGCAGGAGGATCTCGTAGCCGGCGACGTCGCGCTCACGCCGCAGTTGATCTCCCGTCTCGATGAAGCCGGACAGGAGGCGTTGCCGACGTACGCGGCCACCTGCGGCGCCGCCGTCACCTATCACAACACCGCCGGGTCCGGCGTGGCCGATGTGTTGATGATCGCCTTCGAGAGCGAACTCGACGCCCTCGGCTTCTTCGCCGCCGGACGCACCGATGCAGCAGAACCCGTCCTCCTTACCTCCGCTGCCTACCGCGATCAGGGCGTCCTTCACGTCTACTCATGCGAGTTTTACTTTCGCGTCGAGGTCCAGGAGCCTCACGAGCAGGCGCTTCCCTCCGACCAGTACCTCGCCGCCCGCCTCGAAGTGCGTCTCCCGCAACGCGAGGAACTGCCCCGGATCGTGGATGTGCTGCCCCGGGGCTGGTTGAACGCCCTCACGGTCAGCTACGCACCGACCGATCTGCTCGGTGACGATCGATCCCCGATGGCCCTCGGGACCACGCAGGAGGTCGGAGCGGCGACGATGCGTCTGCAGGTGCTCGAGGCCGATGACGAGGCGCAGGCGCGGCGCTGGTACACGATGATGCTCGAGGAGGCGCTTCAACGGGGACGGGCGTGGGAGATCGAGCGGCTTGGCGAGGAGGCGTTCTTTTCAAGCAACGGTCCCGGCCGCCGAGGGGTGGGCATGCTGCAGGACAGGTTCGTGGTCCATCTGAGCACAGATCAGTCGCGTGAGGACGCCGTCGCGATTGCGCGACTTGTCGGTACGCAGATACGCATCACCCGACAGCTTCCGGATGATCCCGAGGGGGACTGTCCGCCACTTGACCCTGAGGTCTCGCAATGAAGGTCTCTACCCCACCGCGGCCTCGCCGTCCTCATCGTCTTCCATCCCACTGAGCCGGGCGAGATGCGCCCGAGCCTCTCGTGGTGCGCCGCAATCCCATGGATATCCGCCGCGGGCGCGCCTGTCGAGATATGCGACCGCCTCCTCGGGGCTTCCCGTCAGCCCGTTGGCAGCTTCATGGTTGTTGCGAAAGCGTAGGGCCACCCGGTTTGTGTAAGGCTCCCACAACACGCGAAACGTCCTGAATGCATCCCCTGGGCTGGGAATATGATCGTAGAGTATTTGATGAGCCACGGCGCCCCGCACCTCCCTTCGATGTTAGCTGCGATTCCCCGCTGAATGACAACACACAATCATTTGACGTATACCCGAAACCATGTCGCTTGTAACGCAAAATCCGCGTGAAAGGTCGGGCGATCCCGGGGCTTCGTATCAAAGATTAAGGACTGGGGTGACAGGGGTAACGACTCTCCAGGCGAGGGCGCCTGGAGTCCAGAATCGCAAGAAGACCCGGAGTCCGGGCGCCCCGCCCGGACGTCGTCTCCGGCCGGACGTCGTTCCCGTCCCTGGTATTGGCCTGTGGCGCGTAACAGCTTCTATCGTCGGATCCTTAACCGTTGATACGGACCCGATCCCGGAAGGTATTCTCGCCTGCTGCAGCGCAATAGGGATCGACAGGTCCACGCGCGCGCATCGGCGGGTGCTACCGCCACTGGAGGGCGAGACTTGATGCTTATTATGAACGGTGATGGTGACGGCCGACGGACCGACGAGGAGATACGAGCCGAAGTGCTGCGCGTTCACAACGCCGATCTCGTCGAGGGCTTCGGCGAGATCTCTGAGTGGGGGCGGGCGCACCGCGAGCGCCAGTGGGTTGCCTCATTCACCGACGCGCGCTGCGCATACTACGTGCACCAGGATGGCCGGCATCACATGCAAATCTGGACCGCACCGGTCCCGGAGGACACAGGTGCGGACTCGGTCATATTCGTCTTCTCCGTCGGGATGGGCATGGGCTCGACGCTCCCGCAGCCCTCCGGACGCTTCGACGTCAGCCTCAACATCCCACCCGGAGTAAGGACCGACCTGCTGTCATTCAACGTGGCGAAGGAGAGCCGCGTCTGGCAGAGCGGCGACGTCACACTCGCGTACGACGTCAAGCGCCGCGACTGGGCGCCGGGCAACTCTCCGATGAAACTTGACGCGCACATCACCGAGGAGAGCGCGGCGACTTTCGGCATCATGACTCTGCGCGTGCCGAAAAGCATGCTCGCGGAGGGTGAGCCGACGCGCATCGACATCGTCCCCTTCAACCGCCAGCCATCGCGGCGGTGGTTCAAGGTCGATGTGGACATGTTCGCCCGCCCGATCTTCAAGTCGCACATCGAGCCGGCGGTGGAGGCATGCGTGGAGGGGCGCACTCCCCCATCCGTCGGCGACTGGAACGTCTACTTCGGCGACGTCCACGTGCATACCGGCGAGGAGCATGGCTCCGGCCGCAGTTGCGGCACGGGCACGCTCGAGGAGAACTACGCCTACGGCCGCGATGTCGCGGGCCTCGACTTCATCGGCATCGCCGACCACGACTGGCAGTTCAAAGACCAGGACGACTGGCGAGGCCGCATGGAGCAGATGGACGAGTGGGACGAGCCGGGGCGCTACGTCGTCATCCCCGCCTACGAGTGGACGTCGGCGAAATACGGCCACCGCAACGTCTACTACCGCGACACCGGCTGGCCTTACTTCGACAACAATCCCGGCCCCGGGCACAACGCCATCGGCCCTGAGAGTCGCTCGCCCGCCGATCTGTGGGAGTCGCTGCGCGAGGCCGGCGCGAAGGCGCTGACCATCGCGCATCACCCATCCACGGGCTTCTTCCCGGTGGACTGGTCGTACATGGACCCGGAGTTCGACCGCCTCGTGGAGGTGTACTCCACGTGGGGCAACTCCGAGTACTACGGCGCGCCCTTCCCGGGGACGGCCTCCGACCGCGTGCCCGGCCTCGGGGCGCTCGACGCCCTCAAGCGAGGCTACCGACTCGGCCTGATGGCCTCCAGCGACGGACATGACGGGAACCCGGGCAACGCTCAGTGGTCGAACCGCCAGCCTCACATCCACCATCGCCTCGGCAGCGGATACCTTGCGGTCCTCGCGGATGAACTGACGCGCGGGGACGTGTGGGATGCGATGTACGCCCGCCGCTGCTACGCGACCACCGGCGTGCGGATCGTGCTGGACTTCCGCGTGAACGGGGCGATCATGGGCAGCGAGATCGATCCGCCCGAAAGCGGCGTCAACACCATCGAGGCAGAAGTGACAGGCACCGCACCACTCGATCGGCTCGAACTTGTCCGCGATGGCGAGACGATCTGCGAGAAGTCCTGCGACGGGATGAGCGACACGCTCAGCGTCGAGGACGCGGGCGCCGAGGACGCGACCTTCTACTATCTGCGCGTCTTCCAGACGGACGGCGAGATGGCGTGGTCAAGTCCGGTCTGGATCGACTGACCGACAGGGGCTTGTCGTCAACTTCTGTCCTCCGGAGCGACGCGTCGAGGCGGTCGCCCTCAGCCGTTGTCGTTGTGGCCCCGGCGCCCTCGCCGGGGAGGCGTTCCGGCAATGTGCGGACGTGGGCGTCCGCACCACGGTCCGAGGCGCGCCGGAAATGTTTCACGTGAAACATTTGTTCGACGTCGCTCTCCCCTACTCTCCGCGCCACTGCGCCTCCATCGCGTCGAGGGTCGGGAAGTACCACTCGGTGAAGAGCCGATCCTGCTCCGCGTTATTGCCCGGGTAGGGCCAGCGCGCAGTCATCTACGCGTCGGGAAGCGGGGGCGCCGCCTGGAACTGATCGAGGTCGTCGTCATCGAGGTCATCGCGGGGCTCGGGCAGTTGGAGGAAGGGATAGAGCGCGGCCACCGTCAGCACGAGCGCGCTCACGAACGCAGGCTGGTAGCCGAAGAGGTCCGCGCCCCAGCCGTAGAGCATCGGCGCGATGGCGAGCGGCACGGTGAAGGCCGTGCTGAAGCCGATGTACGACGGACGCTGATCCTCGGGCGCAATGTCCATCAGGTAGTTGTTGTACCCGATCTGCAGGCTGGCGAGGAAGAGGCCTGAGCCGACGAATGCGGCGCCAAGGACGATGATCTGCAGATTGACCTGCCACACGAGGACGTCGATCAGCAGGTCCCACGTGGCGGCCGCGGCAAGCACCGCGGCGGCGGAGCAGAGGATCATCGACCAGATCATGAAGAGGATCGCCCGCCGGTTGCCGAGCCGGTCGGAGATGCGGCCGGCGACGACGGCGCCGAAAAACTCCGCGAAGATGTGGATCGCGATGAAGGTGGCTGCGACCTCGTCGGGGAGGTCCCACACGGCGGTCGCAAAGACCACGAGGAACGGCCGGATCCCCGCCGCGATGCCGACGAGGAGGCGGATGCGGATCACGCGGCGGTAGCAGCAGTCATCGCGGAAGAGCATCAGGCCGCGGCGGAGGTGCTCGGCCCACGTGACCGTGCGCTCGGTCGCGCGTGACGCCGGCTCGCGCACCTGCGCAAAGAGCAGCCATCCGCACGCGGTGGCGGCGACTGACGCGCTGAAGAGTACGCTGAAGTTGCGCGGGAAATCGAAGGGTCCCTCGGGGCCGATCGCCCATGCGACGAAGGGCGTCACGCCGAAGAACACGACAACGAGCGCGCCGAGCTTGCGCCACATGTGGAGGCTGCCGCGGCGCGTTGTCGGGACCGACTTGGTGAGGATGTCATTGAGCGCCAGCCCCGAGACCGCAAGCCCCGCGCGGTAGCCGAGCAGCCCGAGCACGAAGACCGCCAGCACAAGCGTGTTGGGGAGGGCGTCGGCGAACCAGAGCACGAGTCCGATGGTGATGTATGTGAGCGATTGCGTCAGCGAGCCGAAGATGTACGCCGGCTTCTTCTGATCACGACTGTCGAGGCTGCGCGCCACCGCCACCTGGGCGAGCGCCTCGACGATCCCCTTGAGGCCGAGCACGAGGCCCACGACCCACGCGGCGCCCGAGAGCCGGTGAATGAGCAGCGGCACGATGGTATTCGGGTCGGCGACGCGGCTGCCGGTGAATGTGAAGATGCCGTTGATTATGCCGAAGCGGTATGTTCTACGATTGAACGGAACGAGCATATCCCGCGCTCGATCGTTGCGCTCATCATCCAACGTTGATGCGCTTCCTCTCTACCACCCGCGAATGCGATGTGAACTGCGGCGACCTCGAGGAGCCGACTGCCGAACTGACGGCCAATTTCACCGTCCGCGTCGCGAGTCCTTTGTATTGCCCGGAAGATTTCGCGGATGACTGCATGTCACGGTCGGCCATGGCCGGTGGCTCACTCCCCGTCGTTGTCCGACTTCGGCTGAGCAAGGTAATCAGCGAGAGCGCCGTCGTCGAGTTCGTCACGTGGCTCCGGCAGTTGGAGGAAGAGATACATCGCTCCGAGTGCCAGCACGAGAGCGGTGACGAAGACCGGTTGATAGCCGAACACGTCGGCGCTCCAGCCGTAGACCAGCGGGGCGATGGCCAGCGGAAGCGTGAAGGCCGTGCTGAAGCCTATGTACGAGGTGCGCATCTCCTCGGGTGCGATATCCATCAGGTAGTTCATGTACCCGATGGTCAGGCTGGCGAGGAAGAACCCGGAGCCGACGAACGCGGCGCCAAGGATGATGATTTGCAGGTTCGTCTGCCAGGCGAGGACCATCAGCGGCACGTCCCACTCGGACGAGGCGGCGATCACGGCCGCGGTGGAGAAGGCGAGCAGAGATGCGATCCCCCCGAGGATGGCCTTGCGATTGCCGAGACGGTCGGAGACGCGTCCGATCACGAGCGCGCCGACGAACTCCGCGCCGACCTGGATGGAGAGGAACGTGGCTGCGACGTCGTCGGTCAGGCCCCACACGTCGGTCGCGAAGACGATCAGGAACGGTCGGATCGCCGCGGCGACGCCGATGAGCAGTCGAATGCGGATGACCCGCCGGTAGCAACTGTCACAGCGAAAGAAAGTAAGCCCGCGGCGGAGGTGCTGTCCCCAGGTCAGCTTCTGCTCTGTGGCGCGCGACTGTGGCTCGCGCACCTGAGAGAAGAGTATCCATCCGAGGCCACTGACCGTGACCGCAACGGCGAAGAGAACCCCGAAACTCCGCGGAAAGTCGAACACGCTCTCGGGCCCGATGATCCATCGCTGGAACGGTGCGACGCCGATGAAGATAATGACCGTTGCGGCGAGTTTGCGCCACATCTGCAAACTGCCCCGCCTCGTGGTGGGGACGGACTTGGCGAGGATGTCGTTGAACGGAAGCGACGCGAGCGCCCCACCCGCCGCATAGCCCAGCAGGCAGACGACAAGCAACGCCAGCACGAGGACATTGGGGATGGCATCGGCAAACCACATGGCGGCTGCGAGGCCGATGTACATCGAAGCGCGGATGACAGACGCGAGGATATACGCGGGCTTCTTGTGATCGTATGTGTCGAGCGTGCGCGCGGCCGCGACCTGCACGAGCGTGCGAACCACGCCCCGCAAGCCCAGCACCAGCCCGACCATCCAGGCCGTCCCCGACAGCTTGTGGATGAGCAGCGGCACGATCGTGTTGAGGTCCGCGAGACGCCCGCCGGTGACGCCAAGCATCCCGTTGATGATCGCGATGCGGTAGGTTCTGACGTTGAACGGGACAAGCATGTCCCGCGATCGGTCGTTCCCATCATCCGACACTGTGACAGCGCATCCTTTCCGACCGATGAGGCCGACCGAGCCGGCGTCCGACCGCGGCCCTGCGTGTGTGAGTATTCAACAACGGTCGATGGAATCCTTCTGCGGATTCAGTGTGTGATCAAGGGCGCAATTCGACCGTCTTCCCGAGAGAAAAATCAGTAGCGGGGCTTGACGCGTATTGCGTATTTAGCTATTATGCTAAACGAACAACAACGGAAACCCGGCCGCCGCTGTCCAATCTGCGGCGCGATCAATCTGAAGGAGCTTACTTCGTGGATCAGACGGTCTATGAATCTCGTGCCGAAGTCATGAAGGCCCTCGCCCATCCGTCTCGGCTTGTCATCCTCGACGCACTGGCCGAGGGTGAGCGGTGTGTGTGTGAATTGCAGGAGCGTGTCGGCTCGACGATGCCCACGGTGTCAAGACATCTCGCGCAGATGAAAAACGCGGGAATCATCGAGGGCCGCCGGGAGGGCAACCAGGTGTACTACCGACTGCTGGTGCCCTGTGTGCTCAAAGTCTTCACCTGCCTCGACGCAGTGTTGCGCAACGAGGCCGAGCGCATGGCCGAAGCGCTCGAGGCGTGAGCCAATCTTCGACAGCAGGTTGCTGTGTCGCAGTACGTCACTCTCTCCAAGCGTCCGACTACTTTCCGACACGCCGCGGGGCGTTTCTCCGGCGTGATTGAGGGGTTCAGTTTCACTCATGTCCAACCGACAGAAGTTCGCGCTTTACGTTGCCGTGTTCCTCGCCGCATACTTCGTTCCGCTCCAGAATCCCCGTATCC
>JBKHFA010000148.1:0-9142 GCA_046540615.1 Armatimonadota bacterium | reverse complement strand
GTACTCGCCCACAGGCAAATCGGCGCAGGGAATCTCGAGAGTGCATCGCTGTGCAGTTGCGTCGGCGCTGGCGGTCTCGATGGTGCCGTCGGCGCCTGCAATGCGCCCCACGAGGTGCAGGTCCTCGTCCTCCGGGTCGCGTACGCCCACGAACGCCTCTACTTCGATGCTCTGCAGGTCCATCTTGCTGAAGACGCGACCGCGGTATGAGGGTCGAACGAGGCGCGCGTGGAGCACCGAGGGCACGATGAATGTGCCCGTGGTGTGCGAGTAGAGCGGGCGTTGCGTCTCGGCGTCAATGACGGTGGTCGAGACAAACCACTGGCCGCGGGCGTCGAGGTCGATCGGGATCCGGACAGACTGCCGGCCCCCGGCGGGGAGAGCGGTCGTGGTCTGAAGCTGGCGGACGTCTCCACCGGGCGTGGCCACCTCGGCCTGGAGGACGATCTGGCGTTCCTCATCCGCCCGGCTCATGAGCGTGAACCGCAGGTTCGACGCCCCTGGCGTGAGTTCGTCAGGCCCTTCGAAGCGGGCGGTGACGGGGACTGCCGAGGCGGCGTTCGGGAGCCCGACGAGGTCTCCAAAGCGCCACGGTGCATGGAAGCGACTGCCGGTGGCCGACCACGCGGTGTTCTCGCTGTGCTCGGGGATGTGGCGCTCGCGGCCGATGTTGAATCCCCAGATGTCATCCGAGCCAGCGACCGCGAGCGCGGAGAAGGGGATTGCGACCTCGACGGTCCACGCGTTGTCTTCCTGCGCAACGGCGGCCGTCATTCCTGAGTTGAAGTCGCTGCCGGTGACCTGGCCCTCGCCGAGTGACGCGTCGTAGACGGTGCCGATGGAGTTGACGGCGAGGTGGTAGTAGGTCTCGTGATCGTTGTCGGCGTCGATGAATATCTCGACGACCTCGTCGCGGAAGATGCGACCGCTGTCCGGCTCTTCGGTGACGGATTCAGCTTCACTCATGAGCGGCTCGTGACAGCGGATCGCCATGAGCAGCCGCGTCGAGGTCTTCGCGATCCACGCCTCAGTGTTCGCCTCAGGCTCGGCACCCTCGCGGATCGTAAGGAAGCCCGAAATATGCGCGGCGTCATCCCACTCGCCTTCGGCGAGCGTGCCGTCGATCTGCGGCGGATCGCCGGGGAGCGGATCGGCTCGGCCCGGCACCCGCAGCTTCGGGCACCAGCCGTCAGAGGGGCCGGCGCTCTCAGCGGCCGGGACCACCTGCACCTCGTCGAACCACGTCGTCGCGCCCTCGGCGCGGTTGAGGAGCAGAAGTCGGACGCGGTCGGCGTTCGCAGGGATGGGAACGATCCGGGCGAAATGCTGCCAGCGATCGACGGTCGTGGCGCCGCTGCCGAGGCGGTAGTAGGCGTCCTTGGCGTTGGGGCGAGAGACGATCAGGTAGGCGGCGATGTCGTTGCCTGGCGCCGAGCGCTTCATGTCAAGCTGAACCACGTACTTCCGCCCGGTCTCAAGGTCGAGGTTCTGCGCGAAGTCGATCGTGGCGCCATCGCTGGTGATCTTCAGGCACTGTCCTCGGTCAGGCCGCTCGACCACTTCGGAGTGCTGCGCAGCGGGGAAGTCGTGATTGCGGTACCAGCCCGAGAGGCCGTCCTCGAAGCTGCCGTTGATGACGGCATTCTGCGCGATGCATGGGCTTGCGAAGAGCAGACTGAGGATCGCTGCGGCTGCAAATCGCATGAGGGGCCCTCCCTGTCGCGCACGTCAGATGTCGTATGCGGACCGCCCACGGGCGGTGACCCGTGGGCGATCTGTGGCATCAGGACTTCAGCTATCCGCCCTGCCGCTGGGCTTCCTCGATCAGGTAGCGGAAGAGAGCCTCGGCGGCCTGGCGCGGGCCCTCGCGCTCCATGCCGTCGATCCCGAGGCGGGTGCGGATCTGGCCGACCGGAATGTCCATCTCGTGCGCCGCGGTGAAGTACCTTTCGGCAAGAGGCTCGTGCAGGTCCGGGCGCTGGGCCGGGCCGAAGGGATTCGCGTAGTAGGTCTCGACGATCCCGCGTTCGTCCGTGGTGCCCTTGGCCGCGCGCCGGCCCTCGCGGAAGATCGCCATCGACTCCTCGGGGCGCTGGAAGAACTCCACGATCGGGGTCGATCCTGTCACCGGTTCGTAGTTGTTGGCGTAAAGGAGCATGGAGACTTCCTGGCCCGCCACGACATGCTTGTACTCCGTGATGGGCAGTACCAGGCGCGCGTTGGTGCGGTGGGGGTTCATGAAGATGCCCCGGTCCAGCCGCCCGAACGCGTAGTCAGGGTCGATGTCGTCGAGGCGCACGAAGGCGCCGATTTCGCTGCCGTAGCCGACCATTCTGCCATCTTCAAGGTCCAGCGAGCCCATGTCATCGAAGATGATCGTCATGTCCGAGATCCACTCTGAGGCGAGGGTCCGGAATGCCTCGAGGGTCTCGGACTTGCCCGCTCCGGAGTCTCCGACGATGATGATCGACTGCTCGGGGCCCTCCCGCAGGCGCAGGTGGGTCATCGCGCCGTGCAGCGGCAGGCGGCCACGGCGCATCATGATCATGTTGTGCAGCGTCAGCATCATCTTCTTGAAGTAGCCGAAGTAGTCGCGCTCAGGACCCTTGTTGATCGCGGCGACGGCAATGTCGTTTTCCTCGTCGATGTGGAAAACGGTTTTCTCGCGGCCGAGATGCTCAGGATCGACCCCGAACATCATGATGGCGTCGGGCTTCTCCCGTGCCTCATCATGCCCGGAGAGTTCGAAGAGGTTCACAAGCGACGTGGCCAGCGCCTGGTGGTAGCGGTGAAAGTACACGTGGTAGCGGAGCTTGCCCACCAGCACCGGGATGCACAGCCACTCGCGGTGGTCCACTTCGATGCCTTCGAGCGGATTCTCCTCCACCTCCACGAAGCGCCCCTCTCGTCGGATGGCGTGCGGATAGAGGATCACCGGCGGGACGAGCAGGGCAAGGCGCACCATGCGGATCTCGAGAAGCTTCTCGTAGACGCCGCCGGGGCAGTCCCAGTCGATGTGCTCAATGAGCAGCGACATATTCGCGCCGCCGGGAGTCTGGCGGTAGACGCGAGGCCAGTGGCCGCGAAGGTTCCGCTCGATTCGGCGGTATGCCTCGCGGATCAGGTGATTTATGTCCTGATTGTTGTAGATGAACGGCATGTGCCCCTCGATCGCGCTGTCACGGGTCTCGTCTGCGGACGCTTCAAGAAAGAGGTAGCGCTCGTAGTTGCGCCAGTGGTCGTAAAGTTCCTCGACGAACTCGGCGAGCCCCATCGTGTCCTCGAGCAGCTCCTCGCAATCCGGTGCGCGGACGCAGGCGTCTTCAGGACTCATGTCACAGAGAAGGCCCAGTACGTGCGCCATTTCGGTGGCAGCCGGCGACGGATTCTCGCGGTCGCCCTCGGTGTCGAGGCCGCCGAAGACACGGAGGTGCCGAGAATCGCGCTCTTGCAGCTCATTGATGAAGTTCTGAATCACTTTCACGGCGTGTTCGGTCTGCAGCACCTGCGCTGGCTGCGTGCAGACGGCGCCTGTCATGTAAAGTGTCACGGCTCTGTCGGTGACATCACCGGGCAGGTCCCAGGGCATGGTCTGTCGCCTCCTCATCCGGTCGGCGGGTCTGAGAACGCGCGAACGGTCGCGCGGGCAAGTTCAAGTTTCCAGTGGAGAGAATAACATACGAGCGGCAGCAAAGGAAGCAACGACAGCAACAAAAGCGGAGCATTCGAGTTATTCCCGAGCTTGTGCAGTGAGCTTTCAGATGTGCGGGGCTCGTCTTCCGGAGAAGGTCCCCGCGGTATGCGCGGTCAATTTTAACACTCGCACCACAGGGGAGAGTATTGCCCGCGCCCCCCGCCGATTCTGCCGTGAGGCCCGAATGATCTCACAGGAGATAAAGCACATGTGTACCCTGCGCCATCGAGTCGTGCTTGCACTCACGATCGCAGTGTCTCTCGTGTGCCTGCCGGCCTCTGCCCAGCAGGCCCCCGAGCCTGTGGCCGCTTTCAGCTTCGAGGGCGCCGCCGATGGCGTGGTCGCCGCCGATATCGGCGACGCGACCGGCACGCTCGACCCAGCAAAGGTCCGCATCGTGCCCGGCGTGAGCGGCGAGGCCATCGCGTTTGAGGGCCAGGAGGATCAGGCCGCGGAGATCAGAGGTGAGCGGCTGCAGTCGATCACCGACGATCTTGCGATCTCCGCGTGGGTGCGGATGGACGAGAAGGGCGGCACGCAGACGCCGATCAGCCGCGGGTGGAACTGGCGCCTGCGACTTGCGCCCGACATCTTCGAGGTGACGGTCGGCGGCGATCCGTGGCGACAGACGTACAAGCGGATATACTCCGAGTACATCGACACGGGACGCTGGTACCACGTGTTCTACCAGTATTCCACGAGCGAGCGGGAGTTCGCGCTCTACGTGAACGGCGAGCGGGTGGATGAGGAGACGATCGGAGAGGATGCGGCGCCTCTGCGCGATGAGGGCGGCGCGCCCCTGCTGCTCGGGGCCGATCCGGGCAATTACAATCTCTTTCGCGGCAGCCTCGATGAACTTGCGGTCTATCACACGATCCTCAGCGACGACGCCATCCGCGAGGTGTACATGGAGCACGCGCCCGCCGTGGCGGCCGAGGACTGGGTGGCGATGCTCGCGGAGTATGAGAGGGACGTTCGCGAGCATGGCGGCGAGGACCTGGCCGGGGACTTCGCGGAGCTTGAGGCGACCGTGCGCGGGGTGCTCGACGGTGAGGCCTCGTGGGAGCAGTTCCACGCGACCCAGCAGCGCCTCAACGCTTTCGCGCGGCATATCAACGACGCGGTCATCAGTCGGGCGGCCGCCGAAGCAGGGACACCGCGGATGGCGTGCTTCGCGGTCGATCCTTTCAGCGGCGAGCCGATCCTTCCGGACAGTCCGCTGCCCGTCGAGGCGCTCTCACAGCAGCTCACGTTGCGCGGGGCGCCCGGCGAGTGGCTGACCGCGAGCTTCGTGCTGCGCCCGCTGGAGGGCGACGTCAACGCGCTGACCTTCGACGTTACGCCGCCGGCCGGCGATGGTGACGCGGAGATCGCACCTGGCGGCATCGACCTGCGCGCGGTCAAGTGCTGGTACCAGGGGACGTCCGCGTGGAGTTCCCTGCGTCTTGGGGGCGAGAGGACGCCGGTGCTGGTCCCGGAGCTTCTGCTGCGCGATCCCGAGCTTGTGCGCGTGGATGAGCAGGCCGAGCACAACTTCCTGAAGCTGCGCGGCGAAGATGGTCCTGAGTATCTGTGCATCAGCGAAGAGGAGGTCACACACTATCCCGGTGAGATTGAGGCCGGCAACCAGGCGCGCATCGACGTCCCGGCGGCTGAGATGCCCGTCGCGGATGACGCGGAGACTTTGCAGCCCATCACGATCGGGCAGGGCCGCAACCAGCAGATGTGGCTGACGATCCACGTGCCGGAGGACGCGCAGCCGGGAGACTACGCGGGCACGATCACCTGGGCGGACGCCGACGGCGCGGTGGGGGAGATCGGCATCGACCTGCAGGTCCTGCCGATCGAGCTTCCGAAGCCCGCGTCGTACCATGACCCCGACATGCCCTTCCTCTTCAGCGTGTACTACCGCGCGAAGCTCAGTGGCGAGGGTGAGCCGTGGATCGGCTCGGAGTACAAGAGTCGCGAGCAACTCCGCGTGGAACTGACCGATCAGGTGGAACACGGGATGGATTACGTGCAGAACCGCATCCATCTCGACCGCGAGGAGGAGATGGATACCTTTCAGTCGATCCTGACCGAGGCGGGGATCGAGCGGAGCGGCTTTTATTACAACGGCGTCTCCAACAACCTCGGCGCGAACCTGCGAACCGATCCCGAGACCATCGAGATGATGAAGGAACGCGCGCGCAGGCTCATGTCGCTCGCCGAAAGCTACGGCTACGAAAAGGCGTACACCTACGCGATCGACGAGCTTCCCGCTGACGAGGTGCGGGAGGAGAAGGCGCTGTGGGCGATCCTGCGGGAGATGGGTCTCGGCGTGTTCGTCGCCGGGAAGCATGATGTGGCGGAGGTCGCCGGGGAGGTGCTTGACGTACTCGTCGCGCCGGGCTCGCTCTCGACGGAGACCGCCGCCATCATGCACAGCCACGGCCACCGCATCTTCAGCTACGGCAACCCGCAGTCGGGGCCGGAGAATCCGCATGTCTTCCGGCTGAACTACGGGGTGCGGCTGTGGAAGCACAACTACGATGGAGCGATGACATTCGCCTACCAGGCGGCCTTCGGGAATGTGTGGAACGACTTCGACGGGCATGTGAAGAACTACCGCGACCATCAGTTCACGTATCCGACGACCAGCGGGATCGTAGGGACGATGGCGTGGGAGGGCTACCGCCAGGCGAAGCAGGACATCATGTACGCGAGCCTGCTGCAACGCCTGATCCACGACCACCTGGGCGGCGATGATGCCCGACGCGCTGCCCTCGCCCGCGAGGCGGAGGAGTGGCTGGAGGGCCTGATGCCCGATGCGGAGACGGATCTCGATGCGATGAGGGACCGCATGATCGAGTACATCGTGCGGCTGCGCGGTTAGTCGCGCGGAGCGGCGAACGGGGGCGTCCGCGGGAGGGGGAAATGCAATCCGCGGCGAAGGATCGCCCCGCCGACACGACCCTGATGGGGGACACTCATGATTGACTGGGAACGCGAACAAAACATCCTCAAGGTACTCCTGCGTCAAAAGAACATCACCTCCGATCAGGCCCGCGAGGTCTATCAGGAGGGGATGAAGGAGGAGCTTTCGGCGCTGGAGCTTGCCATCCAGCGGGGATATCTGACGGAGGAGCAGGTCCGAGAGGCGACCGGTGGCGAAGCGACGGACCTCGCTTCGCTGCGTGATCGCGACATCGATCCGCAGGTGGTGAACATGCTCGAGCCGAACGTGGGGCGGCGCCTGCGGGCCTTTCCCGTGGCAGTGCGTGACGACACCCTCGAGGTTGCGATGAGCGACCCGGACAATGTGACTGCGATCGACGAGATTCGAAGGCAGACCGGCTTCACGGTTCAGCCTCTGCGCGTCGCCGACCCGGAGATCGCCTGGGCGATGGATACCTACTGGACGGGCGATGAGATCATCGAGCTTGATGAGAGCGTCGCGGGGCGCGCCGAGGGGCTGAGCGAGGGCGTTGACAGGATCGCCGACCTCTCCGACGCCCCCGCGGTGGTGCAGCTTGCGAGTACGCTTATCACGCAGGGGGTCAAGCAGGGTGCAAGCGACATTCACGTTGAGGCCGAACGTGAGGGGCTCCGCGTGCGCTACCGCATCGACGGGATCATCGGCAAGCCCAACTCACTGCCGGGCACAATCAAGGATGCGTTGATCTCGCGTCTGAAGATCATGGCCGGGATGGACATCGGAGAGTCGCGCAAGCCGCAGGACGGGCGTTTCACCACCCAGGCCGCAGGGCGCAGGATCGACGTGCGCTCCGCGCTCCGCCCGACCGCACACGGCGAGAACATCGTCATGCGCCTGCTGGACAAGAATCGCCTTTACATCACCTTCGAGCAACTCGGGATGTCCGGCCCGCTGCAGGAGCAGGTGGAGTCTTTGCTGAAGGCCTCCCGCGGACTGATCGCGATCGTCGGTGGCACCGGTTCCGGCAAGACCACGAGCCTCTACGCCGCATTGCACTTCCTCCGTCAGCGCTCGGTGAACATCGAGACGGTCGAGGACCCGATCGAGTATCAGCTTGAGGGGATCAACCAGTCATTCGCGCGACCGGACATAGGCGTGGGCTTCGCCGAGCACGTGCGGGCGATGCTCAGGCAGGACCCGGATGTCATCATGGTCGGCGAGGTGCGCGACGTGGAGACGATCGAAGCCGCCTTCCAGGCGGCGCTGACGGGCCACCTCGTGCTCACCAGCATGCACGCGAATGACGCGCCCGCCGCCGCCTCCCGGATGCTTCAGATGGGCACCGAGCCCTACCTCGTCTCCTCGGCCCTGCGGGCGGTGCTGGCCCAGCGGCTCGCGCGCCGTGTCTGTCCGGACTGCAAGGTCTCGGTCGATGTTGACGATGTGCTCGCGGACACGCCCGCGCTGCGCAAGCGTCTTGCGGAGCACAGGATCTCGGTGGTGGCGCAGGGCGAGGGCTGCGACCGCTGTCGCGGCACCGGATTCTCCGGCCGCGTCGGCCTCTTCGAGTTGATGCGGATGACGCCCAAGCTCAAGGAGATGACCCTCAGCGGAGTTGACGAGCAGGCGATGCGCCATGCGGCGATCTCCGAGGGCATGGTGGAGCTTGCCTCGGACGCCATGGCGAAGCTGCGGGCGGGGATCATCGGCGTGGAGGCGCTCCTGTCGCTTTACGCCGACCTCTCGACGGAATACGGCGGCGAAGCGATCGACTACCTCGGCTCGTTGTGAGCCGACGCGTAACTGGCGCGATCGGGCCGGAATGCGAGCAACACCGCCGCCACGACCGCGGTCGCGACGATGCCCGCGTATCCGAGGATGAAGACCTCGATCGTCTCTCCGCCGCGCATCCCCATCAGCGTCACGCCCGAGGCCGCGTTGTATGTCCCATGCGCCACCGCCGCCGCGAGCACGGTCCGCGCTTTGAGCGCGATCCACGAGATCACGACCCCCAGCGGCACGCATGCGACGATCATCACCAGCACTCCGAGGCGCGGGTGCCCGGGGAAGTTGTGTCCCAGCAGGATCAGCGGCGCGTGCCACAGCCCCCAGACCGCGCCGATCAGCGTCGATGCGCGCTTAAAACCCAGCGGCGCAAGCTCCTGCTGCAGCAGCCCCCGCCAGCCGAGTTCCTCGCCGAGCGCGAGAAGGCCGTTGATCGTAAAACCGGCGATCGGCGCCACGAGCAGCGTCACCAGCACGAGGTTGATCGGCATCTCGTCCGCGCGATCTCTCATCGCGTCCGCAAGTTCCTGACTGCCCATCGCCTCCCAGCGCTCGATCATCGCCATCCCGGTCGCGTCAAACTCCCCGAAGCCCATCAGCACCGCGGCCGCGATGGTCAGCAGCGCGAGGGCGATCGGCAGGAGAGGGGCGAGGACCAGGTACCAGTTGCGCGGAAGCCTCAGGCCCCAGGTCCGCAGAGACACGCCCCACCTGCGGGCGAGCGCAAATGCGACCGCGGCGGGCAC
>JBKHFA010000147.1:0-9274 GCA_046540615.1 Armatimonadota bacterium | reverse complement strand
ACCGGGCTGTCTGCTGCCGCGAAGAGTGTCCTCTCGTCGAACGCCGGAGTATTCCTCAGTGCCGAAGGAGGAGAAAAGCGGAAAAGGTTGGAATATCAACGATGTTGGACATGCTCATCTCCCGGCGCAGCGTCCGGTCTGATGAGAATCGCCCTGAAATGCATGCGCTCAATTTCGGCGTATGAGCAGGTGGAGTGGATAGAATGATCACGCGCCGCTTTCTGCTGACGCTTTCGTTTCTCATGATTCTCGTCACCGCTTCCGCCATCGTCATGGCGGCTGAGGAAGACACGGAGTCGTCGGTGTCGATTACTGTCGAGGACGGGATGGTGTCGGTCTTCGCGGTGAACGCCGATGCCCACGACGTGCTGAGGCAACTCGCTCGCAAGACTGATCTTCCGATCATCGTTGATGACACCGTTGATCGCAATATTACGCTCAATCTCGTGAATCAGGAGCCTCGAGAGATCCTCGCCACGATCGTTGACACCTACGGACTGTCCTTCGCCGAGGTGGATGGGATATTCATCTTCTCAGAGGGCATCCCGAACTCTCCCTCGTCCTATCTGCTTTCAGAGATTGGCTCATATCCCACGCAGTACGTTTCGGCAGCACAGGCCCGTGATCTGATGCCGGCGTTTCTGACGAGGTACGTGAAGACGAACGCCGCGCAGAACGCGCTGGTGCTGTCTGCGCCCGAGGCGGTGCTGCGCCGTTTCCGCGAGGACATCGGGCAGTTCGACCGTCCGGCCGCTCAGATCATGCTTGACGTGCTGGTGGTGGAGTTCACCGACGTGGACAGCGACGAGTTCATGACGAGGATCGGCTGGGACAACGCTTCACTCGGCGTGCGCACCGACTCGCTCACCGGCGACCTGAGCTTCACCGCACTGGCGGAGTTGCCCACGAACTTCTTCGCGTACATCGAGGCGCTGGTGAGTTCGCGCAAGGCCCGGGTTCGGGCGTGTCCGTCGATCGCCACCGTCAGCGGCTCCCGAGCCCGGATATTCATCGGCACGCAGCAGTTTCTCGAGATACCCGTCTTCCTGCCGGGGCAGGGCCGGGGCAACTCGATCGACGCGGGCGTGTCGCTGACGATGCGGCCACTCACCGGCGGCGAGGGGGAGATCATCCTTGGCATCGAGGAGGAGATATCCACCCTCGGCTCGGTCTCACCGGTCACCGATTTGCCGGAGAAGACGACGCGCTCGGCGGACACGACGGTGCGCGTGCGCGATGGTCAGACGCTGATCATCGGCGGCCTGAAGCAGGATGAGAGTCGGGAGGTGCGGTCACGCATCCCGCTGCTGGCGGATCTGCCGGTCGTCGGCGAACTCTTCGAGTCACGCGACATTGAGCACACGACCGTGGATCTGACGATCTTCGTGACAGCCCGGCTGCTGTCGCAGACGGGACATCTTCCTGAGGAGCAGGAAGGGCTGATCAAGGAGCGCTTCCTTCCGGACGATGCGGAGCCCCAGCGGCAGCTCGAGCCGGCTGAGATACTCGATGAGTAGGTGGCGCTTTCTCGTGGCGGTCACGCTGATTGCGGCTTTCGTCCTCCCGGCGAATGCGCAGACGCGGCTGTCGGTGAATGTCACGGACGTGACCGTCACGCAGCTCACCAACGGGATGCGGATAACGCTCAAGGCTGACGGGTTGCTGGAGGTGCGGACCAGCGGGCAGTGGTGGGAGACGAACGAGGACCATGAGTTCACGCTGTGGCTTGCGAATGCCCACTCCGCGGTCGGAACTTTCGTCGATGTCAGCCGCTACCCGGTCAATTATCTGAAGCTCGAGACCCCGCTCGATGCCCGTGAGGGCGTGGGGCGGATGCTGACGGTGAAGATGTACCGCGATGCCCACGTGCGAAGTGTCGAACTGGACGACGCGAATTACGACTGGACGTGGGACTGGGATCCTGGTCAGGCGGCCTATGATCTTCGCAAGAGCCGCTCGGGGAACGAACTGATCATCACCGTCTGGAGTGACCGGCGAGAGTTGCTGCCTGAGGACCGCAAGCCGCGGTACGATCGGGATCTGCCCGAGGATCTGTCGCTTGAGTTCACCGACGGTCGCGTGAGCGTCGATGCACTGAACGTGCCGCTGCAGGCGCTGGTTTCGGAGCTTGCGGACGTGACCGGTGTGTCCATCTACGTGAACGACCGAGTTGAGCGCCTGGTGACGGTGCGGCTGGTGGATGTGCCGATGGAGCATTTCGTGGAGACGCTGGCCGCGGGCATCGGGCTGACGGCCAGCGCCAGCGATGAAGCATGGTTCATCAGCGATGGGCTTCCCAGCTCACTGACGCCCTACACCGCGGGAGACAGTCGCACATTCCGTCTCAATTACGTCAACTCGGAGGACGCCATCGACCTGCTGCCCGAGTTTCTGCTGCGCTATCTGCGACCAGGTCCCTCGCAGGATGCGATCATCGCTCACGGCCCGCCGCGACTGCTTGATCGGATTGCGGATGACCTGCGAGAGCTTGATCGTCCGCGTTCGGCCGTGCGCTTACGCGCGGCGATGGTCGAGGCGTCGAGCGCGACCGGGCGTCAGATGATGTGGTCGTTACTGCGCGGCGGGTCGCCAACCTTCGAGATGGATGGTCCGACGGGTGAGGTCCGCATCAGCCGGGTCGAAGAGCCGCAGGAGGACCTTGTCGCGCAGTTGCGGGCGCTGGCGGAGACTGAGGATGTCTCCGTGAGCGTTCGCCCTTCGCTGCTGGTGGAGGAGGGACAGCACGCCTCGATCTTCTCTGGTGTGAATCAGTTCTTTCAGATACTCCGGGACGGGGTGACGCTTGATCTTGACTCGACCGACGCGGGAGTGCGGCTCCATGTGGAGCCGCGCGTGGTGGGCGACGAGGTGATCAGCTCGCACGTCGCCCTGGAGGTCAGCACGATTCGTGGCACCCGCCAGCCGCCGATCGTTGACAGTCGCGAGGCATCCACGACGTTGCTGCTGCGAAGTGGCGGCAGCATGATTGTCGCCGGTGGTTTGATGGATCATTCTGAATCCAGCGAGCGCGGAGGACCGGCGCTTCTCGCGCCCGTGCTGCCGGGGAGAGCTGTCTCGTCGGATCAGGGACGGGAGATCGTGTTTCTGATCGGCGCGGAGATTGTGTCCGGTGGAGACGCCGGTGGCGGACTGGCGCAGAACGGAGGGCGTTGATGAACCGCTATCATTGTTGTTTTGTGCTGATTGGCCTGATTGCGACGTTCGCACCTGCGACCGGCGCGTGGGGTCAGGATGCGTATTGCACGCTCACGAGTGTCACCACGAGGGCGTTGAGCAACGGCGCGACGATCACCGTGGAAGCGGATGGGATGTTGCAGCACGACCTTAAGACGTGGAGCGGGCAGAAAGTCAGTGAGATCAATATTGAGCTTGAGAACGCTCGCTCGGGCCTGCGCAACGATCTGATCCGGCCTGACGATGTCTATCCGATCAGCTTCATCAGCTTCACCGCCTCCCCCGACGCGCGCAACGGAATCGGTCTGATGATGAAGATTGCGCTGGTTGATGAGGCGCGTTTTGAACTGCCCGAGCAGTCTGATCCGCAGAAGCTCAGTGTCAACATTCGGACCGATCGGAGTGTGCCGACGGCAGACAACGGCGATGACACGGACGCAGAGGCGAAGGACGAAAAGGAGAATGCAGAGGAGGAGATTGAGGTCACGTCCACGGGCGATGGGCTCGTGAGCGTGCGGGCGCTGAAGGCGGATATCCACCGGGTCGTCGCGGAGCTTGCGCGGACGGCGGGCGCGAATGTTGCCGTGGATGACGCCGTGAAGCGGAAGGTCTCTCTCAGCGTCACCAACCTCACGCCGCAGCAGGTGCTGCAGGGGATCGCGAGCGGCTACGGGCTCGCGCTTTCGAGCGTGGGGGACGTTAAGATGCTCTCGGAGGGCATTCCGACCGACCTGCCCACCTACGGCCGTTCGGCGACCACGTCGTACCCTCTGACATACCTTAAGGTGGACGATGCTGCGAGTCTGCTGCCGCCCTTCCTCATCGAGTACCTCCGGCGCAACCCCCAGCAGAATGCGATCGTCGTCACCGCGCCGAGGCAGATGCTGGATAAGATCGGTCAGGACCTGCGCGCAATCGACGTGGCGCCGCCGATCATCATGGTGGAAGTGCTGGCGATGGAGATCACGCACGACGGTAGCTCCGAGCGCTTCCTCGACTGGGTGTATCAGGGCCCTGACTCGAAGCTGGGCGGGAATACGCGCACCGGTGAGTTGGAGTACGCGGAGGGTGAGAGCTACGGGATCGCAGGCGGGGTGGTGGACACCGAGACGCTCTCGACCCACGTGCGCGCGCTGGTTACGAAGGGCGCAGCCCGCATCCACGCGGAGCCGCGGATGGCCGCGCTCAATGGGGAGCGCGCGCGGATATTCATCGGCCGCGATCGGTTCATCCGGATGCAGTATCTCTCCGGCGGCGACCTGCAGGAACGCATCGAGACGGTGCGTGTCGGTGTATCACTGGAGATCACGCCGTGGACCGGGGGCAACGAGGAGATCACCTCGGACGTGGAGTGCGAGGTCTCAAACATCGTGGACATTGATCCAGAGACCGGCATCCCGCGTCTGAGCACACGGAGGGCGGAGGCGAACGTGCGGGCCCGCGACGGTGAGACGATCGTGATCGGGGGGCTGCTGCAGCGCCAGCAGGAACGAACCGGGCGTCGTATTCCGATCCTCAGTGAACTGCCGCTGATCGGGGGGCTCTTCCGCTCGTCCAACACGCGCACTACGAACACCGAACTGGTCTTCTTCCTCACGCCGAGGATTCTCGACCAGACGACCGCCGGTGAAGTTGCGGGCGAGGCGATCGAGCGCCTCGGCGGCCCCTCAGCGGTCACCTGCCCGGTGCCGCCGGAGAGGGCCGACGGAGCGCAGGAGAGCACGGATGGGCCCGACGAGCCGGCCGTCGAGACGCCCGCTCCCGGCCCGGACTGGCGATCGCGGTGGCCCGGCAGAGGTCCGTGAGGCGAAGATCGCATCAGCTTCCAACCCGGCCCACGGACGCCGCTCCTCAAACGTTCAACGACGTGGGCCGGCGTGGAACTGCTCGCCGCAAACGGCGCGACGAGAAGCGCCCCCATCGGGCGTGCGATGCGAATCGCGCTCGAGCAAAGCAATGTATGAAGGTGAGTCGGTTCGGGGGCGGATCTACGAAGGTGGAAGTGAGATGAATCGGAAGCGCGCGGTGTCAGCGTCCAGGAGCGTTGACCGGCCCAACATCCTGCTCATTTACACCGATGATCAGAGCCACCGCACTGTCAGTTGCTATCCCCGATCGTTGCCGTGGGTGCATACGCCGCACATCGACTCACTGGCGGCTGGAGGTGTGCGCTTCGCCCCTTCTTACATCGGCGCGTGGTGCGCACCGGCGCGCGCCACGTTGCTGACAGGACGGCATTCCTGCGGCGTCGAGTCGATGCGGAGCGAGGGCAGCTACCCGGGAACGACGTACGACCCTGAGGTCTGCCGGTTCTGGCCGGCCGAGATGCGCAGGGCGGGGTATACCACCGCTCAGATCGGCAAGTGGCACAGTGGGGCCGATGCCGGTTTCGGCAGAGACTGGGACCACCAGGTGGTGTGGAATCGCTGCGCCCTGCCGGACAACGCGCTGCATTACTACGAAGATCAGATGGTGAGCACCGACGGCGGCGAGCCGGAACGCGTCACGGAGTATTCCACCGACCACTACACCGGCTGTGCCGTCGAGTTCCTCCGCGGCCGGACGCGCCCGCCTGACCGGCCGTGGCTGCTGTGGCTGTGCTACGACGCGCCGCACGGTCCTTTCATCCCCGCGTCTCGTCATCGAGACGCGATCCCCGATGCCGCCACGCCCACCCCGGCCGACATTTATCCGCCGCGACCGGGCAAACCCGAGTACATGCAGGCCGTGGAGACATGGGAACCGGGCGCTGAGGACAGGCCGGTCATGAAGCGGGCGCACTATCAAAAGGACGCCGTGCTGCGCAGCCACATCGAGCGCGGCGGGGACCCACTCCCCTCCTCGCTGCCGGACTGGAACCGGCGCTACCACCGATGTGTCAGCGCGCTCGACGAAGCCGTCGGGTTGCTGCTCGCCACCCTCCGGGAGACCGGCCAGTTGGAGAACACGCTGATCGTGTTCACCTCCGACCAGGGCCTCGCCGTCGGCCAGCACGGCTTCCTCGACAAGCACGCACCGTATGACGCGAACATCGCCGCGCCGCTGATCTTCTCCATGCCGGGCGCGCTGCCGGAGGGGGCGGTCTGCGACGTGGCCGCGGGAGGGGCGGACCTGGCGCCGACGCTGCTGGGGTTCGCGGGCATCGCCCCACCGTGGCCGATGCACGGGCATGACCTCGGTCCTCTGCTGAGAGATCCGGCAGCGCGCTGGCCGCATGACACCCTGCTGATGAACACCCACCAGCGCTACGGCTCCGACACGGCGGAGATATTCGACCCGTCCGCGTCCCTCAGAAGCCGCCCCGACCGGGTGCCGTGGTGGGTGCTGCTGCGCCGGGGGCGTTACAAGTACATCCGGACGCTTGTGCCAGGTGCGCCGGAGGAGCTTTACAACCTCGCGGCCGACCCCGAGGAACTTGACAACCTCGCCCGACAGCCGGCTCACAGAGACACCCTTGTCACGCTGCGCAAAGCAATGGTCGATGAGCTTCGGCGCGTCGATGCACCGTTCGTCACGAGTCTCCCGGAGCCCCGGCAGCAGGCGGAGAGGCAGGATGGGCGGGCGCATCTCTCGAAGGGGCGAACGTAGCCACGCGGAAGGGATTGTGTGTCATGCACAGCAGATACGTCTGCTTCATCGCGGGGATTGCGCTGCTTCTGGCGGCGCCAACGCTTCGGGCACAGGACGGTGCGGACATGACATTGGTGATCGACGAGGGACAGGCGACGCCCCGGGATGGGCGTCAGGTCCACGCCGCGTGGGTGGGCTTCCGACCGGCCGACGGGCAGGCGGTGGAGGTCAATCCGCCGCGATTCTCGTGGCCCTACGAGCCGGGAATCGTCAGACCCGGCGGCTACGAGCGCGACCACGCTTTCACGCTGCAGATTGCTCGTTCCGCGCAGTTCACCGAGGACACGATCCTCTTCGAGACGGTGACTCCTCTGAATTTTTTCAACGCCATCCCTCCGCTGGAGGGCGGGCGTTACAAGTTCTGGCGCGTCGGCTGGGATGTCGGCACCGATGACGAGCAGTGGTCGGACACGCGGTGCTTCATCGTCGAGCCCTGGACGCCCGAGTGGGATCGAAGTGGCATCTCGAATCTCGCGGATCAGCTTCGTCCGCACCCGCGTATTGGAGTGACGGAGGAGGGCCTTGAGCAGGTCCGCGCGTTGCGTGAGACCGATGAGGACTCCGCGCGGCTTTACGACGGCGTCATCTCCGCCGCGGACTCGTACATGGATCAGGCGTGGTTCAGCGAGATGCCCGAGATCGACGAACTCGTGCCGCAGGACGAGCAGAACACCGCGGACTGGCCCTGCACGGCATACCGGGATGTCGCGACGAAGATGCGCGTCATCGCGATGGCCTATCTGTTGACCGGCGACGAGAGCTATCTGGCAGTCCGGGAGCCGCTGATGATCCTCGCGTCGTACCCGCCCGGCGGCGAGTCCTCGCCGGAGGGCCTCGGCCCGCGCCGCAAGTGGGCCACGAGGGTGACGATGGACATGGGCCTCGTCTACGACTGGCTCCACCCGGTGCTGACCGAGGACCAGAGGGCGGCGATCGCCGAGTCGCTGGACTGGCGCATCGCGCACATCCTCAACGACTTCTCGTGGAGCAGGGGCGGGAAGGTGCTGCACCGCGGGCTCGCCGGCATGGTCGGGTCGCACCAGTGGGAGAATGCCCAGTGGACGCTGGTGGGCGCGCTGGCGGCGTGGGAGGACTCGGAGGCGGCGCGCGAGTTCGCGCCGCTGATGCTCAACTATCTGTGCGGCGTGACTAACGGCTTCGGCGAGACGGAGGCGTGGAACGAGGGCGTGCTCTACGGCAACGCCAAGTGCGCAACGCTGCTCGATGCCGCCTGCTGGACGGCGATGGCCGTGCCGGACCTGCACATCGAGCGCAATCCCTACTGGTCGCGCATCGGCAGCTTCTTCGCCTACCTCACCCCCCTCGGCATCGAGCGCTCGGCGTGGGGGAACTACGGGAGGGACGTGGCGAGCCACATCAGCGGGCACAAGCGCAACTTCCGCCGCCTCGCTTTTCTGACCGGGCGTGGGAGCTTCCTGCGGAACTGGCAGTCCTCCATCGAGATCCAGGGCACAAAGCCGAAGATCTGGCAGGAATACTTCATGCCGCACTTCTACGACCTTCCCGAGCCTGAGTATGAGGACGCGAACCAGGCGCTCTTCAACACCGCCGGGTGGGCGATGGCCTTCTCCGGGCCGCCGAGCGATCCGGCCACCTACCGCGACGGCGTCGGGCTGACCTTCCACTGCCGACCGCGCGGCGGATACTCTCATTCGTTCAACAATGAGAACGCCTTCGAGGCGTTCGCCTACGGCTCGGTCATCGCCACCGGCGGCGGCCGGAAAGCCAACGGCGACCGCCACGCCGACTCGACGATGAGCCACAACGCTACGCTCATCGACGGGCAGGGGCAGAATTTTGACCAGTTCGATCCGGAGACGGAGACCGCCGGGCGCATCATCGCCTGGCACGAGGAGCCGGGGCTGGTCTACTGGTGCGGCGACGCCACCGAGGCCTACCGGCCGAACGTCCCGCAGGTCGAGCGCGCGCTGCGCCACGTGCTCTTCGTGAGCGACAGCCCGACCGACGGGTTCTTCATCACCTTCGACGACCTCGCGGTCGCCGACGACGCCGATCCGGTGCCCTTCTCGTGGCTCTACCACGTGCATCAGGATGTGCCGGTCGAGATCGACGAGGGCGCTGCGAGCTTCAGTTACACCGTCGGTGAGGCGAACGTGCGCGTGCGGCATCTGCTTGAGCCCGGTGACCTCGAGTTGCAGAATCTGCGTGGTGAGGACGGCTACAAGAACCCGGTCACCGGTGAGGACATGCTCGAGGCGGCGCGCGGATCGGTGGAGCGCAGTCCGCTGCGCCAGTTCAAAGGCGAGCCTGTCTGGAACAATCTGTGGGTGACAGGCGAGCCGCGGCGCGAGTGGCAGTTCCTCGCGACGGTCACTCCGTGGCGGGAGGGCGCGGAGGAGCCCGCTGTAGAGCGGCTCGGGGAGCGTCATTTCGCAGTCGAGACCGACGCAGGCCGCCGCACGATCCT
>JBKHFA010000146.1:0-9317 GCA_046540615.1 Armatimonadota bacterium | reverse complement strand
GGGGCGGGATCACCGCTCGCGCCGCTAAACGGCAGCGGACGCGAGCGGCGGCCCCTCCGTAGGGCTGAAGATCGCGCCGCCACGTATTCGCGGGTCAGGCTCTACGATCGCGCCTCGAGGCGTTCACGCATTCAACTCCACGAATTCCGGCGTCATGTCGCAGGTCCAGCAGGTCGCGCTCTCACTGCCCATCCCGAGGGCGATGTCGATCGTGATCTCGTCAGCCTTCATGATCGCCGCCGCCTCATCGGCGTCGTACTGCGCAGGCTCTCCGCCCGCGAAGGCAGTCAGGCCACCGATGGCGATCTGCACAGTGGCCGGATCGAGAGCGATTCCGGCGGCCCCGATCGCGCCGGCGATTCGGCCCCAGTTGAAGTCCTCGCCCCAGATGCACGTCTTCACGAGATTGTACTTCGTGACCGCGCGCGCGACGGTGTGCGCCTGCTCCCACGAAGATGCGCCATGCACGTTAACGGTCACGAACTTCGTCGAGCCCTCACCGTCCCGCGCAATCTTCTTCGCGAGATCCCGTGTCACGAAGTTCAGCGCCTCCCTGAATGCCCCGTAGCCCGCGGCATCGTCGGTTTCGAGCACACGGTTACCCGCTGCCCCGTTGGCCAGCGCGATGACGGTGTCGTTGGTGCTCATGTCGCCGTCCACCGAGATGCAGTTGAATGACCGCGACACGGCGTCGCCCAGCGCGGCGCGCAGAAGCGGCGGCGCGATGGCGAGATCGGTCGCGATGAAGCACAGCATCGTCGCCATGTTCGGGCAGATCATCCCCGCGCCCTTGCAGATTGCGCCGAGTCCCACGCGGCTCCCGCCGACCTCAAACTCGACCGAACACTCCTTCGGGAAGGTGTCGGTGGTCATGATCGCACGCGCGGCGTCGTGAGCAGTGTCGCGAGCGAGCGCATCGCAACACGCCTCGATCCCGGGCTCAACGCGGTCCATCGGAAGCTGGACTCCGATGCGGCCGGTCGAGCATACGAGCGCGTCCTCCACCGGCACGCCCGTCCCCTCGGCGGCCAACTCCGCCATCCGCTCGGCGGCGCGCATTCCCTGCGTGCCGGTCGCGGCATTTGCATTGCCCGAGTTGGCGATCACCGTGCGCGCAGAGCCGTTCGCGACATGCCGGTCGGTCACGTAGGTCGGCGCCGCGCGGAAGCAGTTGCTGGTGATGGTCGCGGCGGCCGACGCGGACTGCCGCGAGTGCAGCAGCATCGTATCCAGGCCCTCCGGCTTGATGCCGCTGGCATTCACCGCGGCGACGTACTCCTCCGCCACGAGCAGCCCGCCTTCGATCTCTGTGAAGCTCTGCATGATTATCCCTCGCTTACAATCAGACACGCCCGTCGTTCAATTCCGCGTGACGGGCCCCCCGCCCGTCGGAGTGGTTGTCGATCATCGTTGTGCGAGCGGCGCACGGGCGAGACGCCCGTGCCACGAAAAGACTACGGCCAGTAAGGATAACGCTCCAGCGCCGTCGTCTCGTCGCAGCCGATCATCAGGTTCATGCACTGCACCGCGGCGCCTGCGAGACCCTTGATCAGATTGTCGATCGCCGCCACCGCGACCAGCCGCCCGGCATTCTCATCGATCGCCAGGCCGATGTCGCAGAAGTTCGAGCCGCTGACATGCTTGGTGGCGGGCACAAGGCCCTCGTCGAGCACACGGATAAAGGGCTCGTCCGCGTAGAACTCATGATATGTCTCAAGCGCCTCGGCGACCGACATCTCGCGCGTGAGGCGGGCGTAGCAGGTGCTGAGGATCCCCCGATTCATCGGAATCAGGTGCGGTGTGAAGGTCACGGTCATCTCCGGGCCGAGCGCGGAAAGCTCCTGGACCATCTCCGGAGTGTGCCGGTGCTTCGCGATGTTATACGCGGCCACCGACTCGTTGCATTCGGTGTAATGCGTGGTGAGCGAGAGCTTCCTGCCGGCGCCGGAGACGCCCGACTTGCTGTCGACGATGACATCAGGCTCGACCAGTCCGGCGTTCACCGCCGGCGCCAGCGCGAGGATCGCGCTGGTCGGGTAGCAGCCTGGAACGGCCGTCAATTTCGTCGGGGGGATCTCCTCGCGATGAAGCTCGGGCAGTCCGTAGACCGCCTGCTCCAGCAGGTCCGGCCGGGGGTGCTCCTCGTAATACTCCGCATAGACCGACGCGGATTTGAGGCGGCAGTCGGCCGAGAAGTCGATGACCCTGTTGCCGCGCTCGAGCGCGTCGGCGACGTACTCAGCGCCGACAGCATGCGGCAGGCAAAAGAACATCAGGTCCGCGACCTCGGAGGCCGCCGGCACGTCGATCTGCTGGATCTGCATGTCGATGGCGCCGCCAAGGTGCTGGTAGAATTCCGCGAGATTCTCCCCCACCGTGCTGTGCCCGGCGAGGTAGGTCAGTTCAACCTCCGGGTGGTCGAGCAGGATCCGCACAAGCTCGACCCCGCCGTATCCCGTCGCTCCGAAGACCGCCACGCGTGTCATGGTCATACACCTCTCGTGAGTTGCCAGTTGTCAGTTCCCAGTTGCCGGCTGACAGCAGACGGCCCGGGCAGGGCTGCCCGCCCGGATTCCGCACGACAAAGACAGTCGTTCCCCGCCGTTAATACGAAAAGAGCCGCCCCGTGTGTCGGGCGGCATGCGCGCATGATGCCTTGAGGGTGATACGCGACCTTATGTGGCCTGGCGCCTGGCGCGCTGGCTCGCGGTCTGCGGCCACATGTGGTCGGATGCGCAAAGCATCGGTGTCGCTCCGGATGAACCTCTCGACTGCTGAAGTCGTCAGCAGTATATCATTTCACTCCGCGCGAGGTCAAGCAGGGCGTGCGGAGTGTGTTCACGTGTTTGACCTGCGATTCTCGCACCGGTATAATTCCCGGGTGTGGATAGACATCAAAATCCCCACCGGACAGGGTGAGCTGACAGAGAGCATGATGAAGGCATCGCGGTTAACGGCTGTCATGGCCGGAATCACAGCACTTGTCGCTATCACAGCAGGGGCTCCTCACGCGCACGCAGGGAAGGTATACCCGGCCTGGGTCATCCCCGACACACTGAACGTTCGCTCCGGCCCGGGCACCGACCGTGACGTCATCGGTTCGCTTTCGAAGGGCACCAAGGTCCACGTGACCACATTCGCCAACAACTGGTGCTGGGCGAGGCTTCCCGACGGCCGCTGGGGCTGGATAGCCGAGTGGCTGCTGCAGTTCTCGCATGACAGGGGCCGCGCGCTCGCAAAGCAGGCAGGCGCCTCCAGCACGTCCTCATCGTCAACCTCATCCTCCAGCCATCCTCCGGCGTGGATCATCCCTGAGAAAACGAATGTTCGCTCGGGACCGGGGACCCACTACGACAGGCGCGGACAACTCTCCCGCGGCACGAAGGTGTACATCGTCAAGCAGGAGCGGGGCTGGAGCAAGTGCCGAACGCCCGGTGGCTACGGCTACGTCCGCGACGACCTGCTCGAACGCAACGTCGATGCCGGCCGCAAGCTCGCCGCCACTCAGTCAAGCCCGCATGTGCAAAGTTCAACGGCCGTCGCACAGCGGAAAGCATTCATCAACGGAGACGGTGTCCGCCTGCGCTCCGGTCCCGGCACCAACTACTCGATCAAGACGAAGCTGGCCAGGGGACAGACGGTCTTCGTCAATGAGAAGCGAGGCGACTGGCTCTCCCTGCAGGTGCATGGCGGCAACTCCGGTTGGGTCCACGCCGATCTGATCAAGTACGATGGAGCAACCGCCGCGCCCTCCAGTTCCGGTCCGTCCAGGGACGTGCGGATGAAAGGCTTCGTCAACGGCAGTCGCGTGCACCTGCGCAGCGGTCCGAGCCTCAACAACCGCATCCGCGCGAAGGTAGTCAAGGGGCAGACGCTTTACATCACGAAGAAGCAGGGCGACTGGTACCAGGCGAACGTGCACGGCGGCGAGAGCGGCTGGATCCACGCCGGCCTGGTGAAGCTCTCGGGCTCCGACGACGGCGCGAGCGAGGCCGAGAAGACGCCCGCCGCGGCCGCAGCCTCAAGCAGCGACACGTCATCCACGTCCGTGGTCGCAACAAGTCGCACCGTCGATGACCTCCAGGCGTGGATCGGCGAGGATCGCGTCAACGTGCGCTACGGCCCCGGCACCGACCATGGAGTGAAGATGAAGCTCGGCCAGGGCGAGAAGGTCGAGGTGGTTGAACTCAACGGGCACTGGTGTAAGATCAAGGATTCCGACGGCAACACCGGGTGGGTCGCAGGCTGGGTCATGAACTTCAAGGGCCCTGGCGAGGACCCGACTACGACCGAGGGCGACGAGGAAGTGAAGGTGCGCACCGCCTGGGTGGCGCGCCCGGAGGTCAATCTGCGCTCGGGCCCGGGTACGAGCCACGAGCAGATCGCCGAAGCGGTGCTCGGCACCGAAGTCATCATCCTCGACCGCGACGGTGACTGGTACAAGGTCGTGCTCGACAACGGGAAGACCGGGTACATGGCAAGCTGGCTGCTCGACACCCGCGCACAGCGCCGCGCGCGCGAGGGCGAGGAGCAGAGCGCGCCGCCCGCCCCCACCGGCTTCGGACAGAGCGTCATCACGA
The DNA here is from genome assembly GCA_046540615.1 of Armatimonadota bacterium. Classification (GTDB taxonomy): domain Bacteria; phylum Armatimonadota; class Zipacnadia; order Zipacnadales; family UBA5352; genus UBA5352. The sequence continues at coordinate 4,737 of JBKHFA010000146.1, read as the reverse complement.
CCGCGAAGAAATACCTCGGCAGCCGCTACGTCCGCGGCGGAGCCAGTCCTTCGGGCTTCGACTGCTCGGGCTTCGTAAACTACGTGATGGGCCAGCACGGCGTGAAACTCTCGCGTTCGAGCCGCACGCAGTTCAACCAGGGCACACCGATCTCCCGCGACAATCTGCAGATCGGCGACGTGGTCTTCTTCAGAAACACCTACCGCTCGGGCATCTCCCACGTGGGAATTTACATGGGCGGCAATCAGTTCATCCACGCCGCCAACAGCCGCAGCAACGTGAAGATCGATTCACTCAACTCGAGTTACTACGCCCCGCGCTACGCCGGCGCCCGCCGGATGCGTTAGCATTCGGACGCATGCGGTGACGCGCATCGGCAGCCGGCACTCCCGGAGGCTCCGCACCATGCTCGCACGGATCAGAGGCGCGCATCCCGCTCTGCTCGTGACCGCCATCATCGCCGTCGCCCTCGCGGGCGGCATCATGCTCGCGGGCTGCGGCTCCGAGGAGGCGGAGGAGCCGTCCCTCGAGATCACCGCCGATGAAGTGCCAATCGTCCGCGAGGGCGAGGAGGAGCCCGAAGAGCCGACCGCCGACGAGCAGGCTGATGAGGCGGCGGATGAGGCTCCGGAGCCGATCGAGCAGCCCGAGTCTGAGCCCGAACCCGAACCGCCGACCACCGTGGAGCCGCTGTCGGAGGAGGCCACAGAGGACGAGGAACCGGGGCTCCTGGGCCGCCTCGGGGGCGTTCTCAAGGTGATCGCCGCATTTCTCGGGAAGCTGATCTTCGTGCTGATCCTGCCGGCCGCCATCGCGGGGACCCTGCTCGGGATGCCGGGAGGTCTGCTGGTCTTCGCTGATGCTGTCATCTTCTCGGCATTCCACGGATGGGCGGCGCCGCCGTGGTGGGTGCTGCTGATCCTGCTCGCGATCGCGGGCATCGCCGAGGCCGCGGAAAACCTGCTGTCATTCGCAGGCGTGAAGCGCGGCGGCGCGTCCAACACCACCGGCGTCTGGGTGATGGTGGGCGGCTTCTCAGGAGCGATCGTCGGAGGCATACTCGCGCCGCTTCTCGCGAGCATCGGCGCGCTCGCAGGGCCCGTGGGCTGGGTCATCCTCTCGATCGTACCCCCGATCGGCCTCGGCATGGTCGGCGGCTTCCTCGGCGGATACTTCTTCGAGGTGAAACGCGGGCGCGAGCCCGAGGAGGCGAAGAAGGCCGGATGGGCCGCGCTCATGGGCCGACTCGCGGGCTCTTTCGCCAAGGCGATGCTCGTCGCCGTCATGGCCGCGATCGTCCTGATCAGCACATGGGGAGCGTTGTTCTGAGGCCCACCGGGGCATAGCACAAAGGTATTCTTGCCGCCTCTCGCGAACCGTCACGCCATGGACCTCACGGAGATCGCCTTTCAGGATGCCGCAACCCGCTCGTACCTCGGCAGCCCCAGTCTCGTCCGGCTGCCTGACGAGTTCCCCCACGGTGGTGAGATCATCGCCACCCACGACTACTTCGGACCCGGCTGCCCGCGGAATCACGAGGACGAAGAGCACCTCTCCGCCGTCTACCGCTCGTCGGATGATGGAGGAACATGGCGGCGCGTCACGCTCATCGCCGGCGCGTTCTGGAGCAGCCTCTTCGTCCACCGCGGCGCGCTCTACCTCCTCGGCTGCTCGCAGCAATACGGGTCGATCGTCATCCGCCGCTCCGATGACGGCGGAGACACGTGGTCGCACCCCGCGGACGCATCGCAGGGTCTGCTCTTCGAGGGAGGGCCCCTCCGCGAGCCGCCGAACTACCACTGTGCGCCGATGCCGGTGCTGGAAGTGGACGGGCGCCTCTTCCGCGCGTTCGAGGACTGCGATCCGTGCGTCTGGGGCAGCGGCTTCCGCTCGGCGGTCATCTCCGCCGACGCCGAGGCCGATCTTCTCGACGCCGCTTCGTGGACGATGAGCAACACGCTGCCCTTCGACCCTCAGTGGTCCCCCGCGGAGTGGAATGCGGAATGCCCCGGCTGGCTTGAGGGCAACGTCGTGCAGACGCCTGAGGGCAGGCTGGTGAACGTCCTTCGCGTCAACTCCACGCCGGCCTTCGACGTGGCCGCCGTCGTCGAGATTCACGATGACGGCCGGCGCGTGTCCTTCAATCCCGACGACGGATTCATCGACCTCCCCGGCGGGATGACGAAGTTCACCATCCGCCGCGATCCGCGCACAGACGTGTATCTCACGCTCAGCAACAACAACACCGACCCGACGCGCGCCAGCCAGCGGAATGTACTGTCACTTCATGCGTCTGAGAATCTGCGTGACTGGCGTCATCTCCGCACGATCCTCCAGGACGACCTCCCCCACTCGTGGGACGATTCGCTTCGTCTGACGGGCTTTCAGTACCCCGACTGGCAGTTCGACGGCCACGACATCATCGCCGCCGTGCGCACCGCCTACCGCGGCGCGCACAACTATCATGACGCCAACCGGGTCACATTCCACCGGATCGGAAACTGGCGGGAACTGCTCTCATAGCCCTTCCACACCCGTCGCTCCGGCGCGATGCCCAACGCACAGGTGCGGAGGAATACGGCCGGGCGTCCCTCAATGTGAATGCCCCCTCGGACATTAAGAACTCAAGAAGGCCTCAGTTTTACCTCAAGATTTGCCGGGAATACTTCCATGTGTCGGGGTCTGGTGTATACTACATTCTGCTGTGCCCCCAGCATCGTCGGCGGCAGGACCGCTATCCGAAGAAGGAGAGACGCCGTGAAGTTCAGCGCGCGCGAGTGGAGGAACCGGTTCGAAGGAACCCCTCAACGCAGAGAGGGGACTGTGACGGTGGAACTCGCGTTGGTTCTACCGCTGATCCTCCTGCTGCTGTTCTCCATCCTCGAGATGGGCTTCATGCTCAAACATCGCGCGGAGCTTGGACAGGCGGCGCGCGAATCGGCGCGTCTCGGCGCCGTCGCCGCTACGCCTGCCCGAATGACGGAGGGCGTGAACTCCTCCCTCACCAGCATCCCCACCGATGGCGTTACCATCGCCTATCAGTACCGCGCCTGGGATGAAGATTCCGGCGCGTGGGGTGCGTGGACCACGCTTGGCACGAGCGACGGGCGGAACAGCGCCTCCACCGGCGATCAGATCCGCGTTCGAATCAGCTACGACCATCATCTTCTTGTGCCGGGCCTCATGGCACCGGTGCTCAACGCGGGTGAGGATGGCGCCCTCGAACTCTCCGCCTCATCGGTCATGATGCGCGAGTAGGCGACTTCAGACGCATCGAAGCCGGTCTGCCAGCGTTTTACGGAGCGTCCCGGCGCGGTCGGGGCGCTTTCCGTGTACCGGGTGCGAGGAGATTGGGGCGCGCCCGGCGAAACGTGCCCCGGGTGCGCAGTCAGAATCGATCTCACAGAAGGAGCAGAGCCATGACCCCGGAAATCAGGTACACCGTGTTCAGCAAGCCGTGGAAGACCATGCCTCTCACGGACCTCGCGCGACATCTCAGCGAACTGGGCTTCACCGGCGTCGAATTCCCCATCCGGCCGGAGTTCCAGGTCGAGCCTGATGATATCACCGAGGGCCTGCCGGAAGCCGCGCGCATTTTCGAGGACCACGGAGTGACCATCGAAAGCATCGCCGGCCCCACCGACGAGAAGGCGATCGCGGCCTGCGCCGAGGCCGGGGTGCCGATCATCCGCATCTGCCTCCCCATCGGTGAAGAGGGGTACCTCGCCAGCGAGGCGCAGTACGCGCGGGAGTTCGAGGAGCTTGCGCCAACGCTCGAGCAGTACGGCGTCGCGGTCGGCGTGCAGAACCACTGTCACAACCAGGTCGGAAGCTGCCTCGGCGTGATGAAGCTCATCGGCGACTTCCCGCCAGAGCAGTTCTGCATGGTCTGGGACCCGGCGCACAACGTGCTCGCCGGCGAGATCCCCGAGCAGGCCATCGACATCTGCTGGTCACACCTGCGCATGCTCAACCTCAAGAACCCCTACTGGCATCGTGACAACGGTCCCGAGGCGTATGAGGCTGAGTGGGTGAAGAAGTGGACCACCGGCCGGCAGGGCATCGCCGACTGGCCGAAGGTCGTGAGTCTCATCAAGGAGCGGCAGTGGTCCGGCCCGGTCTGCATCACCGCCGAATACTCCGCCGATGACAAGGACCGCCTCGTGGCCGACGACCTCGCGTATGCGAAGATGCTTTTCGGAGGCTGAGAAGCGTGCAGAGGACCGAGGGGACCTACCTCGTCAATCACGCCGAACGGCCGCTGCGCTTCGGTGAGGTGAACCTGATCAACCCGCCGCGCCGCGAGCACAGGGGCCTTCCTCTCAAGGAGGGCATCCTCTGCGAGACCGTCTGCACCGGCTTCTGCGGCACGGACTGGGAGCTTATGCAGATGGGCGCGCGGGGCCGCCTGGGTACGAAGTTCCCGGAGGGGCAGCAGCGGCTGATCAACGGCCATGAGGGTGTCGTCTGGGTCCCCGATGACCAGCGCTACGCCATCGTGCTCATCCGGGGCGGCGACTCGTGGGACCCAAGCCGCTACGAGGCCGACGAGACGTACTTCGAGTACGGCTGTGACGGCGCGGACGGGCTGATGAGCCACCACGGCTTCTACCACCCGGACATGCTCCTGCAGATACCCGACGAGCATCTGCCGCCGGGCGAATTGCTCAGCCGCGCGCTCGGCGCTCGGCTGATCTTCAGCGATCCGATGGCCTGCATGCTCTTCCAGCGCGAGCG
>JBKHFA010000145.1:0-9391 GCA_046540615.1 Armatimonadota bacterium | reverse complement strand
GCCGCCACCGCCGTACATGTAGTACGCGCTGACAAAGAAGATGATCACAATGATCCAGAAGATGATCGCCATCGGCGAACCAAGCTCGAATGTTCGGCCGAAAAGCTTGATCTTAAGCTGCTTCCGGACCATCTTGCGCATCTTGACAATTGACATCGGTTAATCCCCTTCGTGGTGTCGAAAGTCCTGCTGGCCTCATCGGCGCACCGCGGTAGCAGATGGTCCACCTGGCTCAGCCGACATGTTCCTGCCAGCACATCTCTACGTAATCACCCAACTGCTGTTTGAACCGGTCGATGCTGAATCGAAGACCGTTTGCACGGCAGTCTTCTTCATTGAACGTTCCGGCATCAAAATCTTCGAGGACGGCGGCCAGTGAGTCAACCGTCTGCTCCTCGAAAAACCGACAGCTTACGCCTTCCACCATCGTCTCCGTCGCTCCGCCGCCCCGGAACGCAATCACCGGCCTGCCGCACGCATTGGCCTCAAGCGGTGTGAGACCGAAGTCCTCGATCTGCGGCATGATAAACGCTTTGCAGTCCTGATAGTATCCGACGATCTCTTCGTCCGGAACTCGACCGACCATCTCCACCGTCGGACCGGCCATCTCACAGAGGCGCTCGAACTCCTCTCCATCGCCGACCACTTTGAGCCGAAGCCCAAGCCGGTTGCAGGCTTCGACGGCGAGGTCCACGCGCTTGTAGGGGTTGAGCGCCGAGACGACCAGGAAGTACTCGCCGGGCTTCCCGTCCCCGGGCACGAACTTATCTGTGTTCGCCGGCGGGTATATAATCCGGTCCGGTTCGCGACGATATGCCTCTTTCATCCGGCCGTATGTCGTCTCGGAGATCGCAACCATGTGCTGCGGGCGCTGCGCCGTCCGCCGGTCCCAGTCCCGCAGCGGCGGCAGTGTCGCCTTCACCACGGCCTTCGCAAGCGGGTTTATCTTCAGCGAGTCAATGTACTCATCCGCCCAGAACCAGAGAAAGCGCGCCGGACTGTAGCAGTACGCGACGTGCAGGGCTCCCTCAGCCTGCGGGGCGGATTTGCTCCATCCGCAGCTTGAACTGATGACCATGTCGAATTCTTCGAGCGGCAGGCGATCGATGGCCATCGGCATCAGAAAGTAAAGTTTCTTGTAAAGGGACAGCGATCCCGGGATGTCCTGGAGCATCGAGGGGCGGATGTCCCAGTCTCTGAGACGGTCTTCCATGCGGTCGGGATCGTACATGAGCGTGAACATCGGCGCATCAGGATACATGTCGTGCAGGACATCCACCACTCGCTCGGCGCCTCGGATGCCCTGAACGAGATAGTCATGTACTAATGCGAGCTTCACCCGGCGGACTCCTTCATCTTCCTCCCGGCGCGAACCGAGCAGAACTTGCCGCACATCGAACACGCCGCGTCATCCGCGCTCGGACGGTCGCCGCGGGTGATGCGCACTCGTCCGGGGTCCATCGCCATCCGCTCCATCGCTTCCCAGTCGAGGTCACAGCGGGCGCGGGACATGCGATCATCCCACTCGCGCGCGCCCGGCACTCCCTTGATCATGTCGCCGGCATGTGCGGCGATACGCGACGCCATCACGCCCTCCACCACATCATCAAGGGTAGGCAGTCCGAGGTGTTCGGCAGGCGTCACATAGCAGAGAAAGTCGGCGCCTGCCGCCGCGCACACTGCACCGCCGATCGCGCCTGTGATGTGATCGTATCCGGGAGCAATGTCGGTGACAAGCGGTCCAAGGACGTAGAACGGAGCGCCATCGCAGAGCCGCTTCTGCAGTACCACGTTCGCCTCGATCTGATCGAGCGGAACGTGCCCCGGCCCTTCCACGAACGCCTGCACGCCGGCCTCGCGGGCCCGCAGCACCAGTTCGCCAAGTACCTGCGTCTCCGCCACCTGTCCCGCGTCGGTCGCATCGGCCGTCGCGCCCGGCCGAAGCCCGTCGCCGAGGCTGATGGCCACGCCGTACTCCTTCAGGATCGCCAGCACATCGTCATACTGCGCGTAGAGCGGGTTCTCCGCGTCATTCTCCCGCATCCACGCCGCGAGCAGACTTCCACCACGGCTGACGATGCCGCCGATCCGTGGCTGCGTCTTGAGCGCCGCGACCGTGCCACGCGTGACTCCGCAGTGCAGCGTCATGAAGTCCACGTTATCCGCGCCGTTGCGCTCGATGACGTCCAGCAGGTCGTCGGCGGTCATGCTGAGCATCTCACCGTGATCACGGTCGGCCTCGGCAAACGCCTGGTACACGGGCACCGTCCCGAGCGCGACAGGACATTCGGCGCGAATCGCCCGCCGCGTCTCGTCCAGGTCGCCGCCGGTGGAAAGATCCATCACGGCATCGGCTCCCGCCGCAACGGCCGCGTGGAGCTTCTCAAGCTCAGTCTCAAGCTCGGGGTAATCAGGCGAGGTGCCGATGTTCGCGTTAATCTTGGTGCGCAGCCCCTCGCCGATGCCGAAGGCTTTGACGCCGTCGCCACCCATCGCAACGACGGTGCCGCGATTGATGTTGTTGTTCAGCACATCTTCGTCGACGCCTTCATCCCGGGCGATCTCCGCGATGAGGGCCTTATCAACGTCGAAGCCCGACTGCTGCGGGCTCATCACAATCGTCTCCCAGCGTTACTGCGAATCCGTCAGAAAGGGTCGCGCGCTGCGACGCCGTGTCACCCGGTCAAACGAGGCAAACTGACAGAGCCCACGTACTCCGACCCGTGGGCACCGCGTCATTATACACGACGAGCGCAGCGGCCACAAGTTCGCCGTCGGCAGTGGGTGTAGACGCAAACTGTCGGTGGTTGATCTGTGTTATCTCTCCCCGAGAACATTCCGCCCTGAGTCTGGAGTCCAGGCGCCCTCGCCTGGATGCCTCTGCCGCCTCACACGTCCGCTCGCGACGACTCTCCGGGCGAGGGCGCCCGGAGTCCGGGGTCTTTGCCGAACGCTCCTGCGCCACCGACAATCTCAGGATGCACCCTCGGCAGTGCGCGCCATCTCTTCGGTCAAGTGAGACTCCGCGCCTGCTCGAGTGTATCACCGCCGCGGCTCCAGCGGTGCTTGCCCGCGCCCGCTTTATTGTGCTATCATCGCCTCGTCCGGGAGGAGGCCCTGATGGCTCGGTGGTTCGCCGCGATACTCGGCTTGCTGGCCCTCGTGTTGCTTGTGCGACTCGTCCTCGAGTGGCGGCGTTACGTCACCGGCCGGCACGTCATCGGACGGCGGCAGATGACCCTGCGAATCGTATCAGCGGTGGACCTCGTTGTCCTGCTCGCGCTGGTGCTCACAGGCGCAGGCGTCAACTTTCCCACCGCCACCAGCGCGTTTGTCTACTGGGCGGCATGCCTGGTGCTGGCCCTCGCAGCGATGATCATGGCGATCGCCGACCTGCGCATGCTCAAGAGGACGCACGGGGAGCGCCGGGCGGAGAGCTACCGCAAACTGAGCATGTACATTCGGCGCGTCGAGCAGAGTCGTGAGAGAAGGGCTACCCGAGGTGAATGAGGCCGCAAAGCGATTCATGCGACGCGCGCTTGAACTGGCCGAACGCGGACTGGGCAGGACCTCGCCCAACCCTGCAGTCGGATCGGTGGTTGTCCGCGACGGCGCCATCGTTGGCGAGGGCTACCATCTCCGCGCGGGCGGCCCGCACGCCGAGCGGATAGCGCTCGCTCATGCTGGTGACGCGGCGAGTGGTGCGGATATCTACGTAACACTCGAGCCGTGCTGCCATCACGGCCGCACGCCGCCATGCACCGACGCGATCATCGAGGCGGGCATTGAGCGCGTATTCTACGCGATGGAAGACCCCGACCCACGCTGCGCGGGCGGGGGCGAGGCGGCCCTTACGCAGGCCGGGATTGAGGTCCGCAGCGGACTGCTGCGGGATGAGGCTCGGCGGATGCTCGCCGGGTACATCAGCCATCGGCTCACCGGGCGCCCGCTGGTGACCGTGAAGCTCGCGATGAGCCTTGACGGGCGGATCGCCACACGCTCGGGCGACTCACAGTGGATCAGCGGCGAGAGGTCCCGGCAAATCGTGCATGAAATGCGCAACCGCTGCGACGCGGTGATGGTCGGCGTGGGGACGGTGCTGGCCGACGACCCCGCGTTGACCACGCGCGATGTCCGCGAGGGACGCGACGCGTTGCGTGTGATCGTTGACACTCGAGCGCGCACTCCCGCCGATGCGCAGGTCATCCACGAGCAGAGCGAAGCCGGCTGTGTGATCGCCTGCACCGCCAGCGCGCCCCCCGATCGCGTCAGTGTTCTGCGCGATGCGGGCGCCGAGGTGCGTGTGCTGGCCGAGCGGGGCGGCCACGTCGATCTTGCCGCGCTGATGGATGCGCTTGGCGAGCGCGGCGTGCTCAGTGTGCTGATCGAAGGCGGCGGAGAACTCGTCGCTGGGGCGCTGGAGGCCGACGTCGTGGACCGCATGATGCTCTTCTACGCCCCGCTGATCATCGGCGGACGAAACGCGATCCCTGGAGTTGCAGGCATCGGCGCGCAGCAGGTGGCGGATGCAGTGAGATTACGCGATGTCTCGACGCGGCAGGTCGGCGCCGACATGCTGGTCACGGGCTCTGTCGCCCGGGAAGCGGAGTAAGACATGTTCACCGGACTGATCCAGGAGGTCGGCAGTGTCCGAGCCGTGCGCCCCGGCGGTGGCGGTGCGGACGTGGAGATAGCCGCGCCCGCGATCGGCCCCGAGGCCGTCATCGGTGAAAGCATCGCGGTCAACGGGACATGCCTGACCGTCGAGCGGGCCGGGGAGTGGGGCTTCACCGCTCACGCCGGCGCGGAGACGCTCGAACGCACGACCATCGGAGGACTGAAGGTCGGCTCAGCCGTGAACCTCGAGCGCGCTCTGGCCGTGGGCGATCGACTCGGCGGGCATTTCGTGCAGGGGCACGTGGACTGCGTGGGCGAGATCGTCTCTCGCGCCGACGAGGGCTCCACTGTGCGGATTCATGTGCAGATCCCGGAACACTACGCCGGCTACGTCGTCGAGAAGGGCAGCATAGCCATCGACGGCATCAGTCTCACGGTCACCGAGATCGAGGCGAATACGTTCGGCCTCGCGATCATCCCGCACACGCTGGCGAGCACCACGCTCGAGCACGCGCGTCGCGGCCAACTGGTTAACATCGAGACGGATATCCTGGCGAAATACGTGATGCGCCTGCTCGGCAGGGACGATTCCGCGGACGGCATTTCACGCGACATGCTGGCCGAGCACGGCTTCATCTGACACCCGGAAATGAGCGTACCTGACATGGCACTTGCGACAACCGAGGAGGCAATCGAGCGAATCGGCAAAGGTGAGATGGTGATCGTCGTCGATGATGATGGCGACACCGCGACCGGCGACCTGGTCCTCGCCGCCGAATTCGCTGAGAGCGACGCGATCAACCGCATGATGCGCATTGCGCGCGGAACCATGTGCGTCGCCCTCACCCCCGATCGCGTGGAAGAACTGCGCCTCACCCCGATGTCACCCGACGGGTGGGGGGGAGGCAAGACCGCTTTCGCGGTATCCGTCGACGCCCGCTGGGGCATGGAGACCGGCGACACCGCGCGGGACCGCGCGCTCACGATTCAGACGCTGATCGACCCGGACGCCCGCCCGGAGTATCTCATTCGCCCCGGCCACGTCTTTCCGATCCGCGCGGCCGAGGGCGGTGTGCTCAAGCGCGTCGGGCACACCGAGGCCGCCGTGGATTTCGCGAGACTCGCCAGCCTCACCCCCGCCGGTGTCACCGCGCAGATCCTCCGCGAGGACGGCTCCGCCGCGAACATGGACGAACTGCTGGAACTCGGCGAGGAACTTGAGATCGCCGTCACCACGATCGCGGACCTGATCCGCCATCGCTCCAAGACCGAGCGGCTCATCAGTCGGGAGGCGGAGGCGGCGCTGCCGACACTCTGGGGAGACTTCCGCGCGATCATCTACGTGTCGGAGGTCGATCAGGCGGACTTCGTGGCCGTGGTCAGCGGCGACCTCTCAGAGGTCGATGCCCCGCTGGTACGTGTGCACTCAGGCTGCGTCACCGGCGACATCCTGGGCTCGCTCAAGTGCGACTGTGGGTGGCAGCTTCACTCCGCACTCGAGCGGATCGGCGCCGAGCCCCCGGGCGTGGTGCTTTACATCGCCAGCCACGAAGGACGCGGGATCGGCCTCGTCAACAAGATCCGCGCCTACCACCTGCAGGACTGCGGCCTCGACACCGTCGAGGCCAACGAGGCGCTGGGCTTCCCCGCCGACCGTCGCGACTACGGCATCGGGGCACAGGTCCTTCGCGACCTCGGCATCTCAAAGATGCGGCTGATGAGCAATAACCCCAGCAAATTCACCGCGATGGAGGCGTACGAGCTGGAAGTCGTGGAGCGGGTGCCGCTGGAGGCTCCGCAGCACGGAACCTACGAGCACTACCTGTGTACCAAGCGAGACAAGATGGGGCACATGATCCGGCGGCGGAACGACGAGGAAGATGCCGTCGAGGGCAGAGGTGACGATGATGAAGACGCATGAGGGACAACTGGATGGAAGCGGACTGAAGTTCGCCCTGGTGATCTCACGCTTCAATGACTTCATCACCGGGCGGCTGGTTGAGGGATGCATGGATGCGCTCAAGCGCAACGGCGTCTCCGAGGAGGACGTCGAGGCCGCCTACGTGCCGGGAGCGTTCGAGATCCCGGTGGTGGCGCAGAAGATGGCGCGCAGCGGCAAGTTCGACGCGGTCATCACCCTCGGAGCGGTCATCCGCGGCTCCACCTCGCACTTCGACTACGTGGCCGGTCAGGTCGCTCGAGGCGTCTCGACCGCGTCGATGGAGACAGGAGTCCCCATCCTCTTCGGCGTAATTACTACTGAGACCATCGAGCAGGCCATCGAACGCGCCGGTACCCGTCTCACCAACCGCGGCTTCGAAGCCGGGCAGGCGGCCATCGAGACGGTGCGCGTAATGCAGAAGCTGGACGAGAAATGAGGCCGGGATCATGCGAAGTGGATCGAACGCAGGGTTAATCATCACCGTCGTGATCGTGTCACTGATCGTCGGAGCGCTCGGAGGGGTTGGCGGAGCGATCCTCTTTGCTCCCGACGAACCCGCCGATGACGGTCCGGTGGCAGTCACGCCAACCGACGAACCCGAGCAGGATGTCAGGGTTGTCACCGATGAGGACGCGATCGTCGAGGCCGTCGACACAGCGGATCCGGCGGTCGTGAAGATCGTCGCCACCACCGCCGCTCAGCCCGCCGACCCCTTCGAGTACTTCTTCGGCGGCGAACCTCGGGTGCAGCAGGGAATCGGCAGCGGCTTCGTCTTCGAGTACGACGGCCGCAAGCTCGTGCTGACCAACAGCCACGTTGTCGGTGAGGCCGAGCAGATCACCGTGCAGACCCGTGACGGCCATGAGTTCACCGGCGAGATCCTCGGGGTTGATCCCGCCTCCGACGTCGCCGTGCTCGAACTCGAAGGCGACATCAACGAGATCCCGACGCTGGCGCTGGGCGATTCCGATGAGCTTTCGATCGGAGAGTGGGTCGTCGCGATCGGCCATCCCTTCGCGTTCGATCACACCGTCACAGTCGGCGTCATCAGCGCCCAGGGGCAGCGATCGCCCGGACCGCAGATGCCCGCTCGCAACATGATCCAGACCGATGCCGCGATCAACCAGGGGAACTCCGGAGGCCCGCTCGTCAACCTCGCAGGCGATGTCATCGGGATCAACTCCATGATCTTCAGCCCCACCGGAACCACCGTCGGAATCGGCTTCGCCATCCCCATCAATGATGTCAAGCAGATCGTGCACTTCCTGATGGAGCGCGGCCCGTGGGTCGGCGTCCAGACGCAGCCCAACAGCGAGGGCCTCGCGCGCTACCTCGACCTGCAGACTGGTCAGGGTGTCGTCATCGTCGGCGTGGAGCCTGACAGCCCCGCTGCCGAGGCCGAACTGGAGCAGGGCGACGTCATCCTCAGCATCGGAGACACTCAGATCGAGACGGGCGAGGAACTGCGCACCACGATCTTCGCGTACGACATCGGCGACACCATGACGTTCACCATTCAGCGCGGCCCCGAGCAGGTGGAGGTCGAGGTCACGGCCGGCAGGGTCCCGGAAGGCTACTTCCGATGAACATGCTCGCAATCACCGCCGCCGCCATCCTCGTGGCGGCCGCGTTGAGCAGCGGCGATCCGTCACTGCCGGAAGTGGATGGCATTACGCTGACCGAGGCGACCATCACCTCCAGCGTTGACGGCACTGAGCAGCCGGTCATCATCGGCGTCCCGGACAGCTACCGCGCCGGGACGCCCACGCCGCTGCTGGTCGGGTTGCACACGTGGTCGGGCGACTACCGCCAGCGAGCACTGGCATACGGTCGGCAGGCCGCCATGCGACAGTGGCTGCTCGTGCTTCCCAACTTCCGAGGGCCCAACAAGGCCTCCAATCCGGGCGGCCGGCAGGCCGGGGGCTCGCTCTTCGCGCAGCATGACATCGTCGACGCCAGAGCGCACATCATCGAGCGCTTTGACGTTGACGAGCAGCGTATCTACCTCACGGGAGACTCCGGCGGCGGACACATGGCCCTGCTGATGGCAGGGAAATGGCCCGACCTGTGGAGCGCCGCTGCAGCGTGGGTCCCTGTCACCGACCTCCGCGAGTGGTGGGAGGTGCAGAATGGCTACGCGAAGGACGTCGTTGCGATGACCGGGGGCGAACCGGGGGAGAGGCCCGAAGTCGATTTCGAGTACGCCCGGCGCTCGCCGCGAACCTTCATGACCAACCTCGCCCACCTCCCCGTCCTGCTCGGCCACGGCGACAGCGACCCCACGATCCCCGTGGAGCAAAGCTGGCGCACCTTCCGTCAACTGCGCGATCTGCCTGCACACAACACGCTCTTCCATGTCTTCAGCGGTGGCCACACGGGCCTTCAGACCTTCGGACTTGACTGGTGCGTCGAGCACGCAGGCTCGGCGTCGCCTGCCCGCGAACTGCACCTGGTGACCGATGAAAGCAAGTCTTACTACTGGGCCGACCTCACGGTCGCCGACGAAACGCGCCTGGCAACCGCGGATGTAGTGCCGGGCGAGGATACGTTGTCTGTCGCGACCACGAACCTTGAAGCGCTGACCCTCGACCTCAGCGACGCGCCTCCGTTCGCGGGGGACCTGACCCTCGCGGTCCGCAATGACCTCCCGCTCCGTCTGGAACTGGCCGGCCCCGAGAGCGCCGCGCGGATGACCTGCGAGGGAGAGTGGGCCACGGTCGTCGAGCGTTCCGGGAGCGGCCTCGTGCTTTCCATCGAGCAGTCCGACGTGACACGCTCACTTTCGTTGACCTGGTAATTCCATGTGATCACCTGACAATCGGTCCCTCACCT
>JBKHFA010000144.1:0-9492 GCA_046540615.1 Armatimonadota bacterium | reverse complement strand
GTGCGTGGGCCGGGGTGGAACCTTCCGCGGGCAAAACGACGGCTCGGGGCGGCCCCTCCACGGAGAAATGCGGCGCAACGTCCGGTGGAGGGGCCGCCGCGCGCAGCGCGGTCAGGTCCCGCGAGCCCAGCGAGCGTGACCTGAGGTTCCACCCCGGCCCGCAGAGGCGTGGTCACCCCACCACCCTCAGAAGTTGCTCGGCGGCACAGTAAAGGCTGTCCTCGACCGTCTGTCGCGCCGCCAGCAGCAACGCCGCCACCACCAGCAGACCGACGGCCGCCGCCGCCCACGCATGCCACCGGCCCCTTCCCCGCGCGGAGCGCACGCGCTCGGGGTCGAGTGCCCGCAGCCGAGTAGCGCGCTGCTCGGGAAGCGCCGGCCCCGGGATCAGCAGCGACGCCATCGTCGGCGCGTGAGGGCGGCGGTCGGCGGCTCGGCCCGCGACCTGCAACGCCGCGCAGAGGTCGTCCGGGCTCACCCCGGCCTCAAGCGCCGCGTCGTCCGCGGCCTCCTCCATCGCCTCGCGCAGTCTCGCGCGGAAATACCACGCAGTCGGCATCGGCGCCAGCAGTGTCGCGCAGCCCTCCGCAATCAGCCAGCGCACGTTGTCACGTCGTCGCGCGTGAGCACGCTCGTGTGCAAGGATCGCCTCAAGCGCTTCTTCGTCAAGCGCCGCGGCCAGCGACGTCGCCACCACCACGACCGGGCGCAAGAGCCCGGCGGTGAAGGAGGCCGGGCGGCCAAGCTCCACCAGCAGTTCGTCCGCCCGTCCCCCAAGCGGACCGCCACTTGCCACGACCATCCGCCGCAGAAGGTGGCTCTTCGCCGCGGCCGCGACGACCCGCACAGCGGCCGCCACCATCAGCAGCAGCGCCAGCCACGCCAGCAGACGCAGCGTGAACTGCCCCGACGGCGCGACGCGCAGCGGCACGAGGCACAGGTGCGGGCGGAGGCCGCCGATGTGCGGGGAGGCGCCGATCCCCTGCGCGTGCAGCGCGATCCCCCACGTCGCGGCCGCGATCCCGCACAGGGGAGGTACAATCAAAGCCGCCAGCCAGGCTCTCGCCCGACCGGCGGCATTCACATTTCCAGCGGTCTCAGCCAGCGCGACCGCCGGCAGCGCCATCAGCAGGCTCACCGCGGCGGCGGTGGCGACCATCATCGCGGCGCCCGCCAGCAGCAGCGCCATCAGCTATCTCGCGGGTCGCGTCGCCTGCGACGGTGCTCCTCGATGACGTCGGCCAGCATGTCGAGGCGATCCGGGTCCTCGTCGCCGACCGCCTCAACGAAGTACGAGATCGCGGGTTCGGCGAAACTCGACAGCAGCCCGTCGATCACACGTCGCGTCACGTTGTCGGACAACTCGCTCCGACTGAGCGCCGGCACGTAGTAATACGCCCGCCCCCGCTGCTCCCGGTCAAGAAGGTCCTTGTCATGCAGTCGGCTCATCGTCGTCATGATCGTGGTGTACGCGGCGTCCTTGCCCTGCTCCTCGAGGCGCGAACGCACGTCCTCCACGCAGACGGGTTCGCCGGCGTCCCAGACCGCCTCCATCACCTGCGCCTCAAGCTGTCCAAGCGCCTGCTCGATTCCGCGCTTATCCAGCTTAAAGACGGACAGGTCCGGCTCGCCGTCTCGATCCCTGCTGCGCTTGCTGTCACTCATATGCTCTCACCCGCCTCATATCTCCGAATGCGACCTCGACTCTCATCCTCAATGTGAGTACTACCCAGTATAGTAGATAATTAAACATCTGTCCAGCATTCCTGCGACTGCTGCTGCCCGCCTCGGCGCGATTCGCCCGCGGGACTGCGCCCCCGCGGGCCATCCCGCGCCGTCGGCCGCCTTTACGCGATCTCTGCGACTGAATCGAGCACCCACGTGGGCTCGACATTCGACGCGTTAAGCTCCCCGCGATCGGTCACGCCCGTGAGCACCAGCGCGGTGTCGAGGCCCGCGGTCTCCCCCATCGCCATGTCGGTGTCGAGGCGGTCGCCGATCATCAGGCACCGGCCGGCCTCCAGCCCGATCTCAGCCAGCGCCATCCGCGTGATAATCGGCGAGGGCTTGCCGATCATCAACTCAAGATTGCGCCCCGTGGAGGCTTCGCGGTAGGCAATCATCGCACCGCAGTCCGGCACCGTCGCGCCGCCCTCCAGCGGGCAGACGGTGTCGGGGTTCGTCGCGAAGAAGCCGGCGCCTCGAAGCAGCGCCTGGTGCGCGGCATTCATCTGCGCCCAGCAGACCCCGCGGTCCCACGAGACGAGGAGGATGTCGGTCTCCTCCACGACCTCGGTCAACTCGACCCCCGCGTCGAGCAGCTCCTGCTGAAGTGGCGCCTCGCCCATCACCATCACGCGGCTGCCCTGGTGCTCGGCCGCGAGATAGCGCGCGCTCGCCAGCGGCGAGTTCACGACATCGTCGGGCGCGCACGGAACTCCAAGCTTCGTGAGCTTGTTCGCGTAGCTCTCACGCCGCGCGATGGGCTTGTTGGAGAGAAACTGCACGCTCGCGCCGCGCTCGCGGAGTTTCGCGACCGTCTCATCGGCGCCGGGGATCAGCTCCTCGCCGAGGTAGATTGTTCCGTCGAGATCGAAGAGGTAGCCGTCATATTGCTTCACTTTCAGCACTCTTTCGTGTGTTGTGATCACCGCACCGGAGGAAACGACAGGTCATCTTGCCCCGAATATTCGCCTCCCGGCGCGCTCTGTCCTCCGCCGGACGTGGAACGAGGCGAGGGCCATGGGGCGAGCCCTCGCCTCGAGTTGAGTCCCCGCGCTGGGGAACGCCTCGGCGCTAACGACCGGCGTTGATCCTTCCCATCGCCTGGAGCAGCGGCTTGAGTTCACGGCGCTGCTCGGGGGTCAGTCGCTCGCTGTAGTTCATCATCTGCGTGAGCCTGCGCTCCATGCCGCGCTGCATCCGCCCCTGCCACCGCTGAGCCCGCTCGGGGTTCGCGGCCGCGCGCTCCTGCATCCGCTCGGCCATGCGTTCCATCCGCTCGATCCGCTCCTGGATCCCCGCGGTCCGTTCCTGTGCGGGTTGCTGCCAGAACTCGCTCCAGTGCTCGTTGAAGCGCTCCTCGCGGCGTTCCTGCCGCGTCGCTTCACGATCCGCAATCTCCTGCTCAGTAAGCTGACGTGGTGCGGAGACGAGGTAGACCTCGCGCCACTGCAGACCCGCCGCTTCGGCGATCGTGTCAAGCGCCTCCGATGGCGACGCATCCTCAAGCTGCAGCGACAGATCGCCGGTCAGGCCCTCATCCGCAATGACGAGGAATCGGCTCTTGATCATAAACTCGGTCAGGGCGTCCGCGACGGAGGCGTCGGGCAGAGCAAGCGTGATCTCATCAGTCCGGCCCGCAAGCAGCAGGCCGCGGAGCGGATCCTCGTAGTTGTTCATGCGGGCGAAGCGCGCTCTGCCGCCCTCTTCTCCCTTCCCGGCGCCCTCGGGCGCAGGCGGCTGTGCGATCGCGCCACCCGGTCCCTCGAACATGTTTCCGAAGCCACGGTCGCCGCGTTCGTCACGCTCACGGGGCGCTCCGTCCTCGCCTTCGGGCCTCTGCTGGTCCTCGCCTTCCGCCCGGGGCCCGCCGGGCCCCTCGCCGTCCTCAGCGCGACGTCCGCGCATGTCGCCGAAAAGCTCCTGCCGCTGCTCATCGGTGAGGCTCTGCATCCACGCGGAGCGGGCCTCGCCGAGCTTCGCGATCAGCTCCGACGCGGAGTACGGCTCGTCGGGCGGCGCGCTCTCGAGCATGTAGACGCGCATCCACGAACTCTGCGTGACCTGACCGAGTGAACGCACCGCCTCTTCCACGGTGAAGTCGGTGAGCGTTCCGTTCACCGAACCTCCCGTCCAGTCGGTCACGGCGACCTGCACACCCGTCTGCTCCTCGATCGCAGCCGCCACTTCGGCGGCGCTCAGATCGGTGGCGGTCATGTTAACCAGCGGTTCCTCGGTTGCCTCGTCCTCCTGTGCGAACACAGGCACGAGTGCCAGCATCATTGCAAGTACGACGACCACGACTTTGCTCCTGACCATCACGATCCCTCCAGTGAACCGCAGATCACTGAATGAGCGCTTGACTGCGCTCATTCAGATTCACCTGAGCCTCGGCCTGCCGGTCCGCTCTGCCGCCGGGCGAACCACGTCTCTCGCGACTGCTGCAACTCTTCGACGCTCAATATCCCATCCCCGTTCGCATCGGCTTCGGCGAATCTTTCGCGAAGACGCTCGGGGAGTTCATCGATGCTCACTCTTCCGTCACCATCGGCATCGAGTCGCTCAATCATCCTCGCCCGGCGTTCTTCAGGCGAGAGGTCATCGCCCTCGAATAAGCGACCCGCCAAGCAGCGTCGCGACCAGCATCGTCGTGATCCAGCGGGTCATCTGTCCCGCTCACCTCACGTGGGCAGTATGACGGCCGGAACTCGTTGCATATGCAATGATACATCCTCGATGGAAGTGATTCCATGAGTCTTCAGAAAGCGCGACTTTTCTTCGGGACCAGGGCGTACAAGCTCGCCACCGCGCCGAGGAGGCCTGTCACTTCAGCAGGAGGGGATTGCCCCAGACGGCGAGGCAGCCGCTGCCGGACACATCGGCGGGCGTTCGCGTCTGCAGCGTCAACTCGACAGCGTCGCCCCCGTCGGGAAGCGCGACCTCAAGCAGTTGCGGCTCGCCCCCCGCGCCGATCGCCTCTGTGCTGGCGATCTCCACCCCATCGACGAGCACTACGAAGATCGCGGCGGTCCCGTCGGCGGAGTCGGCGTGCAGACCGACCGTCACGGAGAACTTCGAATATGCGCCCGCCGGACCGAATGTCCAACTCAGCGCAAAGGGCGCGCCCATCCCCACGCCACGCTCGGAGGATTCGCCATCTCCAATCTGCAGCGGAACCACGGTGCGCCGCTGATCGTAACATGCGTCGATCAGGAAGGGCACCCATCGCCACGGAGGAGATGACTTGCCACCGCGGTAGTCGGAGACGAAGTCGGTGAGAGGCACCTCGTCGAGGTGCGTTGTGTCGGCGTCAATTCGGTCGGTGGCGAGGCACAGTGCGGTGAAGATGATATCTGCGTCGGTGTGCGCCGCACGCGTGACAAGCTCACCTCGCAGTCCCGCGGCCGTCGCGCCGTCGCCATGCATCTCATCCATCACGAAGGGGATGATGACCTGCCGGGCCGCCCGCGCCTGCAGCCGCTGGCGGCGCTGCATGTGCAGCACGGCCTCGTCGATCGTCCTCCCGAGCAGGACGGGCGTATACTCGTCATCCGCCGGCAGATCGTAACGACCGGTGTCCGAGATTCCGCTGGCGGCGTAGAGGTAGTGCCGCTTGCGCTTCTCATCCGGGGGCGGGATCAGCTCGCGCAGGCTGGGCTCGTCGATGAATCCCTCGGTGCAATGAACGCTCATCGACCCGATGTCCTCGAACCAGTGACAGAGGACACCGAGGTAGCGCGACACATCATCCATCTCACCGGTCTGCACGGCCTCGCGGATGCGCTCGAGGTACCAGCGCATCGCGGCGGTCGTGGCGGGGACCGAGTTGACGTCGTGGAGAGAGACCTCCGCGGCCTCGGGCTTGCAGTACCTGTCGAGGTCGGGGCGTTTCCCGCCGGCATGTTCATCCTGCAGGGCGAGGCAGTCGCGATCGAGCGCGGCGTCGGCCTCAGCCAGCAGTTCCTGCTGCCACGCGGGCAGGCAGTCGATGGCTCGTTCCCGGATGACCTGGTGGCCGCCGCCCCAGCCGTGAGCGGCCATCGAGAGCGTCAGTGCGATCGAGATTCCGTGCATGAGCGTGTCCTCCTGCTCCTCGGGCGGGCTTGATGGTCAGCCGCTCAGATGAAGCGTCATCAGTTCCTCGGGGAAGATGATCTCGCCATCGTAAATCTGCGCCATCTCCGTGGTGGCCGCATCACGTTCGTCGAAGAGACCGGGGGTCAGGTGCGCCAGGACCAGGCGCTCTGCGCCGGCATCGCGGGCAACCCTCGCGGCGTCGAGCGTCCCGAATATGCAGGTGCCCATCACCTCACTGAGGCGCTCCTGCCGCAGCACCACGTTCGCGACGAGTGTACCCACCCCGGCGATCAGCTCCATCAGCGGCTCGCCACGAGTCGCGTCACCGGTGAACGCGCAGCTTCCGCCATCCCAGTCAAAGCGCCACGCCAGGCAGGTCATGTAAGGCTGCATGTGCTCGACTTCGGCGCAGACCGCACTCCACGAGCCGCCATCAATGCGGTCACCGGGGTTGACGTCACGCACTTCGTAATCCGGCCCGGGTCGGGGCAGCTCTCCGCCCCGCCGGGTATGCGAGTGTTCGCTGGCGGGGTGGTTGATCCGCGCGCGTATGTCCTCCGCGAAGACGCCGGCTTTGCCGAAGAGCTGCTCCGTCATGCGCTCAATCGGGGCAGGTCCGAAGATGCGCAACGGCGGCTCCTCGCCCATGCACTGATTCCACCGTGAGAGGAAGAGGCAGGGGTAGTCCACGACATGATCGGAGTGGTGATGGGTGATGAAAAGGTGGCTGACGTCCTTCGGCTGCCTCCCGGCATCCACGAGCCGCTGCACCGCCCCGTGCCCGCAGTCGAGCATGATGAGGTCATCGCCAATCTGCAGCAGAAACGCGGTGGCCCAGCGCTCAGTCGAAGGCCCGGGCGTTCCCGCTCGAAGGACCTGCAGCATCGCCATCGCGATCACTCCGGTCGGAACATCTGAAAGTCGCCACCGTCAAGCTCGAGCAGTTCGTAGTGATCGAGCCGGAAGGTGTGCCAGTAGCAGTTCCACCGCGGGTCCGCCTGCAGGAACCCGCCCAGGCGACGGATCATCTCACGTTTGACGTCGGCCATCGCCTCGTCACCGGCCATGTTCCGCATCGGCCGCGCGTCGAGATCGTACAACTCGTCGAAGTCGCTGGTCAGGTTGTACGTGTACATGAGGAACTGCCCGTCGATCTCCGCGAAGTACGCCACCGCCGGGTTCGGCGCCACGTGCCATCCCGCTTCGAAGATGAACGGCCGCTCGCGCTCGGCACTCTCGCCGCGGATCATCGGCAGCAGCGACTCGCCGTCGAGACGCTCAGTTGGCTCAATCCCTGCAAGCTCCAGCACGGTCGGCGCGATGTCAAGCAGCGTCACAAGCTCATCGTGGCGCGTTCCGGCCGCCTCGCCGCCGGGCAGTTTCGCCACCAGCGGCACCTGCGCCGTCTTCGGGCACCCGTAGACTCCCTTGTCCACGAGCGCGAGTTCGCAGTTCATCTCCCCGTGGTCGGCCGCGAAGATCACCAGCGCCTCGTCGTAGAGACCGTGGCGGTCAAGCTCACCGAGGAAGCGTCCGAGCGCTGCGTCCAGCGCCTCGATCTGCAGGAAGTTCATCAGCATGTACTCCCGCGCCGCTTCCGCGTCGTCGAGGCCCCAGTTCTTGCGGTAGAACTCGTACACGCGCGGGAGGCCCTCCACCTCACCCGCGACGGCCCGGTGGTAGCTCTCGGGAAGCTCCACGTGCTGAGCAAGCGCGCGCGCCCGCTCGCGGTAGCTCCCCGGCACGAGGAAGGGCTGGTGCGGAGCGAAGAAGTCAAGCTGCAGGTAGATCGGCGCCCACGTCTGCGTGCGCTGATAGAGCGCGCTCTGAAGCCGCTCCGCGGCCAGCCACGCGAGGTACTGGCAGTAGGTGGCCTCCTCGGGGAACTCCGAGCCGTCCTCCTGCGAGATCCAGCCGCCGTAGTTGTTGCCCGGATCGCCGCCGGGGCGCACTCCACGCACCGGATCGGGCCATGTCGGCGGCATGACACCCAGTTCGCGGAGGTAGGCGAGGTAGCCGTCGTCATCGGTCAGAGGCGGGGCCCAGCGGTCCCACGCATCATCCGCCTCGCCGAAGGCGTCGATGAATTTGTGCGCGCCGACGTGACACTTCCCCGAATGCTTCGTGACCCATCCTGCGTCACGAAGATACTCCGGGAAGATCGCATCATCCTCCCGCAGCAGCACCTCCATCCCGTCGTGTGCGCGCTCCTCGTTCACAAGCAGGTAGGAGTAACGCCCGGTGAGCGTCCCTGCCCGCGACGGACCGCACAGCGGCGAATTGCAGCAGGCGTGCGAGAACGTCGCGCCGTCGGCCATCAGTCGGTCGAGGTTCGGCGTCTGCAGGTGCTCGCGCATCGGGCTGTCGGGGTGCCACGCCTCGCGCGGGATCATGTCCACCGTCACGTAGAAGACGTGCGGCGGCTGCGCTCCTTCGTCGTGATCGTAAGGGTGCGCGCCGGAGCGGGGTTCGAGGTAGCGTCGGCTGGTCATCACAGATCATTCCCGGTCTGCAGCAGCGGAATCTCACGCCAGAGTCTCCTTCTTCGGCATGCGCGACGGACCTGCCGGGGCGGGTGTGACTTCATGCTTCGAGGTTCGCCCCGCGCGCTTCGACCCGCCGCCGGAGTTCCCCCCCATCCAGTGAGCGGGGCGCGCATCCACGGTCCGCGCTCCATGCCGCGGCGATGCCCGCCGCCTGCCCCATCATCGCGCAGGTGGTCATGACCCTCGCCGACGACAGCGCCATCTGATCGGCGGAGAAGCAGCGCCCCGCGACCAGCAGGTTGTCCGCGTCTCTCGCGATGAGCGAGCGCAGCGGGATGTGATAGGGTGGGACGATCTGCTGGTCCTTGTCAAGAAAGTACGTGCGTTTCTCATCATCAGGGCGCATGCCGTCGAGGTAGAACACACCGCGGGCTACCCCGTCCTCGAAAGCTCGACCGGCCCTCACGTCATCGACCGTCAGGACGTAGTCGCCCGCGACCCGCCGCGTCTCGCGCAGACCGATCATCGGCGAGCAGTGGTCAAACCACCAGTGATCGGCCCGGGCATTGCGCGGACTGCTCGCTCGAGGCGTCTCATGTCCGCGGAAGCCGCGCTGGTAGTAATCCAGCACCTCCCACATCCGCCGCCGCGCGTGTATCTCAAGCTCCGTCATCCCGACGGTGTCTCCGCTGTCATGACCGATGACCTTCAGCTTGATCGCCTTCGCCTCAGGCCCCGCGGGCCAGGTGCTGGTCATCGGCATGTCCTCCTCGCGCTGGACCGGATCGAACCAGCCCGGTGGCAACTGCGGCTCCTGCTGCTCCCGCAGTTCGCGCACGAAGTACATCATCGATGGCGGAAGCGGCCCGCGTTCACCGCCCGGCAGCAACTCGCAGCCTGCCGCGCGCGCCACCTGTCCGCCTCCGGTCGCGTCGATGTACACGTCCGCTTCGAGCGCCTCCACGCCCGACGCCCCGACCACCAGCAGCGGCCCGAGCGTGTCACCGTCAGACCGCACATCCACGAACTTCGTGTGCAGCAGCGGCCGCACTCCATGCCTCAGCAGCAGCTCCTGCAGGATCACCGCGAGTATCTCGTGGTCGAAGACGCGGTTGGTGTTCGCGAAGCCATCGACCGGGCCGGGATAGGGCGCGATGCTGTCCCACTGCTCCTGCATCGCGATGATCTCGTCGAAGATCGCGCCCTG
>JBKHFA010000143.1:0-9525 GCA_046540615.1 Armatimonadota bacterium | reverse complement strand
GCGAAGGGCACGCCGAAGGTGACCGGACTGGCGGTGAGGCCGTCGATCTCCGGCCAGTCGGTCTGCAGAGGCACTCGGTCGCGCTCGGGGGTGACGGTCTCGCGCTGGAACTCCGGCGCCCAGTGGAAGCCCGGATTCATCGCATCCACGTTGGGCGGATACTGCTCGCGCAACTGCTCGATGGTGACGTCCTGAGCGGCGGCGGAAGTCACAAGCGCGACGAGTGTGACGAGTGTGAGCACAACCGACTGCGTGAGACGCATGAGGACTACCTCCGGAGCGGCCGTTGAGGCGCTTTGCCCGAAAATGCACTGAAACACGGGGCCGGGCGGCTACTGTGAGGCTAAGTTCCCCGTCCCGACGAAGCTTCCTTCATACTCAGGCGGCCTTCGGACTGACGGGCATGGAAGAGGACCGGGTGTGTCCTGAGATTGTTGGTGCCGCAGTAGCGTTCGGCAAAGACACCCGGACTCCGGGCGCCCTCGCCCGGAGAGCCTTCACGGCGGCCCGATGCGGCGAAAACGGCGCCCAGGCGAGGGCGCCTGGACTCCAGACGCAGGGCGAACGGTCGGGGGACGAGATCACACAGATCAGCCACCAACAGTTTGCGTCTACACCCGGAGGATCGGAGGATCTCGGGCATTGACGCGTCACCGGCAAAGATGTAGTATGTTCATATAAGAACGAGCGCCTTGCGGAATGTTGCCCCGGTTGGCGGATGCCCGCCCCACGGAAAAGAGGAAACTCTCTTCCTGCAGCGCGGCCCTATCTACAGCACATTGGCGCGGGCTTGTAGCCTGCGATCCTTGTGTCCCCCGGTGTTAATGAGACCCGCGCGGTGTTCTGAGAAAGCGACGTTCCCCGGATCGTCGCTCAATTTTGAGTTGAGGTGGTTGGAATGTACCGTCGCAACGGCTTTACGCTGATTGAACTGCTGGTCGTCATCGCGATCATCGCGATCCTGGCCGCGATCCTCTTCCCGGTCTTCGCGCGAGCGCGAGAGAAGGCGCGGCAGAGCAATTGTCTTTCGAATGTGAAGCAGATCATGACCGGCATACAAATGTACTCACAGGACTATGACGAACGCCTTCCACAGGCTCGCTTCTGGTACACCGGAAGCGGCTCCCCCTATCTCTACACCCGAGCGATCATGCCCTACGTGATGAATGAGCAGCTCTTTGTCTGCCCGAGCGACACCGAGGGTGCGTTTGTTGATGACTGGGGAAGCAACCCCCATCGCAGCGAACTGAGCTACGGCTTCAATTACGAGGGTCTTGACTATGGGGCAAAGCTCGCTGGGATCGACGCGCCAGCCCAGACCGTACTCATCGCGGACGCACGAGGCTATCTGTGGAGCGCCACTGCGGATCCCATGGTTGATGATGATACCGACTCCCGCATCCGCGCCCGTCACAATGACCAGGCGAACCTCGGCTTTGTGGACGGTCACGCCAAGTCCTACGCCGCGAACGCCATCGAGGGCCATCAGGGCCTGACCGCAGACCTCGACGGCGACGGTGAACCCTGGTAAGCGCGCGGAAGCGTCTGAAGCATCCGACCTCAACTGCCGGGCGGCCTCTGCGCCGCCCGGCTTTTCGCATGTACGCGCGGAGGTCTGCGGGGGCATTGCTCGAAGATACCCGTCATGAGCGTTGAGTTGAGGTCATGGAGGCGCAGTCATGAGCGGCAGAGGGTCCGACGCGATCATCGTCTTTTCTACTGTCGCACTTCTCCTCATCTCGTCGTGTGCGTTCGCGCAGGAGCGCGTCCGAAATCTCGCCCCGAATCCCTCCTTCGAGGACGGTGACGCGCGCGGGCCGCATGGCTGGGCTCCGCGTCCGGCGCCGGGTGACGGCGCGGACTTCGAGTGGGAGGAGAGCGTCGCGCGCACGGGCGAACGCAGTGTCAGTATCCATCGTCGGCAGGATGTCGAGGGGGCCGACCGCTGGCGGGCCGGGTTTGACCGCAGCATCGGCGCGGAAGCGGGCACTGAGGTCACGCTCACCGCGTGGGCGAGGACCGAGGAGGTCACCGGACGCGGCGCCCACGTGCAGATCTACGCCATCGGCATCGGTGGCGAGATACTCGCACAGCCCACCGGCGGCAGCGTCACGGGGACGAGCGACTGGACGGAGATCGCGGTCAGCCTCACTGTCCCCGATGAGCCGTGTTACATCATGCCCTACCTCGGGCTGAAAGGAACCGGCAGAGCGTGGTTCGACGACGTGAGCTTCATGGGCGTTCCGGGCCCCGGTCTGCCACCCGACATGGACGAATCGATCTACGAAGCCGCGGATTTCGAGAAGCTTGACGGGTACGAGTTCACTGTCCGCCGACAGTGGCGTGTGCTGCAGGTCCCCCTCGACCACGAGGGCGCCGGGCGCGCAACCGTCCCCTTCTACGAGGCCACGGCGAAGTGGGATGTCACGTTGAACTACCTCGACGAGCCTGACGGTGAGTGCTCCATCCGGCTGCTCGTCAACGGCGAGGAGGTCGGCCATGTCGTGGCCGATCAGACCGAGGACGAGAATATGAGCGCGGATGTTGAACGGGAGGTCACTTTCGAGGGCATCGACATTCAGCGCTTCATGCCCATCACGATCGTCGGCGAGCCGGATTTCGCCGAATACGCTCGCGTTATCAGCCTTACCTTCATGCCGGTCGGGCAGTACGAGGGCGAACTGCTGCCCGACGAGCAGCTCCCGCCGCCGAGTACCCTTCGTGTCTGGCAGAGCCCCTCGCAGCGCCGCACGGTCACGAATCTGCTCGGCCGGCAGGCAGCGCAGATCGAGGGCGCTGAACACACCCGGGTTCGGGAGGAGATCGAGGCGCTGCAGACACCCGAGGAGTTGCGCGAGTATCAGGCGCGCGTGCGGGAGAGGCTCCCGGAGATCTTCGGGCGCTGGATGGGGGAGATTGACGCGCCGCTCAACCCTCAGAGTTTCGGCGCCATCGAGCTTGACTACTGCACCATCGAGAAGGTCGTCATCGAGAGTGAGCCTGGCGTTTACGTTCCGCTGAATGTGTACATCCCGAAGGACAGGCCGCTCCCGGCGCCGGGGATCCTCGTGACGATCGGTCATGCGAGCGACGGCAAGGCGTATCACCTCTACCACGAGTTCGCGCTGGGGCTTGCGGAGAAGGGTTACGTGGCGGTCGCGCTCGACCCGATCGGACAGGGCGAGCGCACGTACTGGAACGAGCCGCCTGAGGAGCTTGGCGCGAAGGGCGGGCCGGTCGGGCAGCACCACTACGAACTGCGGCGGGCGTTCCTGGTGGGCCGCAGCCTCAGCGGCCTGCGGACACGCGACTGCGTGCGGGTGGTTGACTACATGCTTACTCGCGACGAGGTCGATCCGGATCGCCTCGGCGTTGCGGGTAACTCGGGCGGCGGGCAGACGGCGATGCTCACGATCGCCTGCGACCCGAGGGTGAAAGTTGGCTGCGCGGCGCATCCGGGCGGCTCCTGTGAGAACACGTATTACGCGGGCAAGCTCGATCAGGATCGGATGGTCATGAGTATGATTCCGTCGCGGCCGCTGATCTGGATCGTGGGCGAGGATTCCGGCGAGGGCCATCGTGAGGGACGCTTCACGTGGCTCGATCCGCTTTACGACGTCTTCGGTGAGCCGGAGGCGCATGAGTTCGAGTGGGTGGATGGCGTCCACGACATGAAGCAGCCCAAGCGGGAGGCCGCGTATGCGTGGCTGAACCGCTGGTTTGGGATCGATGCGGGCCGTGAAGAGGGGCCGATCGAGCACCGTGAGGTCGAGGAACTGTGGGTCACTGAGACTGGTCTCGTCGAGACCGGCCTCGGCGGCAAGATGCCGTGGCATCTGGACACCGAACTGATGGGCGAGATGGCGCCCGAGCGCCCTGCCCCGCCGGCAGACGAGGGGGCGCGGGAGGAGTTCCTCAGCGAGCGGCGAGCGGCGGTGCTTGACAAACTGAAGCTGATGCCCGAGGCGGACAGGGTGCCGCCGCCGTGGGAGGACGCCGGTGAGGTGGAGCGGCCGGGAGTGACCGTGGCGAAGGTGATCCTCGAGCCCGAGGCGGGGATCAAGATCGCGGCGCTGGTGATCGAGCCGGAGGGCGGCGCGACCGGCGCGACGGTCATCCACGCCGCCGAGGACGGGAAGCCGACGGAATTCGACGCTGAGGCGTTGCCGTTCGCGCTGGCCCGCGAGGGCCGGAGGGTGGTGTCTGTCGATGTGCGCGGGCGCGGCGAACTGGACATAGAGCGTGGCGCGGTGACGCGGGTGACGAACTACGATCGGACGCAGTGGCGGCGCGACAGCTACGCGATCGCGTACGCCAACGCCGACCGGACGATGCCCGGCGCGCGGGCGATGGACCTGATAAGCGTGATGGACCATCTCGACGCGCAGGCCGGCGGCCGTCGGCAGTATGAGCTGATCGGTGAGGGCCTCGGCGGCTTCTGGGCGATGGCTGCGGCGGTCGCGGACGATCGTGTGGAGGCGGTGACGACCATCGGCACGCTCAGTTCGTGGGAGCGGCTGATTGAGAGCAAGTGGAACGCGCTGCGCGATTACTTCTGGGTGCCGCGCGCGCTGGATACCTTCGATCTGAGCGACCTGCCTGCGCTGACGCAGGCGACGGTGACGGTCGTCGATCCGGTGAATGAGATGCTGCATCCGCTGTCGGCTGAGCAGGCGGCCGGGGACTTCGCGTGGGCGGAGGCGTGGTGTGGCGAGCGGCTGAGGGTGGAGTGCGGGGAGTGAAGGCGTTCAGACGAGGGGGCGTGGACGCCGAGGGAGTTGTGTCGGTCTGTGACGCGGACTCCCAGCCTTTCGTGTGGCGCGGACTCCTACTCACATTCGAGAAATCGCGAGGGAATCAACGAGAGTGCAGTGCCGTAATCCGTACGGCTTACCTCTACACACATCTCGGTAAGGGCCGCAGTGGGCCGCGAGCCGTCGTCGGGGCCGCCTTCGCGCTCCGCAAACGACGCGGCTCCACGACGGCCTATGAGGCGAATCCGCCCGCCTCAAGATGTGTGTAAAGATAGGATCCGTGCGGGGGGGCTGCTTTTCCCGACGCCGCCCCGGCGTGCGCAACTTGCGCTGAGGAAAAGTGACGCCCGAATGCCGTTCATGAGGGCGGCAGCTTCCATGCCAGCCTGCGGCCTCGGGTTTTCCGAACGGCCTACGACAACGGCGGGCCGGAGTGGAACCTGACGCCTTCACAAACGACGTTCAGGCGTCACCCGCTCCCGCCCTGGCGGGCGAGAGCGGGCGGCCCCTCCGTACGCCTCACAACGGGCCCCATCGTGGATGGTCTGCAATTTCTCGAATACGAGTTCCAGCCCGCGAGCCCAACCTTTCTTGTGGCGCGGGCTTGCAGCCCGCGAGCCGTTGCCGCATTTGCTTTTGTTGCTTTCGTCGCAGCCGTGAGTCGGAGGTCTTCAGCGGCCGACGGCGAATCTAACCCACAGGTCTCAGACAATCACGTGAAATGAGAGGGATAGTACAATGATGCTTGGACTGATCCACTACCGCGCCCCTGGCGACACCACCGAGGAATTCGTGCGCTGGGCCGCCGACGCCGGCTTTGAGTGCGTCGAGCTTCGATTCACCGACCTGATGCCCGAGGATCTCGAGGATGAGGACTACGAGAGCCACTGCATGGATCTCAAGGCGCTCATGGACGACCTCGGCCTCGTCACCTCCGGCGTGTCGCTTGGCAATGACTTCGTCTACCTCGCCGAGGATAAGATCGAGGAGCAGGTCATGCGCACGCGCCGCATCGCGGAACTGACGAAGATCATGGACTGTGACATCTTCCGCACCGAGGGCGGCAAGCCCAAGGACGAGGTGCCGGAGGACCAGCACGCCGAGGCGATCATCAAGTGCGTGAAGGCCACGCTGCCGGTCTGCGAGGACCTCAACGTGCATCTCGCGATCGACAACCACGGCGTCGTCAGCAACGACTACGAGCTTCAGCTTGAGGTCTTTGAGGCCGTGGACAGCGAGTACGTGGGCTCGAACATGGACACGATGAACTACCGCTGGTTCGGCTACGAGGTCGATGAATTGCCGAAGATCTACGAGGCCATCGCGCCGTGGGTCAAGCACACCCACATGAAAGACGGGCGCAACGCGCGGCCCGACTATCAGGGCGCGGCGCTCGGCGACGGCGAGATCCCGCTGGACGCGGCCCTCAGTGCGCTTAAGGACGCCGGCTACGACGGCGCATACTGCGCCGAGTATGAGGGCTCTGAGGACGGCGCGATCGGCTACACGAAGTGCCTCGACTGGATGAAGGCGAACATCTGAGCCGTTTCGTGGCACGGGCGTCTCGCCCGTGCGTCGCTCCGATGGGGCCGCCGCGATTTCGCGCGGTGGCCCTGTCGCCTTTTCTCATCGGCAGCGAGAGTGCTGGGGGAAGCGTGGTGATGGGGCAGATTGCGGTGGTTCCTCGCGTGATCCGCGCGACCCGATCGATGGAGTCGTTCATCGCCCAGGGCGCCCATGCACTGAATGCTCACCCGCTCCCGGTCGCGGGGCTTCTGCCGGACCTCCTCCAGCGGGCGGGGCGATGGGGCCGGCGGCGGTTCGGGCGCGTCGGCGATGCGCCTCACATCATCGATGGCGGACGAATGCTCGGGCATCGGGGCGGTGTTCCAGGTCAGGTGCCAGCGGTCGCGAAGCTGGATCGTGCGGATGTCGCCGGGCGGAAGGGCTCCGAAAGAACCGATCGGGTACATGGGACCGACGCCCACGAGTTCGTCGAAGTGAATGCGGACCTCGTACCGGTCCTCATTGTCGAGCGGAAAGTACGCCTCATATATGTGCGAGCGGTTCCCGAAACCTACTCGGCTCCAGTGCGCAGCACGTTGAATCCGCAGCGGGCTTCGATGGTTTTGGCGTCACCGAAGTCCTCCAGCACGAGGGGGTGTGCGCATACGGCGGCCGCGCTGACAGGCAGCGCGGCCGTTGCGGCGGCGATGATGGTTCGAATCGGCCTCCTGGGACTCTACGAACGACGCCGCACGTCAACGAGCATCTCCTCGAGCAGCGCCTCCTGCCGCTCGATGCTGCCGGTGATGCGGCGGAGATAGACCCACAGGCATGAGGCTATCAGCAGCATGGGCAGCAGCGGAAACACAAGCGGTATGATCGGGAAGTGCTCTTCAAGTATATCCATGCACGGGCAGCGAACCTGGACTTCTTTTTCTTCCATCGGTCATCCTCCTCGGGGCTCATTTCTACGCTTCCACCGGTGAAGGACTTCGGCGAAGGTTGCAAAAGGTCCTCCCGACGCGGAGGTGTGATGCCGGCCGGAGGGGAATAGACGGGCCATGAAAGTCGCGCGGGCGCCAGATTGACGGCGCCCGCGCCGTTACTCCACGGGTGGCAGAGAAGGGACTGAGAACTGTAGCGAAAGAACCTGCGTACACACATACCCGGGATGAGGTCATCGGCGATCCTGAGGCGACAGGAGTGACCAGGCGGGCCATCGTTGTCGCGATGGTGCTGGTGGTCGGCTTCACCGTGGCCGGTTGCTTCTCCCTGATGCTGCGCTACGAAATCATAGGCACCGGCTACCTCCCGCGCGGCGCGGTCGCACTGCTGCTGGCGCTGGTCGCGGTCAACGGCGCGCTCCGCGGCCTCAAGCGCATTGGCATCCGTCCCCTGTCGGCGAAGGAGCTTCTGCTGATCTTCCTGCTGCTGATGGTCGTCGGGGCCATCGCGGGCCAGGAGTTCGGCCAGCACTTCTACCTCAAGCTCATCGGTCTGACGTACTACTCAACGCCCGATATTGCGCCACCGGAGCTTTTCCTCCATGATCTCAATCCGCTCCTGATGCCGTCGCTGGACCCGAACGGCCCGATCGCGCAATGGGCCCACGAGGGGCTGCCACCGGGCCGCAGTATACCGTGGCAGGCGTGGGTGACGCCGCTGGCGGTCTGGACGCCGTTCTTCCTCGCGGTGTACTTCATGGTGCTGACCTTCGCGGCCACGATGGCTCACCGGTGGGAGGATGAAGAGAAGCTGCTTTACCCTCTCGTCGAGGTGCCGGTCGAGACAGTCAAAGGAGAGTCCGCGTCGCTCTCCCCGCTGTTGCGGTCGCGGATGATGTGGATCGCATTCGCCATCCCGTGCATCCTCTACACGATGAAGGGCCTGCACGGCTACTGGCCGACGATCCCGTATCTCGAACTCGATCAGCGGCTGCAGACGCGCTTTTCGGGGCCGATGTCGGCGTTCAACGGGACGCTGCTGCATTTCCGCTTCGACATGATCGGCATCGCCTACCTGCTCTCCGGCGAGGTCGGATTCTCACTGTGGTTCTTCTGGCTCTTGCGACGGTTGCAGCAGGCGACGCGCATCGCATTCGGCGTCACGCACGCCCACAACCAGTTCTTCACCATGCAGACACTCGGTGGCTATCTGCTGCTGGGCGTCGCACTGCTCTACTCCGCCCGCGCTCACCTTGCGAAAGCCATCGGAGTCGCCGTCGGCGCGGTGAAGCACAAGCCCGGGGCGAGCGACGCCGATGAGCCCTATCGCCTGTCGGTGCTGGGCTTTATTGCCTCCTTCGGGTTCGTCGTGTGGTGGTGCAGCTTCTTCGGCATGGACACGATCTGGGCGGTTGTGCAGTATCTCTTCTTCCCGCTTGTGGGGATGGTCGTGGCGCGCGTGATCTGCGAGGCCGGGATGCTCATCTACAGCGCACCGCTCGGCGGTTACATCGCCGGGTACAATGAGGCGATCTATGACCTCTTCGGAGTGGACCGGATCGGCACACAGAACGTCACGCTGATGTCGATGACAAGCTGGGTGCAGATCCGCTCAACGGCGACGCAGAACATGGCAGCCGTCTTCATGGGATACAAGATCGGCTCGCAGATGGGCGCGCCGAGACGCAAGATCATGCTGCTGTCAATCGTGGCAATCGCTCTGGCCATCGTTGTGTGTCACATCACGATCCCGTATATCATCTACACGTGGGGCATCCCAAAGCTCGCCGACTGGCCGAGCAAAGCCGGCCTCAACACCACCCGGGGACTGGCGCGGCTCGTGCAGACGCCGACGACGCTCGGTTTTGAAGACTGGCTTGGCCTGGGCCTGGGCGCGACGACCACCTGGGCTCTTTTCGCGCTGCGCCGGCGCTTCATCTGGTGGCCTCTGCATCCGCTCGGCTTCGTCACATGGCTGGGCTGGCCGATCGATCGCTACTGGACGTCGATTCTGATCGGCTGGCTGTTCAAGACGAGCGTGACGCGGCTCTTCGGCTTCCGCGGCTTCCGGAAACTCAAGCCGCTGGCGCTCGGGCTGGTGCTCGGCATGAACGTGATCTTCACGATCTGGCTGATCATTCACCTGATCTGGCCGAATCCGTTCCCGATCATGATCGATTAACGGCGGCTAACGGCGGCTAACGGCGGCTAACGGCGGCTAACGGCTGCGAACGGCGGCTAACGGCAGGGCCGGCTGCTAACGGCGGCGGGGCGCAGGCCGGGAGCGGAGTTTGGGCTCGCCAGATATTTGCAGCACTCGC
>JBKHFA010000142.1:0-9559 GCA_046540615.1 Armatimonadota bacterium | reverse complement strand
CGATGATCGCGCTGCAGGATCAACGCTCGGGGTGGGGCGCGCTTGACGAGTACGACGGGCGCCTCGGGCCCGAAGCGGCGGCGGAGGTAGCGCGGACATTCGGACCGGAGCGGAAGCTCAGCGCCAGCGCCCTGCGGCAGTTCGGCAGTTGCCCTTACACATTCTTCGCGGAGCGTGTCCTGCGGCTGGAGGAGATCGAAGAGCCGGGCGAGGACGTCGATCGCGCGCTGCTGGGCAACACCGTGCATCGCTGCCTGAGTCTCTTCTTCGAGCGCTGGCGGCCCCATCGTGAGGACCTTCGCATCGAGCCGGAGGATCGTGATGCAGCGGTCGAGGTCCTCGACGCGGTCATCACCGGAGTCTTCGAGGACGAGGCGCGGCTCGGAACCGTCGGCGACGAGGTGATCTTCGGGATCGAGCGGGAGAAGGCGCGGCAGGACCTCCACGCGTGGCTCGACTACGAGATCGAGCACATGCAGGCTGAGGGGCACACCGCGTGGCTGATGGAGCAGCAGTTCGGCTACGAGCGCGCCGAGCCGGTGCGCATCGGCGAGGGCGAGCGCCGGGTGCTGCTGCGAGGCCGCGTCGATCGGATTGACCGGCTCGGTGAGATCGATGGCGCGCCCGCGTTCGCCGTGTATGATTACAAGACCGGCTCGATCCCGGCGAAGACGAGGATGAAAGATGGCGGTGATTTCCAGCTTCCGGTCTACGCTCTCGCCGGCCGGCGGATCGTCGATGATCCGAACGCGGTCTGCGCCGACTGGGCGTATTACTCCATCCGCCGGCCGATCGATCTGAAGAGTCGCCCGCGAAAGAGAGATCCGGTCGCGGACATCGAGGAATGCATCGCCGCCGCCTGTGCGTGGGCGCTGAAGTACGCCGCGGCCATCCGCGGCGGCAGCTTCTCGCCGGGGCCGCGTGGGGCGTGCGCGAAGTGGTGCTCGCTGCGAGGGGTCTGCCGATGGGATGAGTTCCGCTTTGCGCGAAAGCAAGGGGGTGGCCGTGATGAGTGACGCAGGAGCCCGGGAAACGATCGAGCAGCGTTACGAAGAGATCGCCGAGGCCGTCCGCGATCTTGACCGAAGTTGGATCATGACATCGGGCGCGGGCTGCGGGAAGACTTTTCAGATGGTCCAGCGCTACGTGGCCATCGTCGAGCAGGGCTTCGATGTGTCAAGCATCATCGCGGTGACGTTCACGGAGAAGGCGGCCGCGGAGTTGAAGGATCGCGTGCGGGAGGAATGCCGGGCGCGGATGAACGCTCCGGAGCGCGAGGGGAATGACCGGAAGCGCTGGGAGAGGGCCGCGCGGCAGCTTGCGATGGCCCCTGTCTCGACGATCCACGGACTGTGCGCGCGTCTTCTGCGGGAGAATGCGATCGCCGCCGGTGTTGATCCGAACTTCACCCAGCTTGACGCGATGGCGCAGGAGATGCTGCTGCGCGACGTGGTGCGCGAGACGCTGCTGGCGCGTCTCCACGCAGGCGAGGAAAGCGCGAGACTGTGCGTCGAGCGCTGGGGCCTCGGCAGCGCCGCGGATATCCTGCGCGGTCTGATTGAGGATCGCGAAGGCATTGCCGACCTGCTGGACGATCCGCCGTCGGCGGAGGCACTCCAGGAGCGCTGGGAAGCGGAATTTGAAGACACGTATGCTCCTTTGCTCGCCGACCTCATCTCCTGCCAGCACTGGGATGAGGCGACCGCCTGCCTGCTGTCTGTCGAGCAGTCGGATCGCGATGACGCGGCGGCCGAGCGGCACCGCGGCGCGTGCGCCGCGCATGAGATCGTCAGGGATGAAGAGCGGCCGCTCGACGAGCGCGCCGCCGCGTTCGGCGAATGTCTGTCGCTGGCGCACAAGGGGCACGTTGGGCGCAAAGACAACTGGACCGATCGTCCGGAGGACCATCAGACGATCAAGGAGGGACTGCGGGCACTGGGCGAACTGCGGGACATGTGCAAAGACGAGAAGATCGCTTTCCCCGCACTCGAGGACCTCGACACCGCCGGGCTTGCGGCGGCGGTCTTGCGTGAGGCGTCCGCGGCGACTTCGGAGTACGACGCCGCCAAGCGGGCCGAGTCGGCGCTGGATTTCGCCGACCTGCAGATGCTCGCTCGGGACCTTCTGCGGGACGACCCCGATGTGCTCGCGCGGATGCAGCGGCGCTATCAGCACGTGCTGGTCGATGAGTTTCAGGACACGAACGCGCTTCAGAAGGAGATCATCTGGCGGATCGCCGGGGGCGATCCGGAGACAGGCCAGCCGCCGGAGGGCGGCGGTCTCTTCGTCGTCGGAGACGCGAAGCAGTCGATCTACGGCTTCCGCAATGCGGACGTGACCGTCTTCAACCTCACGGCTCGCGACTTCATCGCCGATGATTCGGCCGATCCGCTCCCGCTGGAGACCACGCGTCGCAGTCGCCCGAGGCTGGTCGCATTGTTCAACGCGCTCTTCTCCCGCCCCGAGGTGATGGGGTGCGAGCAGGGTGAGGACTACGAAGCCGCCTACCAGCCTGTCAATGCCTACCGCGAATCACACCCGATGCCCGCGGAGGCGGAGCTTATCCTGATCCCGAAGGAGGACCTCGCCGCGGAGGCGGAGGAGGGCGAGGAGCAGGCGAGTGTCGCGATCCGCGATGCCCGCCAGCGGGAGGCCGAGGTGCTGGCCGTCCGCATCCGGGAGATGGTGGAGAGCGGGGAGCCGAAGATTCCGGACAAAGATGACGGATCCGTCAGGGCCCCGCGCTACGCGGACTTCGGCATGCTCTTTCAGGCGATGTCCGACGTTGGAATCTACGAGTACGCCCTCCGCCGGGCCGGCGTGCCCTTTTACACCGTGGCCGGCCGTGGGTTTTACAACCGCCAGGAGATCCGCGACTGCCTGAGCCTGCTGCAGGTGCTGGAGAACACCGCCAACGAGGTCGCGCTGGTCGGGGCGCTCCGCTCGCCGATGTTCGGGCTCTCGGATGACACGATCTTCTTCCTCACGCGCGAGCAGCAGCCGCTGATGACGGCGCTCGAGCGCGCCTCGGAGGGGACGCACGAGGCGCAGGGGCGCTTCTCCGGCGAGCAGCTTGAGCGGCTGTCCCGCGCGCGCGGCGTGATCACGCGGCTGCGGGCAATTCGCGACCGCGTCGGGCTGTCGGAACTGGTCGAGCGGATGCTCGCGGAGACGGGGCTGGGAGCCGTGGAGCTGACGCAGTTTGCCGGCAGGCAGGCCTCCGCGAACCTCGCGAAGCTCACCGACCTTGCGCGCTCGTTCGAGCAGCGCGGCGCATTCAGCCTCAGAGAATTCATCGCGTATCTCTCCGACCTCGTTCTGCAGGAGCCGCGGGAGGGTCTCGCCGACGTCTTCGAGGAGGGCGCAGACGTCGTCAAGCTGATGACCGTCCACGCCGCGAAGGGGCTTGAGTGGCCGATCGTGATCGTGCCTGACCTCGGGCGCTCGATGCCCGGCTCGCGCGACCGGGTCCGCGTGGATCCGACTCTCGGCGTCGTCCCGAGGATGGAGGCCGAGGACGGCAGTCGCAGTTGGGGCGCGGTGGGGGAGATCATCCACGCGCGGGAGGCTGAGCGCGAGGAGGCCGAGCGTCGGAGGCTGCTTTACGTCGCCCTCACGCGAGCCCGCGACATGCTCGTGCTCTCGAGCGCCCTCGAGTTTGCCGGCAAGGACGATGACCGCCGCCTCAGCGCCGGCTACTGGCTCACGTGGCTGGCCGAGGGCCTCGAGCTTGACTGCACGGTGGTCGAGGACGGTCAGGAGCCTGGCGCTGATGACTGGCGCGTCCGCGTCACCGTCCCCGACGCGGAGGCCCCGGCGATCGAGGGGCGCAGCCTCGGCGAGGGGCGGGCCGACCCGTCGATTCTCAGCGAGGCCACGGCTCGTGAGCCGGCGCCACCGCCCGAGCGCGCGCTGCCGGTCGATCCCGCGACGATGCCGCTCGATCACCTCTCCGTCACGGCCCTGCAGTGCTACCGCGAATGCCCGCGGCGCTTCGAACTCCGCTACGTGCTCGGACTGGCCCCGTCACCGGCGGAGGGCGGGGACTGGCTGCGCGGCCTCTCCGCGGCGCGTCGCGGAGATGTCGCTCATCGCGTACTTGAGATCGTGGGCCGCGGCGGGCTCGATGATGACGCCATCGACGACGCCCTCGACGAGGCGATCGGTTCGGGCGCTCTCGCGACGCGCATCACGGTGGAGGAGCGCAGCGACATCGAGCGTTCCGTCCGCTGGCTGGTCAATGATGCCACGCTGGACGACGGCGCCGCCATCTACGAACGATGGATCGCGCAGGCCCGGCGGCTCCGGGCGGAGGCGCAGTTCATCGCGCCGCTGGTCGAAGCCCGCATCGAAGGTGTGATCGACGCGCTGGCCGAGGGTCCCGACGGGTCATGGCGGATCGTTGATTACAAGACCGGCTCAGCGGACGCCGGCAAGCGCGATGCCTGGCAGTTCCAGCTTGGCCTCTACTGCGCCGCGGTGCAGAAGATCACGGGCCAGTTGCCCGCAGGCGCGGCGATCGTGCTGCTGGACGAGCACGAGGTCGTCGAGGTCGATCCGGCGACCGCCGCATCTGATGCGCAGGGGAGCGCGCGGGGCGTCATCGAGGGAATCCGGGCGGGTTCGTTTGACGGCCCAACGAACTGCGAGCAGTACACCTGCGCACTTGCGTATGCGTGCCGACTCGCGTAGTATATATGATGCTGGTCTATCCCGGTCGGGGCGGCCCCGGGACCCACGCGGTCCGCGGCCGAAGTGTGGAAGGGGTACCCACGTGCGGCGGGCACATATTGCTGTCATCTTCGCAGTTTCAGTTGTTCTCGCGGGCTGTGGGAATCAGCACAGTCCCCTCGCCCAACTGCGCGCGGAGGTTCGCAACAACCCCGACTCCCTGGCGGCGCGGCTGGCTCTCGCGGATGCTTCGCTTGAGGCCGAACACTACCACGACGCATTCATCCAGTATTCCGCCGCCCGTGAACTCGACGAAAGCTCATTTGACGCCGTCCTCGGCGTCGCGACCGCGCAGGAGCGACTGAATGACGTTGATGGCGCCATCGCGTCGGTGAATGAGGCGCTTGCCCTCAAACCCGGCGAGCCGGATGCGCTTGCTCTGCGGGGCAGGCTCATGCTGCGTATGAACGAGCCGGCGGAGGCCGTCGAGGTGCTCACCGAGGCGCTGCAGGCGGAGCCGGAGAACGAGGAAGCGCACCGCTTTCTGCCGATCGCATATCTCCGCACCGGACAGCTTGCCGAAGCGGAGGAGGCAGGGCGCGCCGCCGTGATGCAGATGCCCGACAGAGTGGATGCGCACCTGACGCTCGCGAACACACTGATCGCGCGGGAGAAGACCGATGAAGCGGAGACGGTCCTGCGCAAAGCGATGGAACTCGACCCCGCCGACGCCGTGCCGCCGCTGCGGCTCGCGGAGCTGCTCGTACGAGAGGAGCGCGGAATCGACGAGGTGATGGAACTCACCGAGCGCTCAGCGCGACTTGATTCGGGCGAGGGGAACGCCGATGCGGTCGCCGCCATCGCGCTCCGACGCGAGGGTCGGAATGAGGAGGCCCTGCGCCGCCTCAACGCCGCGGCGATGGCGCATCCCCGCAACGTTCGGCTGTGGCTGATGCTCGCGGTGATCTACCGCGACCTCGGCGAGGACGAAGCAGCGGCGCGGTCCGCCGCGATGGCCTTCCGCTTCGCCCCGCGCCGCCGCGTCAGGGCTGCCGGGACGGATACGCCCGCTGATGGGGCCGCCGCGCAGCCACCGGCGGGTGGTCAGACCGCTGCCTCCGCTGAGAATTGAGACGAGTGACCTGCGGCTGTCGCCACGCGGACACACATGCCGGGCGATCCGGAGCACAACGAATGCACGATTCCGATCAGGCACGCGACGCGCAATCCCGGAGGTGCTGGGATGTCCGAGGCTTCGGTGAATCGGATCGAGGAACTCGAGCGCACAGTCGGTGAGCGTGATGAGCAGATCAGGGCGATCCATCGCATCACCTCGGCCCTCGGGGGGATCGTCAGACAGAATGACCTGATCCGTGAGGCGCTTGAAGTCTCCCTTGAACTCGTTGATGCGGGCGCCGGGTCGATCATTCTCTACGACGATGACAGGGACAAACTCGTCTTCACTCACGTCGTCGGGCCGACCGCCGATGAACTCCTCGGGATGGAGCTTGACCCCGACCGGGGGATCGCCGGCGCAGTGTTCCGATCGGGCGAACTGCGCGTCAGCGAGGATATGACCGCGGACAAAGACCATGACACGAAGGTGGGGGAGAAAGTCCACTACGTCACGAAGAACATGGTGACAGTCCCGCTCAAGAGCGTCGAGGGCGAGCCCATCGGCGTCATGCAGGTTCTCAACAAGTCCGGCGGAATCTTCAGCGACGCCGACGTGGACGTCCTCGCCATCCTCGGCGCGCAGATCGCCTCCGCCATCGAGACCAGTCGCCTCCACGAGCAGGCGCGCCTTGCCGAGGTCATCCAGTTCATCGGGCATATCTCCCACGACGTCAAGAACATGGTCACGCCCGTGCAGACCGGCGCCGAGACCCTCGAGTTCATGCTGCAGGACATGTTCGAGCGGCTTCAGCAGATCGCTGACAACGACGGAGAGTCCTG
Organism: Armatimonadota bacterium; assembly: GCA_046540615.1. Classification (GTDB taxonomy): domain Bacteria; phylum Armatimonadota; class Zipacnadia; order Zipacnadales; family UBA5352; genus UBA5352. The sequence continues at coordinate 2,932 of JBKHFA010000142.1, read as the reverse complement.
GCCGGCGCTCGAGACCGCCATCTGCGAAGTCCGCGACTTCTATCCCGAGATGATTTCGATCATCGTGGACGGCTCAAACAACGTCCAGGAGCGCACGAAGGAGATCTCCGACTGCATCAAGGGCATGATAAGCGAACCCAGCTTCGCTCCGGTCGACCTCAACTCCCTCGTCGAGCGCGTCATTCGCCCGCTCAGCCTCGTCGCCGAGGACAGCGGCGTTGAGCTTGACTATCAGCTTGCCGATGACCTGCCGCACGTCGTGGCCGATGAGAAGCAGCTTTACAACGCAGTTTACAACCTCGCCAACAACGCCATCCAGGCCTGCGAGGACGGCGATGCGGTCACGATCAGCACCGGCGCCGAACGCGAGGGCGAGTGGCCTGACGGAGACTTCGCGTGGCTGGCGGTCGCCGACACCGGCTCCGGCATTCCCGATGAGGTCAGGGAGAAGCTCTTCACCGATGACGCAATTTCCACCAAACCTGGCGGCACCGGACTCGGAACGCGCATCATCGGTGACGTCGTCCGCTCACACAGCGGCTTGATCGACGTGGAAAGCGAGGTCGGCGTCGGGACCACGATGACGATCAGGCTCCCGCTGACCCGCGACGAGGATTGACAAAGGGCGTAGCCTCTCTCCCCCTCTCCCGCCTGACACCGCGTCGTTTGCGGTGTCCAGGGGGAGGGGGCCCGGGGGGAGGGGCCGCCGTTGGTCGTTTACGTTCACGCCGCACTAAGGAGATAAGAAAGACATGGATGCATTCGAGTTCTTCAACCCCGTCCACCTGGTCTTCGGCCAGGGCACATTCGATCAGATCGGCGAGCGCGCCGGCGAATTCGGTTCACACGCCATGCTCGTGACCGGCCGAAGTTCGGCGCGTAAGAGCGGCCTGCTCGACCGCGCCGTCGAGAGCTTCGACGCCGCGGGCGTCGAGGTGACAGTCTTCGAGAAGATCATGCCCAACCCCACCGACGAGATCGTCGATGAGGGCGCCGAACTTGCGCGCTCCGAGGGAGTGGACGTGATCGTCGCCGTCGGAGGCGGCTCCCCGATGGATGCCGCCAAGGGCATTGCCGTCGGCGCCTCGCATGACGGGCCGATCGCCGAGTTCCTGCGCGTCGAAGATCGCCGGCTGCCCACCGAGGCCACGCTGCCGATTATCTGCGCCACCACCACCTCCGGCACTTCGTCGGAGTTGACCCCCTTCGCGGTCATCAGCACCACTGCCGCAACCATGAAGAGCGCCATCGGCGATGACAACATCTACCCGAAGGTCGCGATCGTCGATCCCGAGGCCACGCGAACCTGCCCCGAGCGCGTCACCGCCAACACCGGCGCCGATGTGCTCGCGCACTCGATGGAGGGTTACTTCTCCACCGAGGCCAACGCCGTCACCGACCTCTTCGCCGAGAAGGCCATCGCTCTCGCCGGCCGCTGGCTGCCGAAAGCCGTCGAGGACTGTGATGACATCCAGGCGCGCGAGATGATGTCACTCGCGAACGTCTACGCGGGCTACGTCCTGAGCAACTGCGGGGCCTCCGTGATGCACGCGCTGGAGCATCCGATGAGCGCCCATCATCCCGAGATCGCGCACGGGGCGGGCCTCGCGGTGCTCTTCGAGTCCTATGCGCGCCACTACTGGGACCGCGATCCGCTCAAGTTCGGCAAGATCGCCCATCTGCTGGGCCGCGGAGTCGCCGGCGCGCCGCCGGAGCAGTCCGCTCAATACGCCGCCGATGCGCTCCTGCGACTGCTCTCGAGCATCGGCCTGAACATCGGCCTCAAGGACCTCGGCATCGAACACGATGAGATCCCGACGCTGGTCGATGACGCATTGCATTACATGGGCGGCGCGGTGCGGAAGACGCCCGCCGAACTCACCCGCGACGACCTCATCCTTCTGATGGAGGACAGCTTTGAGGCGAAGTGACGGTCCCCCCGGAGTCATCGTTCGGAGGGACGCATGTTTTACATGCGTCCGCCGTTTGCCGCATGCCGTCCCGCCGCCCCGGGGGAGCGTCTCCAATGAATAACACCCGCGCCACGCTCAGCGATCGCGCCTCCGCCACCGACGTCGGCGTCCGCTTCGGCGGCGAGGTGACGCTGTCGATCGCCCCGGGCGATCTCGGCGGCGGCATCGTGCTTGAACGCGCCGACCTCGGCGAGCGCTGGCCGCTCGACCTCGCGCACGCCGCGCCGGGGCCCGGCTGCACCGTGTCAGGCGACGGCGAGGCAGGCGTCCACTTCGTCGAGCATCTGATGGCCGCGCTGTGGGCGCGTGGCATCACCGACTGCGTTGTCAGCGTGGACGGGCGCGAGATCCCGCTCTTCGACGGCAGCGTCCGGCCTCTCCTCGCGTTCATCGATGAGGCTGGCGTTGAGCGTTCGGCGCAGACCATCGAGCCGATCGTCATCGATCAGAAGCTGCTCTCGTCCGATGAGAAGTGCGCGGTGTCGGCGCTCCCGGGTCGGCCCACGTCGTTCGCCTACGCGCTGTGGTACCGCCACCCGCTGATCGGGCGGCAGTTCGCGAGCTTCCAGACCGCCGGCGAGAGCTTCGACGAGAGCCTCGCGCCCGCGCGCACGTTCATCACCATCGAGGAGGCCGAAGAGGCACGCGCGGCCGGCCTGCTCGCCGAGGGCACCGAGGAGAACGCGATCATCATCTACGAAGATCATGTCTCGGAAGAGCCCACGCTCGCCGCGGCCTACGCCCGGCATAAGATCGTGGACATGATCGGCGACCTCTACCTGCTCGGTCGGCCGCTCATCGGCCGCTTCTTCGGCTTCTACACCGGCCATCGGCAGAACCACGAGCTTGCGCATGAGATCCTCAGGTGGTGCGAGAACGGATAGCTACCAGCGGCCGCTAACAACTAACGACACTGAGCACGCCGCTGGCTTTTGCCGTTGCGCCGTTGCCGGCCGCTG
>JBKHFA010000141.1:0-9571 GCA_046540615.1 Armatimonadota bacterium | reverse complement strand
CATCGGCGTCGTCCTCGGCGTCCGCAGGCTGCTCGTCATCGCCGTTGAGACGCGCCAGCACGTCGTCGGTGATGTCCGCTCCGCCGTAGAAAACCATGTCGGCGTCGATGACCAGATCGTAGCCGGCTTCCTCCGCCGTCGCGCCGATCGCATCTTCCACGGTGTCCATCAGACCCGCCAGCGCGGTCTCCCGCCGGTCTGTAAGCTCTTCCATGATGTTCTGTTGCACCGTCTCAAGCGCCTCGGCGCTGGCATCGTACATGTCCTGGAGCGCATTGAATTCCGCCGCCTCCTCGGCCGTGCGCTCCGTCTTGGCCCGCAACTCGGCGTAGCGCTGCTCATTCGTGTCCGATATACTCTGCAACTCGTCCAGGCGCGCCTGATCTTCATCCGAAAGCGGCTGCGGCTTGCGCATCAACTCCAGCGCTTCCTCGAAATCCGTGCTCGGGAGAAAGACGTAGTTCGTAAGCTGGTCATGATACGCCCGTCGGCCCTCAAGCCACTGCCCGAGATCCTGCTCCTGCGCCCGAAGCTGCCCGTAGTTGGCCTGCACCCGCGAGAGGCTCACCACCGCAATCTTTGCGTCGGTGGTCTCCTCCTGCGCGAGAGCGGTGGATGCGCAGACCGCGGCAAGTCCCAGTGCCACAACTGCCCCCACTATGCGTGCTGTCTTTCGCTGCATTAATAACTCTCCTGAAAACGACGGTGAAGAGGACGATGTGTCTATCCTCTCGTAGTTTGACAGTACTCTTCCCCGCGGGTTTCTTGTTACGCGAAAAGTCGTCGTCCGCATGCGTGGACGCCGCGCCATCCGCACACGGCGCGGCGTCCCGTCTTGTCCGAGCCAGCCTCGCTCAGAAGGTGTGTCCGAAGCTGAAGTGCGCCTGGCTTCCGTCCTCCCCGAAGCCCATGTCGAGGCGGAGGGGGCCGATCGGCGTAACGACCCTCACACCGGCCCCCACGCCCACATGCGGCTCGAAAGTCTGGTCCGTCGCCTCTATCTCAAAGCCAGGAACCACCGTCTCAAACGTCCCTCCGTAGGCATCACCGATGTCCATGAACGCGACCGCCGTGAGGCTGTCGTTTATCCGCTTGCGATACTCAGCGTTCCCGAGCAGCATCGATTCGCCACGCCAGCGATCGGGCTCATACCCACGCAGCGTATTCGCCCCGCCCACGGAGAATGACTCGAAAAGAGGCGGCGAACCGAAGGTCGTCCCGGCCATCAGCCGCAGTGCCACCACGTCCTCGCCCACGCTGTAATACCGCCGGTGATCGAGCTGAATCTTGCCGAACTCCGTGCCACCGCCAAGCAGCGCGCCCGCCTGCTCAAACGTCAGCGAACTCATGGTGCCGCTTCGCGGGTCCGAGCGCACGTCCCGACGGTCCTCGATCAAGCCGAGTTTCAAGCTGTTGACCCGCCCGCCCGGATGCAGCGGGGCCGCAACTTCGATCGGCAGCACCATGTCACCCGGCTCAGGGTCATCCGGGCGCAGATCCGGGTTGGAGGGCACCGGATCGTCGCGGTCGCGACCGGGAATGTTGCTCTGCGCGGTCCCGACTGTCCCCACGCCCGGGGACACTGTCGTCGTACCCTGGAGCGTCGAACTCGAAACCTCCACCGACCGCAGCGTCATGCTCACGCTGCGATGCTCGGCGATCGGCCGCACGACTGTGAAGTCGCCACCCGTGCGCCGCTCATCGAACTCATTATCCGCGGTGGCGATCGCCGCACCACCAACAAACTGCCGGCGCCGCTCCGTGTCATAGAGGTTCATCTCGATCGTCGTGCCATCTTCGTCGAAATACGGATCGGAGAACGAAAGTTCGTAGCTCTCCCGCCCGCCCAGCTCAAGACTGACGGAGGCCCGCTCTCCCTGTCCCCGCAGATTCTGCTCTTCAGCCGAGAGCATAACGACAAGGTCGTCGAGACTCGACCAGCCAAGGGCGAATGCCGCGCGTCCGGTCTTCGCCTCCTCAACCTGGACCACGAGGATGACATCGCGCAACGGATTCTCCTCACCCGGCCGCAACTCAGTCGAGACGTCGTCAAAAAGCCCCATCGCGTAGATCCGTCGGATCGCCGTGCTCACCGCTTCCTGGCGGAAAAGAGCGCCCGGCTCAAGGTCCATCTCGCGACGAACGACCCACTCCCTGGTGCGCTCGAGCCCCTCGATGATGATCTCCTCGATGCGCGCCTCCTCGATGACGAAGGTCAGCACGCCGAAGTCATCAAGCCGGGCCTCGGAGACCTTCGCGATGTATCCGCGCGACTCGTAGTGGTCCTCGATACGCCGCACGTCGCGAGCGATCGACTGTTCGTCGTAGATATGACCGGCCTGGCTGAGGATCTCCTCCGCGAGATCCTCGTCGCTTATGACAGTGTTCCCCGCGAAGAGCACCTCCTCCATGCGCTGCTTCTCAACCACCGTGATGATGACCCGCACACCACGGTCCATCTGCTCCGTGGAGAGACTCACTTCATCAAAGTAGCCCATCCGCCGAACAAGCTGGGCCGCCTCGGCGGCCTTGGGCTCAGTGTACTCCTCTCCAACCTTGAGGACGTCCTCGACGGCCGAAATGATCGGCTCGCGGGCCACGAAGTCGTTCCCCTCGACCACGACCTCGCCGATCAGCGGTGTCTCCTCCTGCGCCCACGCCCCCGCCGCGACCAGAGCCGTCAGTGCGATCACTGCTGCGATCTTCGCCGTTGACTTCATAGATCTCCCTTGCTCCTCGGTACTGCACACCTGTCCGCCGGCCCCGCCCCTGGCACTCCCTCGCCATCCAGCCCCCGCCGGCCGGGCTCTTTCCGCATCCTACGGGATCTCCTCCAGCAACTCCTCCAGCCGTTCCCGCAGAACGCTGCGCGCGCGAAACAGGCGACTCTTGATTGCCTCGACACTGCATCCGAGAACGTCCGCTATCTCTTTGTAAGACAAACCTTCGAGATCGCGAAGCACCACGACCTCGCGGTAGTCGTACTTGAGGTTGCGCACCTCTTCGAGCACGATCGCCCGAAGCTGATCGTTTTCGGCGATCCGGTCAGGCGCCATCGTCCGGTCCCTGACCTCGCGCGTCATCTCGTCGCTGTCAAACTGCATCGGCTCATCCAGCGAGTAGGCGCGCCGCGACTCCACCCGCTGGTGCTTCTCAAAACGATTCTTGGTGAGGTTGACCGCGATCCGGTAGAGCCACGTGTACGCGGACGCCTCGTGCCGGAACCGGTCCCAGGCGCGATGGGCCGCCACGAAAGTGTCCTGAGTGAGATCCGCGGCCTCTTCTTCGTCAGTCACCAGTCGATAGATGACGCTGTAGATACGCTCGTAGTTCTCAGCGACCACCGTCTCAAAGGGTGGTCGCTCAGCGGTTTCGGTCGACCGGTTCTCACTCGCATTTCGGGACCGACTCGACCGGTCCCTGTTATTGCCGTTCACTTAGACAGTGACTCCCCTTGCGGGTTGCGGTCTCCGTCATTCCGTCCGGCGACCGGCGTCCTAAAAGTCGTAGACATATTCCACAAGGAGACGATGATCGCTCTCCTCGTTTGTCTCATAGGTCAACTCAAACTGCCGCTGCACCCGGTAGGACACGCCGAGCTGGTACTCGTCGTGCGTTGCGCCGTAGACCGACGTCTCATACGTCACCAGCAAGTCCTCGACGAGGTACCCCCCGAGCCGAACATCAACCGGCTGGTTGAAAGCAAAGCTCACCTCGAAGACCGACAGCCCGAGCAACTCCCGCAGGTCTTCCTCGAAGGGCTGGAAGACGTACTGCCGGAATGCCGCACCGAGTGCCGAGACGAACTGCTCGGTCATCACATCCTCAAGGTCGCCGGCCTCGGCAAGTCCACCGCCCCCGGCGAAAGGCGCCGTGCCCAGCAACGCGTATATCTGCTCCTCCGCCAGCGGTGGCAGTGAAGACACATCAACGTGGATGTGATTCGGCAGCGTGCCGCTCACGTCCATCTGAATGAGCACGTCCTCCAGCCGTTGGCCGTCGATCACCGTCTGCTCGATCGTCTTCGTGGCGGTCGCCCAGACCCTCCCATCAAGCTCAAGCTCAACCGGCGGCTCACGTTGCAGCCCAAGCTTCGGGCGAACGAGGAACCGCACCCCCGCCGTCTGCACATCGAGCACGCCCCCGGAGATCGCCGCCTGCCCCTCCTGGACCTCGATGAGCCCCTGCACACTCGGCCGCTGCGGCGTTCCACGCACCCACACCGCGCGCTCCGTCGGCTCCAGCGGCGCCGTCATACCCGTCGTCCGCACCCGCACATCAGGCCCGATGGCCAGCGCAACATCGAGGTTCGGGCTCGGGAAGTCCGCCGGCATTCCGAGAAGTTCGGCCTCCGCCTCCGCGCCACCCAGCGGCGGGATGCCGATGGTCGCGTGTGTCATGGTCATCAGGCCATCGATGGAGACAGGCTCCCCGCGCTCCGCGTTCGCAACGTCGATTCTCCCGTTCACCGTCCCGAGGAAGAGATTCCCGTAGCGCGGCCGCGCATCATCGGCGACGATCTGCAGGTCGAATTCGTTCTCCTCCATCTCGGCCGGCACGAAGGTCGTGACCCCGACGCCGCCATCCACGAGCACGCTCCCGTCCCCGAAATCCGCCCCAAGCTCGTCCACCGACAGTTGGTGAAGCCCAGGCTCCTGCGTCTTGAGGCCCACCACGCCCCGCAGGTTCCTCGCCGTCAACCCATCCCCGCCCATGCCCTGCCGCGCCGCTTCAACCTCCAGGCTCAGATCATACGTGTTCTCAGCCAGCATCGCCAGTTCATACTGCGCCATCTCGGCGGTTCCACTCGACTGCAACCTCGTCGAGTCGACACGCGCGGCAAACCTCTCAAGCTCCACCATCGTGGTGCCCTCGAGGCCGGTGAAATTGACGTTCAGCACCAGATCCTCCACGGGACTGCTCAGCCACGGCGTGACGATCGAACGTGCCGCGACCCTGACCTCACCGTCCAACTCAGGACGCGTCGGGGTTCCCGTGATTCGCACAAGGCTGTCGAGTGAACCGGTGGCTTCCACCCCAGAAAGCGGCCCCTCCGCGCCCTGCTCGCCCGCCGCCCCCGCGATCATCGGAGGGAAGATCGCCAGGTCGGTGCCATCCGAGCGCATGACGACCTGCAGTTCGCCCTCCTCGGGCACCGACATCGTCTCCCAGTCCAAAGGCATCTGCCCATCAACGTAAAACTCCTCGTCATCCTCGCGCATGACGAGACTGTCTACCTGGATGAGTTCTCCATCGTAGCGGATCAGCGGCGCGGAGACCAGGTCGAACTGCACACCATGCACCTCAGGGTCGATCACATCGATCGAGGCGATGAACTGGGGCTCATCGAGCGTGCCCGTCGCCTGCACCGTGAAGTTAAGCCGCCCGCCCACGGCCTCCATGGTCGCCGACGTCCACGGCCGCAGTGAAGCCATCTCGAAGGCGGATATCTCCGCGAGCACGTCGATCGTGCCGTCCGGCCGCCACGAGCCATCCGCCGTGATCAGCGCATCGCCCTCAGAGGCCTCGACCTGCAGCGCCACCTCGGGCTCCTCACGCACCTGGCCCGCCAGTCGCGTATCCGGCAGTCCGCGGTTGTCAAGGGAGGGGTCGCGAATGTCCATCTCGACCTCAGCCGACAGCGCTGTCAGCAGTTCGGCGATGACATCCTCCGACGGCGTGCCTTCGGGCGCGGCCTCGGGGATCGCGCCCTCCACGAGCACGCTCCCGTCCATCCGCCCTCCCAGCCGCAGCGACAGCGATGTCAAACGTCGCGCCAGCGAGGGTCCGTCCGCCTCCGCATCCCGGCCCTCCTCGAGATACTGAGCAATCGGCACCGCCACCTGCAGCAACTCGGAGATCGAGACGTCATCCAGTTCGAACTCCGACGGCAGAATCCGCTGCTGATCGAGACGGTAGCGCCCCTCGACCGCAATCTCGCCGCCGGCGAGCGCGACTCTGGTCCGCTGCAGCATGAGCGCATCCTGATCGAGCAGCACCGCCGCCGAGACTGCGCCGATTTGCTCGTCGCCAAGCATCAGGTCGGATGCCTCAATCTGCGCCAGACCGTTGAGTGCGTCCAGCGGCCCCTGAAGGCTGAGGTAGGGAAGGTTGACGGTGCCTGCCAGCGGCAGCCCTATCTCCTGCCACAGCGCCATGTCCTGCAGAACCACGTCGCGCGCCTGAAGCGTCGCCGCGACGATCGGATCATCGAAGACCGACGAGACGCTGGCGGTCCCGTAGATCACCGCGTCGCCGATCGGAACGCGAAGCTCCTGCATCTCGAGCAGGTCATCCCGCAGGCTTACCCGCAGCACCGCGTCATCAGTCACGACCCTGTCATAACGCGCGTAGTCGAGGTAGACCGCCCCGTCTGCGCTCGGCTCCTGCAGCGTTCCGGCGATCTCAACCTCCGCGTTGACCGCACCCACCACGTCCTCATCCTGCAGGTCGGCAAGCTCCAGCGCCGTCCGGTCCACCGGACCCGCCACCCGCACCGTCCCCGCGATCTCCGCGTTCGGCTCATCGAGGTCGATCTCACTGAGCGAACCGTTCACTCGCGCGACGATGCGACCGCTTGACGCGTAGAGGTCACTCACCTCCAGCGCATCAAGCCCGCCCTCGATGCTGGCCTGCACCGCATCCACCGTGTAATCCTCGTATCTCAGATTGAACGCGCGAACCATCGCATCGACCTGCGGCTGCTCGATCGCGCCGCCTGCCGATCCCGTCACGAACGCCTCGCCCTCAAGCCCGTCCACGTCGAGATCGAAGCGTTCGGCAACCGTCTCAAGGTCCACTCCGGCGATGGCGAAGTTGGCCGCCATCTCGCCCTCGAAGGGCATGACGCCGCGCACCCACCCCACCCCGAGCGCATCCTGCAAGCCCGCTCCCCTGACCTCGATCGCGTCCTCGTCAACCACGACCATCGCGCGCAGGCTCTCCACGCCGTAGTCGTCGTAGCCCGGCTGATCAACGGCGCCGGTGGCGATGGCGTAGGGAGTCGCATCGGCGTATTCACCTGCGAACCTCCCCGAGAACTCCCCGCGCAACCCGTCCGTTGCATCAAGCCCCGGAAGCGCGGCCAGCCGCGCGAGATCGAGGCCCTCAATACTTCCGTCGGCCCACGCCCGGAGCCCGTCTTCATCACCGAGATCGAGCGTCGCGTCCGCTGCCAGCCTGGCGCCGAGCGGCTCGGCCCGCAGATCGCGCAGGAAGATCACATCGTCCGCCATCGCAACCTCGGTCCGCAGCGCCGTGACGCCGACCTCCCCGACAGAGAGAGCGGGAATCGCGATCTCCGTCTGCACAATCGGCATCTCGTCCGACCACAGGACGTCCGCGAGGACATCCTCCAGCGGCGCGACCTCGATCGGCCCCTCCATCTCCTCGGGAAGCGACGCCCGCACCGGCTCAAGATCGATCGGATCGACCTCCGCGATGTTCGCGCGACCGCGGATATTCGGGTCGGCGAGGTCCAGCAGGTCCACCCGCAGGTCCAGCGGCCCGGCTGTGATCTCCCCCACCTCGGCGCTGGCGTAGCGAACCTGACCCGGCGCCTCGATCTGCGCGCTCACGTTCGCCCGCTCCACTGGGCCGGTCATCACGCCGGACGCGAGAAGCGGCCCGGAAATCGCGACCTCCTCGATCCGCTCGCGCGTCTCCTCGTCAGGGTCCGGCATCAGATCCAGCAGTTCCACCGGCCGCGTGGCACGCGCGTCGAAGCCCACGTCGATCACAGGCTCATCCCAGTCGCCGATGAACCCCGATGCATCGATGGTGGTGCCGTCCACCCGGCCGTCAAGGCTGTGAATCTGCGCGCCATCCATCGTTCCGGTGAGTGTCGTGTCCGCGATGACCTGGCGGCCGTTGAGCGCCGCGAGCGTCACCGCGGCGTCGCGAACCGTCGCGTGCGCGGCAACCGCGGTTTCGGGGCGGCCGTCCTCCCGGGGCATCAGTCCCGCGGTGCCCGAAACGTCAACGCTCCCGCCCTGAACCCCGACGCCCTCGGCCTTGACGAACATGTTGTACCAGAACGCCGCGTCGATGGAGGCGATGTCGGCGTTCGCCCATGCGAAGCCGGTCTCCGTCTCCAGTTGCCCGCGCACCGCCATGTTCCCGAATCTTCCAAGGCGCTCCGATGCGGTGATATCAAGAGCGATCCAACCGATCTCACGCATGTCGATCTCGGCGTTGACATCGGCCAGTTCGACGTTCAGGCGCACGCCCGGCACGGTCTCCACCGCGTAATCATCGTAGATCACGACGCTGTCGGCGACCGTCACCACGCCCTGAAACTGATCCTCGGGCGGCGGAGGTGGACCGACAGGCTCGGGCAGAAGACGCTCCACGTTCAACTCGCCCTGCGGATCACGGACAACGTGTACCCAGGCGTCCTCGATGCGCACGCGGGTGATCCCGGCCGCCGGCGCGACGTCCCCGCGCAGTATGCCGGCAAGGTCGAAGCCGATCACGATCCGCTCCGCCCGCGCAACCGCGCCATCGTCGAGGTAACGATCCTCGGCGACGGCAAGACGTTGAGCCTCCACGCCCTCGAGCGAGATGTCGCTGATCGGCCCGAGCTGAACCTGCCGCTCGAGCGTGTCGGCCAGTTGCTGGGCGACGAGCAGTTGCAGCCACCCCTGCCATCGCCCCTCCGGCTCCACGACGTTACGCGCCGCCTCCCCCAGCAGGGCGACGGTCACGAGGACGATCAGCAGGATTGTGATCACGCGGTTGGTCATGATCTGCCCAGGCACGCGACATGACCGTGATCCGGCTCAGAGTCTACCGTCACCAGCGCTCGCTCATCTCACGCCAGTTCGGCGGCCGTCTCCGCGGCCTTGTAACTGCTGCGTACGAACGGTCCGCTCAGAACACGCTTGAGGCCGCGCTCGAGGCCTGCGCGCTCAAACTCCTCGAACTCCGCCGGGGTGACGTACCGCGCGACCGGCAGATGCTCGGGCGACGGGCGGAGATACTGCCCGATCGTGACAACCATGCAGCCCGCGTCGGCAAGATCACCCAGCGCCTCCGCGACCTCGCCCGGCTCCTCCCCCAGTCCCACCATCAGGCCGGACTTTATGATCGTACCCTCCGGCGCGCGCTCGGACGCCGCGCGGATCACGCCCAGCGAACGCTGGTAGTCGGCCTGCGGTCGGACGACCGGCTGCAGTCGCTCCACGGTCTCGAGGTTGTGATTGTACACCGTCGGACGCGCCTCCAGCACGTGGTCGAGCGGTGCCGGATCGCCCTCGAAGTCGCTGGTGAGAATCTCGATGCCGACCTCCGGCGTCCAGTCGCGCAACGCGTCCATGGTCGCCACGAAATGCCCCGCGCCGCCGTCCGCAAGGTCATCGCGCGTTACGCAGGTCAGCACCACGAACTCAAGGCCGAGCCTCCTGGCCGCCTCGGCAACGTGCTCGGGCTCAGCAGGGTCGGGCGCGTCGGGTTCCCCATGCGTCACGGCGCAGAATCGGCAATCCCGCGTACACCGATCCCCAAGAAGCATGAACGTGGCGGTGCCGCTGCAGAAGCACTCGCCGATGTTGGGGCACTTCGCTTCCTCACA
>JBKHFA010000140.1:0-9579 GCA_046540615.1 Armatimonadota bacterium | reverse complement strand
AGGCCCACTACGCTCGTGAGGAGCGTTGGTGGGCCTGAACTGATTCATGGGCCACGGGACGAGGACGCTCATCCAGCGATGCACCGACAAACGCCCAAAGGAGGTCGCATCATGCTGAGAGGACGGAAGGGTTTCACGCTCATCGAGTTGCTGGTAGTGATCGCGATCATTGCGATCCTCGCCGCGATCCTGTTCCCCGTCTTCGCAAGGGCGCGCGAGAAGGCGCGCCAGACATCCTGTCTGAGCAATAACAAGCAGTTCGCTCTCGCGCTGATGATGTACGCGCAGGATTACAACGAGTTCCTGCCCCCGGCGATGATGGGCATGATGGACGCCTCAAACAACCGCATCCGAACTGTGGGCTTCCCCGAGTTGCTCTATCCGTACACCAGCAACTGGGGAATCTGGGAGTGCCCCAGCACGGGAGGGACGTCGACGACCTTCCGTCCAGGGCCGTCGGGCACACCGAGTTATCCGCTCAGCTACATCGCCAACTACTACCTGATGCCGTGGGGCGACCACCCCAACGACTATCCCGATTATGCCCGAGGGGCGGCGCTCGCGAAGATCGAGCGGCCCGCGGACATGGTCCTGATCGCCGAGCGAGGCAACGTCGGAAGTTGGGGCACAACTGACCCGTCGGCTGAACGACTGAATCGGACGGTACACAACGAGGGCGCGAACTACACCTTCGCCGACGGCCATGCGAAGTGGCTGCAGGAGAGCGCATTCGTGAGCAACAGGGACGTCCACTGGGGCACCACGTACTGGTTCGACTGGTAGGCGAAACGCCGCCTCCGGTGCTCGCTGACGGCCTGCCTGGTGCAGATGGACTGCCGTGCCGCGGGCGCAGGAACTCTGCGGGAGCGTCCGCGGCCGGTGTTGTCTGTGGTGTGAAATCAGAGTTCAGGGTGATAGTCATGCAGAGTCTCTCGAAAGTCGGAGCACTCATCGTCGGTCTGGCGCTCGCGGTCAGTCCCGCGTATGCGCAGGCACAGCACGATCTCGTGAGTCCTCATGTTGAGGACGCGGGGCTGCTTGAGGACGCGGCGTGGGAGCAGGCTGCGGTCATCGAGGAGCTCGTGACACTCGGCGCGATGGTCGAACCGGCGCGGGATCTCACGCGGGCGCGTGTGATGCACGATGATGAGGCGCTCTACATCGCCGTGTACGCCGTGGCGGAGGAGGCGGAGGAGATCCCGCGGCTGGGCTTTGACGACCAGCGCGTCTACCAGCATGAGCGGATCGAGCTTTTCCTCGACGAGCAGCCGTGGGCCGAGGGCTACTTCCAGATCGTCGTGGACCGCGGCGGCAATATCCGCGCGACCCACAACGCCGCGCGCAACGCCGAGGCGCGGGATATTGAGCTCAGCCGCGAGGTTGATGTGGCGGTGGCCGAGGTGGACGAGGGCTGGACGATGCAGATCACCATCCCCTTCGCGGCGCTGGAGGCCGAGACGCCTGAGCCGGGCGATCTCTACCGCCTGAAGGTGTGCCGGGACGGGGGTCGCGACGGCCCGCTGGCGTGGCCGCCGAATCCGACGAGCAGCTTCCACGTGCGCGAGGCGGACGGGGCGCTCTACTTCGAGAGCATGGACATCCTCTTCAACGGCGACTTTGAGGAGGGCGAGGTGGACGAGCATCTCCCGCCGGGTTGGTCGGCGAGCATGACCAGCGATGAGGTGGATAACGCCCCGCAGGGCACCGTGGAGACGATCGAGGGGGCGGGGGTGGACGGCGGCCGGGCGGTGCGGAAGACGAAGCTGATCAGCGCGCTGTGGTGGCCGCAGATCTGGTCGCAGATCTACGAGCTTGATCCGGGCGCGCATTACGAGTTCTCGCTGATGGTGCGCGGGACGCTGCCGACGGTGAATCTGCGCGCGAGCGCGTACTCCGATGGCCGGCGGGTGATGCGATTGTCGGACAGCTTCGACGTGCCCGAGGAGTGGGAGCGGCTGCGCTACTACTTCGGCGTGCCGCATGAGGCCCCGGAAATGCGCGTGGGGCTTTCGGCGCCAAACATGATCTCCGGGGAGGTCTACTACGACAAAGCCATGCTGAGAAAAGTGCTCAGGGGAGCGGACGGGACAGGTCTTCCGCCGGTGGCGACGTATGAGCCGGACCCCGACCAGTACCAGGGCCTCGATGCGCTGATGGAGCGTCAGGGGCACAAGCCATGGGACCTCTACGCGCGCGGAGACGAACTTCTCACGCGGCGCACGATCTTCCGGGATCGCGAATTCGGCACGTATGTGTGGATGATGGACGACTCGCACACGGTTGAGCACGGCGGGACGGCCTCGGTGTGGCCTGCGTGGAACGCCGATGGCTCGCTGCTCTACCTGTCGGGGACGCGCGTGGGGTCCGAGGGAAGGGAGAGCGGGTGGTTCATCAACGAGGATTACTCGCGCCTGATCCGCTATCCGGAGGCGCGGCGGCCGATCCTCGACCGCGAGGATCCGGACGTGGGCTTTATCCACCGCGAGGGGCAACTGACGGAGGCGAATCTGCGGACGGGCGAGAGCCGGGTGGTCGCGGAGTGGGAGCCCTATCCGCGGGAGCGCGTCTATGCGTTGACACGCGACAACCGCTACATCTTCCTCGACACGCCCAACGGCGGCCTGTGGGTGACGTACGAGCCGGACCCGAATGATCCGATCCCGCAGTGGGGTCTGCATGACGGCCGGCCCGAGGCGCCTGACGAGGACGGCAACATGAAGGACCCGCATGAGGCGGACACGATCCTGAATCTGAGCCGGCACACAGTCGCGGAGACGGAGGAGTGGGGGCATATCTTCCGCATCCGCGTGGGGCTGCTGATCGACCGCGAGACCGGTGAGATCGAGAAGGTCATCGCGCCGATCAGCGGCCATGAGGCATACCTTCGGGCCTTCATCAGCGACCGCGTGAACTTCCCCAGCGGCGGCATCTGGGACGACTACCGGGTGCATACGAGCGACGACATCGATGAGTTGTTCGAGATCTACCGCTACTACCCGATCATGACACACGGGCATGAGAGCGAGTCGCCTGACGGGGAGTACACGGCCAAGGACGGTGGGCCGACGATCTTCCCGACGCGCGGCGGCGATCCGATGCAGATGCGGCTCTCGCCCAACGGTGGCAACTACCACCTGCACTGGATGAAGCATCCGCGGTTCTTCATCGGCTGGGTGCGCGGCTGGAGCTTCGGCAGTTACATGCGGCCGATGCACGCGAATCACGAGTTCCAGGTCTTCAGCGATCTGACGTCACAGCCGATCGTGGACACCAAGCATCTCTTCAACGGGTACTACTCGGGCGGCGACTTCTCGATGCAGTCGCCGGATCAGACCAAGATTCACTACGGATCGAGCATGACCGGACGGTTCAAAAACTACGTCGCGGTGATGGCGCGGCCGCGCGCGCCGCAGAACGTGACCTGGGAGGCCGATGGCGATGCGGTGGCGCTGGCGTGGGAGCCGCCCGCATACTCCCGCGAGACGCGGGGCTATCTCGTCTACCGCTCGGAGCAGAGTGGCGACGGATACGAACTGCTGACGCCTGAGCCGATCGAGGGGACGGCGTGGCGCGATGAGACGGTCGAGGCCGGAGAGGCGTACTACTACACGCTCACGAGCATCGAGCACTCGGGGCTTGAGAGCGGCTACTCAGCGGAGGTCGCGCGGGCGGGCGTGAATCTGCCGGCGGCGGTCGATGAGCCGCTGGTGGTCTACGCGGAACCCGAGGTGGCGATCAAGGATCTTTACACCACCGACCGGCCCGGCCTTGCGATGGGCGTCGATCGCCTGGAGGCGTCGGACTGGTACTTCATCTACCGCCACCCGGACGCCGATGAGGGCTCCGCGTCGCTCGCGGTCGATGTGCCGGCGGCTGGCGACTACCATCTGTGGGCGCGGGTCCGCAGCGGCGAGGTCGCGCGGACGACGTGGACGATCAGCGCGGCGGGTGAGGCGCGCGAGGTCGCGACCGGTGAGACTGACTGGACGTGGCTGCGCGCGGGCGAAGAGGCGATCAGCCTGCCGGCGGGCGAGGTGGAGTTCACCCTCGCGACACCCGATTCGGCGGCGGAGCTTGACCTGATCTGCCTCGCGACGGACGCGGACTTCACTCCCGAGGGCCCGCGACCGGAGAAGACCACTCCCCCGCCCGCGGTGGGGAACCTGAGCGCGGAGAATGTGCGCGAGCGCGTGAACCACCTGACGTGGGAGGCGCCGGACGATCCGACGGTCTCGTACTACCAGGTCTACGCCTCTGAGGAGCCGATCGAGGAGGTCTCGCAGGAAATGCTGGTCGGCTCGCCGAGCGAGGCGGAGATGTACGACTGGGGCCTGAAGGCCGGGACGAGCTACCACTACGCGGTGACGGCGGTCGATCGCCGCGGGAACGAGAGCGCGATCGCGACTGCGCAGGCGACCACGCCAGCCGGTGAGCCGACGGTGATGATTGAGCTTACCTTCGATGAGGCCGCGCGTGAGGGGGCGTTCGAGGAGTCGGAGGCCGGTGGCACGCACGGTGAGTACTACGTGGTGCCCGAGGAGCCGGAGAATAACGCGGCTGAGTGGGAGATCGAGGTGCCGCGCGATGACGACTACTACCTCTGGCTGCGCTATCTGCACCGGGGATCGGGCGGGCGCGGCGCTGAGGCGCGGCAGAACGTCCGGGCGCTGGTCGATGGCGAACAGGTGACGACGCTCGGCGGCGGCCTGACCGACCTGCACGTGCCGGACGCGCTGATCGCCGAGGATCACCCGCTCTCGGATCGGGTGTGGACGTGGGCATGGCCTGGCAACGAGGATCTCACGCGGGTGACGCTGCCCGCCGGCGCGCACACGCTGCGGCTGGAGGACCTCGCGCCGGAGGTGCGTTACGACGCGCTGGTCATCACGAGCGAGCCGACGTGGCGCCCCGAGGACGGACGCCTGCGGCAGCGCTGACGCGGACGAGTTGACCGCGCGCTCGATCGGCGCGTGGAAATGAGGGCGAATACGCGATCCTCCCGGTGGTAGACGGGAGGGTCGCTTTTTCATGCAGGGGTATTGTGAAAGGTCTGTGAGGCGAGAAGCGCGCGTTTTCCTTGACTTACACTCTTATTGTAGTGTAAACTGCTGGTCAACTCAACACTCTGATAACACCCTCGCTCTCTTCGGGACGCATCGCCGGGGCGGGAAGGAGCAAAGAAGAATGATCGATCCGCATGGTGGTACGCTCGTGAATCGCATTCTCACCGGGGAAGCGCTGGATGAGGCGCTGGCTCGGGCGGAGGACCTGCCGAAGCTGGTTGTTGCCGAGGAGATCGCGGGGGATGCCCGCAATCTCGCGCGGGGCGTTTTCAGCCCGCTGGAGGGCTTCGTGGGCAAAGAGCAGTTCGAAAGTATTATCAACGACGAGCGGCTGCCGGATGGCACTATCTACCCGATCCCGATCTTCCTGACGGTGGACGAGGTGGACAGCGTTTCGGAGGGCGACGAGGTTGTGTTGTGTTCGGAGGCTGATCCGGAGACGCCGGTGGCGCTGATGACCGTGGACGAGGTGTTCGAGTGGGATAAGGCCGCCGCCGCGGAGTCGGTGTTCGGCACCGGAGACACGGAGCATCCGGGCGTGGCGGGCTACCACGCGCGCGGGGAGTACGTCGTTGGCGGGAAGGTCGATCTGCTGGACGACGATCGCGGTCCCTTCGGCAGGGTCAATCTCTTCCCGGCCGAGACGCGCGAGGCGTTCGAGGAGCGCGGATGGCGGACGGTCTGCGCGTTTCAGACACGGAACGTGCCGCACGCGGGTCATGAGGACCTGCAGAAGACGGTGCTGGGGCTCTGCGACGGGCTGATGATCCAGCCGGTGGTCGGCAAGAAGAAGTCGGGTGACTACCAGGACGCGGTGATCATCGCGGCCTACGAGGCGCTGATCGGGAGTTACTTCCACCCCGAGCGCGTATTCCTCAACATCCTGCCGACGGAGATGCGCTACGCCGGGCCGAAGGAAGCGATCTTCCACGGGATCATGCGCAAGAACTACGGCTGCACGCACATCATCATCGGTCGCGACCACGCCGGTGTGGGCGACTACTACGGCGAGGAAGAGGCGATCGAGAAGTTCGAGTCGATGGCCGATGAGCTTGGCATTCAGCCGATCACGATTCGCGGCGACTTCTGGTACTGCTGCACCTGCGGTCGCGTTGCGAGCAACCGCACCTGCCCGCATGAGGGCGAGACGTGTCTTTCCTTCTCGGGCACTGAGATTCGCGCGATGATCAGCGATGGGACGCCGCCGCGATCCGAGATCATGCGGACCGAGGTCTTCGAGATTATCCAGCAGTTTGACGAGCCCTTCGTGCAGTAAGTCCAGCAGCGCAAGGAATCTTAGCAGCAAGAGGAGAATACCATGGAGAATGGTGTCGTCATCTGGTTCACCGGGGTCCCCGCGTCGGGCAAGTCCACGCTGGCCAGGGAAGTGCAGAAGCGCATTGAGGCGATGGAGTTGCCGGTGGAGAATCTCGACGCCGACGAGGTGCGGGCGAATCTGAGCCCGAACCTCGGGTATACGGAAGAGGCGCGTGATGAGAACACGAAGCGTCTCGCGTGGTTCGCCAACAAGCTTGCGGGCTACCGCGCGAACGTGGTGATCGCGGCGGTTTCGTCGCTTCGCCGCTATCGCGACCGGGCGCGTGACTGGTGCGAGAACTTCGTGGAGGTCTACGTGGAGGCGCCGCTGGAGGTCTGTCAGCAGCGCGACCCGAAGGGGCTCTATGCGCGCGCCGCGCGTGGAGAGGTCAATGACATCGCCGGGATGCACCAGCCCTACGAGCCGCCGCTGCACCCTGAGGTGCATGTGAAGACCGCCGAGAGCACGGTCGAGGAGTGCGCCGACGCGGTGATGGCGAAGCTGGTGGAGCTTGGGTATCTTCCGGGAGCCGCACAGGAGGCCGCTGAGTAAACATGCTGAGATGGTTTCGCCGGGACGCCGATCGTGACAACGACCGCAGGGCGCTCGTGATCGGCCTCGACGGCGTGCCGCACTCGTTACTGACGGAACTGATCGATGGCGGCGAGGTGCCGAACCTCGCCGCCATCGCCGATTCGGGTGACCTGCGGCGCGCCGAATCGACGCAGCCGACCGTGTCCTGCGCCGCGTGGACGTCGTTCGTGACGGGCGTCAACCCCGGCGCCCACGGCGTCTACGGCTTCGTGGATCGCGAACCCGGGTCCTACCAGCAGTACATCACGGGGACGGGCTACGTGAAGTCGCCGCAGGTGTGGCGGACGCTGAGCGAGCGGGAGCGGCGGGTCATCATCATGAACGTGCCGGTGACCGCGCCACCGCCGCAGGTCAACGGGTTGCTCGTGAGCGGATTCCTCGCGCCGTCGCTGGATGGGGCGACCTACCCGGATGATCTGCAGAAGCGCCTTGAGCGCCACGGCTACCGGATTGACATCGACCCGTGGAAGGCGCGCGAGTCGCTGGACCTGCTCTTCGAGGACCTGCAGGCAACGCTCCACGGACGCGTCGCGGCCGCGAAGGACCTGCTTGCGAATGAGCGGTGGTCGTACGCGATGGTGCATATCATGGGCACCGACCGGATCAATCACTTCGTGTGGGGCAAGTGGGCGGACCGTGACGAGCAGTTCGCGTCTCGCTTCGTAGATTACTACCGTCGCGTGGACAACGCCGTGGGCGAGATCGCGGAGGCGGCGGGGGACGACGCGGAGCTTCTGATACTCAGCGACCACGGCTTTACGAAGACGCTCCACGAAGTGAACATCGACGCGTGGCTGCGGGAACGGCGCTATCTCAACGTGCCTGTGGCCGAGGACGCGAGTATCAGGGACGTGACGGAGAGCACGCGCGTGTTCTCGATGACGCCTGGTCGTATGTACATTAACCAGCGCGGGCGCGAGCCGAAGGGCAGCGTCGAGCCGGGGGACGAGTACGAGGCGCTGCGCGACGAGATCATCGCTGGCCTGATGGACCTGACCGCGCCGGATGGTGAACGCGTGCTTGAGCGGGTGGCCAGGCGCGAGGAACTGTGGGAGGGCGGGGCGCTGATGACGGCGCCTGACCTGCTGGCGATCCCGCGGGACGGCTACGACCTCAAGAGCAGCCTCGGCAGCGAGGAGATCTTCGGCTCCAGCCCGATCACCGGGATGCATACCTTCGACGACGCGTTCTGGCTGATCCGCGGGCGAAAGTTCGCGGAGGGTACTCCGCGGGTCATGGACGGGGCGCCGACGGTGCTGAGCCTGCTGGGCGAGGAGCTTCCGGGGCACTACGACGGGCGCAGCAGGGTGTAACGGCGGCAGGGAAAGCAAAGGCAACAGCGCCCCTCCCCCCGGCCCCCTCCCCCTGGCGCAATAAACGACATTGCGCGAGCGGGAGAGGGGGAGCAACGGCGGCTCCCACCGCGACTTGACTCACCCTCCGGCCTGTGTTATCTTCCGCGAAACCGTGCTACGGAGAGTGATTGATGGTGGCGCCGCTGGAGCGCTTCGGCGTGTCGATGCCGCAGGATCTGCTGCGTGATTTCGACCGCGCGATCGAGGACGCGGGGTATGCCAACCGGTCGGAGGCGCTGCGGGACATCGCCCGCGACTACCTCGTGCAGCGGCGCTGGGACCTCCCCGAGGGGGAGGTCGTCGGCACGGTCACTCTCGTCTACGACCATCATGTGCCGGGCGTCGAGCAGAAGCTGACGGAACTGCAGCATGACGCTGAGGCGACGGTGGTGTGTAACACGCACGTGCATCTCGATCATCACAACTGCGTCGAGGTGATCGTGGTGCGTGGGGTCGGGGAGAGGATCCGCCGCCTGGCGGATGCGATGATCAGCCTGCGCGGGGTCAAGCACGGTGAGCTGAGTTGCACCGCCGCGCAGTCGTAGCGGCGTTTTCTTTTGCCGACCAGTAACACGTTTTTGGAGTTCGTGCTACGACAGGAGGCCGTCATGTCACGCAGAGGGTTCACGCTCATCGAGTTGCTGGTGGTCATCGCGATCATCGCGATCCTTGCCGCGATCCTCTTTCCCGTCTTTGCGCGGGCGAGGGAGAAGGCGCGAGAGATCACCTGCACGAGCAATCTCAAGCAGATGGGCCTGGCGTTTTTCATGTATAACCAGGATTACGACGAGACCTTTGTGACGAATCCCGAGTGGAAGACGAAGCTGCAGCCTTACATCAAGAACTATCAGATTAACTACTGTCCGAGCCGGATGCAGAAGCCGTGGGCGCCGAGCGAGGAGATGCCCTTTTACTACGGTCAGGGTTACAACATCGGGGTTCCGCCCGGGATGGGCAGCGAAGTGGTAGCGGGCTTCGTGGGGAAGTCTGAAGCCTCGATCGCTTCTCCTTCGTCGAAGATCCTGGTCGCGGAGTGGGACAGATGTAACGCCGGTCCGCCGGTCGGAGATCAGGGGCTGTTCATGGGCGGCGCGACGTGCTTCTGGGCGTGCACCACGGTGCACAACGGCGGCTCGAACGTGCTCTTCGGTGACGGGCACGTCAAGTGGCTGCAGCCGTCGGCGTATCACTCGAACATGGAGAGCGTGGATGCAGACGGCCTGCCTGTCCCCGCGGATGCGACCGCGGT
>JBKHFA010000139.1:0-9675 GCA_046540615.1 Armatimonadota bacterium | reverse complement strand
AACGGCCAACACCTGACGGCCAGCGGAAGAGGACAACGACAGAGGCCGGCCCCTGGAGCGACGGGGCCGGCCTCGCAATTCCGATCCTGCACAGGACTCTCCGCAGACGGCAGGAAATGCCCTTCGCTGGCAACTGGCAACTGCCGCTACCAGCCCAGGCGGTACTCAAGATCACGCATATCCTCGTGGACCTTGCCCGACTCGAGGGCCCGCACGTAGTGGTCGGGCAGCAGCGAGCGCGATGTCGTGTACGCGACCGCCATCAGTTCCATCATCCGGATATCATCAGCGCGCGAGACACCCGGTGGGATGTAATCCTCCACCGCAAAGCTCAGGTCCTCCACCAGCACCTGATCATGGCCCTCCTGGAAGGCTCGCCGCTGGGCGATGCGCACAAGCTCGCGCAGGTCGGCGCCGGAGTACCCGGCCGTCTTCGCCGCGATCTCGTCGAAGTCCGCCTGCCCCCGAGCGCCCTCGAACTGCACCTTCAAGTTTCGGAAGCTCACTTTGATGATCGCCTCTCGGGCCTCCTCGTCGGGGAGCAGGAAGGGGATCTTCATGTCGAAGCGACCCGCGCGCATGGTGGACTGGTCGATCAGATCCGGGCGGTTGGTCGCCGCGCCGAAGATGATATGCCCCTGGTGCGAGTCGTCTGAGAGGAAGTTGTTGAACATCCCGAAGACGCGTCGCGAGACGCCCGAGTCGCTGTCCGACGCGACGCGCCGGCCGTAGCTCTGATCGAACTCGTCGATGAACACGAAGATCGGCGCGAGGGCTTCGAGGTAGTGGAAGAGCTTCTCGAGGTTCGCCTCGGTGGAGCCGACGTACTTGCTGAAGACGTTGCGCAACTCGACGAACGGGATGCCGATGTCGTTCGCGAAGCACTGCATGGTGAAGGTCTTGCCTGTCCCGGGCGGGCCGAGCAGCAGGATGCCCTTGGGAACGAGCCCCCGGCGGCCCTCGCGCAGCGCGCGGACGGTGTCGAGCAGAAGCTGCTTCTGCTTCTCCACGCCCGCGACGGCGTCAAGGCCGAAGGGCGATTCGGTGAACTCGACGAGGTTCCCGATCTCCGTCCTGATCGCGTCGCGCTTGTGCTCGCCGACCTCAGCGAGGCCCAGCGCGCGGTCCTCCGCGTGCGCCGAGCGGACCATCGCGGCGATCTGCCCGAGTGTCATCCCGTTGGTCACCTGGGCGAGTACCTCGCGGGAGATCGTCAGGTCCCCGCTGTCGGCGGGCGGGCCGCCGTTGTGCGTGGAGCTGTCGAGCAGGTGGCGGATATACGCGAGTCTCTGGGCCTCTTCCGGCAGAGGGACCTCGACGATCGAGGTCCCGCCGCCGCGCGAGTAAAGGTCCTCATGCACGTCCGCGAGCGACTCGGCGATCATCATCACGAACGAGTTCCGCTTCATCAACCGCGGATCGGTGGCCAGCGAGCGCACGGTCGCGAGCAGGCGGCGCTCATCGGCGCTCATGAAGCGGTCCTCCTGCTGCGGGAAGACCTTGTCCACGAAGTCGATGACCAGCGCCACGCGGCTGCGGCTCATCAGATATTCCTGCAGCACCGGGATCGCCAGTGACGGCTGGTAGCTGTCGCGCATGGCGAATGCCGGCTCACCACGGGCCGCGCGAACTTCGAGGAATGACTTGAACTCGCGTTCATCCTCCGGAGTGGGAAAGTGGATTCCCTGGCCGATGTCGTAGAACACCGCGCTCTTGTTGCCGCAGAATGCGCGGTGGACGAAGTCTGGCAGCGGGTAGTACTCGCCGCGGAAACGAACGAGGTCGCGAACGCCGTGCAGCAGGAACACCGATGCCGCGCCACTGGTGAAGTCGGCGCGGATCTCGGCGGCCCATCCGGGCTCCGCGGGCGCGGTGCTTTTCGCCGGCATGGAGGTCGGGCTCACTCCTGCTGCTCCGACTCGGTCTGCTCGGCCTGCATCCGGGCCTCAAGCTCGCGCATTTCCTCTTCGCTGACGCCCTCAGTGATGTGCTCGGTGGACCCCTCGGTGGCGACGGTCTCCATCGTGCGCTCGGCCTCCTCCTCGGGGATCAGGCCAAGCTGCCGCTGGTACTCGACGTACTCCATCTCGGCCTGCTGATCGGCGACGTCGAACTCCAGCTCCGAAAGTTGCGCGTCCATCGTTTGCGACGCGACCTCCTGACGCGCCTGCGCCTGCGCGAGGTCCTCGTCGATCTTCTCTGTCATCCGCTCGAGGGTGTCGGACTGGTCACCGACCTCGAATGACGCCATCGTGGACGCGATCTGCTTTTCCACCTCCGCGCGCTTCGCACGGGAAAGCTGGCGCTTGGCCTCGTCGATCTGCCGCTTGATCCGCGCCTCATAGGTCGCGCGCTGGCGCATCATCTGAGCGGAATTCTGCTTCGCGCGTTCGAGTTGCTCCTCGAGGTCCGCAAGCTCGGCCTTCGCGGTCTGCAGCGAGCCGATCAGACGCTTGGCCAGGTCCTTTTTCTCCTCACCCATCTTCACCGCCATCTCCACCTTCGGCTCGAGGTCCGCGACCTGCTGGCGCCTGCGCTCCACGTCCATCTCAAGCTGCTTCTCATGCTTGACAACCTCTGCGACCTGCGCGTTGAGCCTGGGCAGGGTGTTGCGCATATCCTCCATGTACTGACGCAGCAGCATCTCCGGATTCTCCATGCCGCGGATCATCCAACCGAACATCGAGCGGAAGACTGCCTTGATGCGCTGCCACATGCGACGTCACCTCCGAGTGTGATCCGGGCGCTTTCGCCCGGCTCTGCGTACGCTGGTCGGGTCGCGCAACATCTTTGCGGTCGGCTGTCCTACAACGTCTCAGTCTCGGTCCGCATGACTTCCTCGATGGCCGCCACGCTGGCCTTCATCTCCGAGATCCTGCGCTCCGGCGACTGCTCGTCGAATGTATCATACCCCGTCGGCGCCCCCGCCGCGAGGTCCATCGCGCGATCGGCCAACTCGCCGGCCGTCGCTTCAAGCGACTGGAGCGTCTCGCGGGAGCGCGCGAGGCGGTCAAGCAGCCGCTCGCGACGCTCGGAGTTGGCCGGACGCTCTGCCGCATCCTGCCGGGTGGCTTCGAGGTGCCTGTGCAACGCGCCGGCCTTCAGCCCGAGTTCCAGCACCGAACCGCGGACTTCTTCGGCCTCGCGCTCCATGCCCTCGAACATCGGTCGCTGCTCGGCAGGCACCGAGCGCACCGCGTCCTGAAGCTGATCGAGCGCCCGTGTAACGCCGAGCAGATCGGCCTGGATGCTGGGCGGCAGGTGGCTCACGTCCGGCTGCCGAGCCTCTGGAGGACGGCGCGCGGCAAGTGCCACCACGGATACACCCCACAGAACCGCGAAGGGGATCACGAACACAGGCACGAAGACGCCCGCGATGACGGCCCCCACCGCCGAGACGATCGAGAGCGGATGCTTCACCGCCCGCAACACGCGGCTGCCGAATGAACCTTCGTTTGACTCGGCCACAAGCTCACCTCGGATCGACTGAGCGCACCGGGAATAATTTCTCCGGCGTCGCCAGGGAGACCTGCAGGCGACGGAGGTCATCCGGCGAGGAATCGGGGGCTCGATGCGACGGCGCCGCAGGTTTCATCACCGGCGAACGTCCACCGTCATCTCCGGCACCGCGACGATCTCCTGGGTCGCAGAGGCGAGTTCGACCTTCCCGTCGCTCTCATCGATGCGGCGCAGGACCGCCTGGAAGATCTCATCCCGGATTCCGCGGCGGCGCTTGTAATCCACCACGTAGCGGAGTGTGAACTCCACCCAGTTGTCCGTCGCCACAAGCGTGACCGCAGGCTCGACCCGCGCCGGTTCGACGCGGTAGCGGCGCAGCATCCGCTTCCAGTGCTCGTTGGCGTACTGTGTGTAGTCGCTGACGATCTCCTCGGCCGATGTCAGCAGGATCTCCTTCGTAAGGTCGTAGTCACCACCGTAGCGGATCGGCAGCCTCAGTTCGTCCCAGAGGAACGGGAAGTCCATCGAGTAGTTGTACACGGCCTCCTTGAACACGAATGAATTCGCGACAAGGACGATCCGACCGGTGTAGTTGTCCCCCTGGATCCACTCGCCGCACTCCATGATTGTCGTGCGCAGCACGCCCACGTCGATGACGTCGCCCTTGGTGCCTCCGAGCTGCACGCGGTCGCCGACGCTGAAGAAGTGCCCGAAGGTGATGGCCAGCCACCCCGCGAGACTGATGATGACTTCCTGAAGGGCAAAGGCGATGCCCGCACTCGCGACACCGAGAATCACGGCGACCTGCCCCAGCGAGTCGCTGAACAGCAGTATCACGTAGACGATCAGCAGCAGCCAGCCCACGGTGGAGGCCGACTTGCGGGCGCGGTAGCGCGAGTCGGGGTCCTGCACATAGTGGTTGATCGAGCGCTGCGCCACCTTGATGAGCACAATGACCATGATCAGCGCCCCGACCGCCCACAGCCCGCGTACCACCAGCGGTCTGGCCAGCAACTCCTGAGCCGCTTCGAGCATCTCTGTGCCCTCCTGCCTGCAGCAACCGTGGTCCCCTTGGGAGAGTTCGCGCTGCGGCGTCCGGTCGCCTGCGTGGATCACCTGCGCCGACTGAAGGACTCGCCGCCGCCGCGGCGAATGTACGCCCTCCGGACAGTGGTGCATCTCGGAGGCAGCGTGATGAGAGTATACGTCGTGACCGACCTCGAGGGCGTGGCGGGGATCAGCCAGTGGGACCCGCGACACCAGGGAGATACGCCCGTCACGGCGCTTAAACGCGCACAGTTCAGCCGCCTGCTCACTGAGGAAGTGAACGCCGCCGCGCGCGGCTTTTTCGCGGGCGGTGCGACCGAAGTGATCGTCAACGACGGTCACGGGGCCGGCAATACGATGGACCCTGAGCTTTTCGACCCGCGCCTCCGGGTCTTCCACGGCCTTGACCGGCCGAGCTACTGCACCGGCCTCGACGAGACCTTCGACACGATCGCAAGCGTCGGCACACACGCAAAGGCGGGCACCACGCGCGGGAACCTCCACCACACGATGAGCAAGGACGTGCGCGACTACTCGCTCAACGGCATCAGCGTGGGGGAGACCGGTCTGCAGGCATTCCTCGCCGGCTACTACGACGTGCCCTACGTCTTCTGCGCGGGAGACGAGTGGGCGGTCAGGGAGATGCAGGAGCTTATCCCCGGTTGCGTGGGCGCCGCGGTGAAGTTCGGCACATCCCGACTGTCTGCGCTCACAGTCGCGCCCGAGCGCGCCCGCGAGATCATCGAGGAGGGCGCGCGGCTGTCGATGGAGCGCATCGGTGAGATCGAGCCACTTGCGCTCGACTCGCCGGTCACCTTCCGCGAGCAGCATGAGGAGCCGATCTTCGATCCTGAGAATCAGGCCGATCAACCCGAGGGCCGCCGCATCATCGACTGCCGCACGATCGAGATCACGGGGCCGACCATCAAGCACGTGCTGGATCTGAAGTACGACCATGACCCGGACTGGACGCCGATCTGGAAGCGGGAGGGGTAGTCCCATGCGTTTCTACCTGATGACCGACCTCGAGGGCGTGGCGGGAGTCTGCCGGTGGGAGGATCGTGACGATGACGGACCGTGGAACACGCTCCGCCGGGCCCGCCTGAGCCGACTGCTCGCCGGGGAGGTCAACGCGGCGATCGACGGCTTGACCGCCGCGGGCTTTGATGACATCATCGTCAACGACGGCCACGGCGCGGGTTCGACGATCGACTACGAGATCGCCGACCCTCGCGCGGTGTACTACCACGGCCTTGAGCGGCCGTTCTGGCTGCCCTTCCTTGACGAGACCTGCGACGCCACCGGGGCTGTGGGCGCCCACGCGAAGGCGGGGACGGAGGGCGCGAATCTGTCGCACACGATGAGCGGCGCGATCAGGCGCTGGACCTTCAATGACATCGAGGTCGGCGAGACCGGCCTGCAGGCGCTGATCGCCGGGTATTTCGGCGTGCCGTTCGTCTTCGCCGCCGGCGACGAGCACCTCTGTCGGGAGATGCAGGAGCTTGTTCCCGGCTGCGTGACCGTCGCGGTCAAGCAGGGGACCAGCGCGCTCTCCGCGCTCACCGCGGCCCCTGAACGCGCCCGTGAGTTGATTCGCGAGGGCGCCGAGCAGGCCGCCGCGGCCATCGACCGCGTGGAGCCGCTGACCCTCGAGTCGCCGGTGGTCTTCCGCGATGAGCGCAAGGAGCCCACCTGGGACGAAGAGGAGCCCGGCGAGGCCACGCGCGTGATTAATGCGCACATTCGTGAGATCGAGGGCGAGGACTTGATGGACGTGTTGATGAAGATGTACCCGAGGTACGAGCGAGACTTCCGCCCCGAGCAATGGCGCCCGGGCGTACGTGAGTGAAACCACAGGATGGCGCAGATGCGCCGTTAACGAGAGGGAGCGATCGTTGTGTCTGAGAACAAACGCGTAGGACCGGTGAGCATCTGCCTCGTCGGAGTGAGCAATTTCGCGCAGAGCCACAAGCGCTCGATCGAGCAGATGGTGGAGGAGGGCCTTGCGACCTTCGACTGCGTCGTCATCCGCAGCCCGCAGAAGTACCCCGAGGCGATGGAAGAGTACGAAGATCGCGGCATCAAGATATACCTTGATTACGAGGAGATGCTCGAGGCGGAGCAGGACCGCGTTGAACTCGTCGCGCTGCCCCTGTCGATCCAGACCCACGCTGAGGCCTCGATCGCTGCGATGGAGGCCGGCTACGATGTGCTCGTGGAGAAGCCACCGGCCGCGACCGTGCAGGACGTGGATGCGATGATCGCGGCCTCCGAGCGCACGGGACGCTTCTGTGACGTCGGCTTTCAGAACCAGTCCAAGAACACCGTGCGCGAACTCAAGCGCAAGATCTGCGACGGCGAACTCGGCGACATCGAGCGCATCAGTGTGATGGCAGAGTGGGTGCGCGATGACAACTACTACGCCCGCAACCCGTGGGCCGGCCAGATGGTCGTGGACGGCGAATACGTCCTCGACGGGCCGACGAACAACGCCCTCGCGCATTACATGTTCAACGCGCTTTACTGGTCGAGTCAGACGTGGAACCACGCCGACACGCCGGTGAGAGTGAAGGGCGAACTCTACCACGCCCACCCGATCCCCGGCGAGGACACCGCCTCGATCCGCGTCGAGACCTCCGGGGGAACTGAGATCATGTACAACGTGACCCTCGCAGGCTGGACGACGCGCGGTCCCTTCACTCGCATCGAGGGCAGCAAAGGCACCGCTCTGTGGAGCCACACCGGCGACACACAGATCGAGTACACCGACGGATCCACCGAGACGATCGCCTGGGACAAAGAGCGGGAGCACTACGAGGTCTTCCGCAACGCGATCCGCTACCTGCGTGGCGAGGACGACGCACTCAACGCATCGATCGCGATGACCCGGCCGATCACGGTCGCTGTCAACGGCGCCTACGAGTCGGGCGCGCCGCCCCGCGAGGTCTCGGCGGAGTATGTGACCCGGGAAGAGCGCGAGGATAAGATATTCACCGGCATCGACGGCCTCCCCGAACTGCTCGACACCTGCTACGAGGAAGCGCTGATGTTCTCCGAGGCCGACGCTCCATGGGCCTACGAATCCGAGTGGTTTGATACGAGCACATACACCGAGTTCGACATGGACCTGGAGTAAGGGCGCAGAGACGCAGAGCGGCTGAAGGGCCCGCCGACGCGTTTCATCCGTCGCCGTTCGTTCTGACTGGGGAATCCACATGACCGAAGAAGGTCGCACCGCCGTCGATGAGCAGCCCCGGGGCGAATTTCTCCCCGGGACCGCCATCGAGGTGCTCAATCCGGAGATCGAGCGTGGCCGCATCCGACACGCGCTCTTCGACTTCGACGGCACCATCTCCCTTGTCCGCGAGGGATGGCAGCGGATCATGTGTGAGATGATGACCCGCACCATCCTCGCCGCCCCCGATGCCGAGGAGCGGGAGCAGGTCAGGCGCGAGGTCGATGACCTGATCGCTCGCACCACCGGCCGCCAGACGATCGACCAGATGGCGATGCTGGCCGATGAGGTGCGCGCTCGCGGCGGCGAGCCTCGTTTCGCCGAGGATTACAAGGCCGAATACCTCGACGACCTCGCGCGGGTCGTCGAGCATCGCCGTGAGGCCCTGCGTTCGGGTGCCGACGCTCCCGAAGAGCACACGGTGCCCGGCGCGCTTGAAGCGATCGACTGGCTTTCGGAACGCGGCGTCGTCCTGCACATCGCCTCCGGCACCGATCGCGGTGCCGTCTGCATCGAGGCCGAACTGCTCGGCGTCACCGACCGATTCGCGTCGATCCACGGTGCGATGCCTGATGCCGACGCGTTCTCGAAGGCGGCCGTTGTCGAGGCACTCGCCGACATCGCGCCCGGCCCCGAACTCGTCAGCTTCGGCGACGGCGTAGTCGAGATGCGGCACAGCGCGGAGGTCGGCGCGATCGCCGTGGGCGTGGCAAGCGATGAGGAGCGTCGCGAGGGCGTGGACGACTGGAAGCGCGAGCGTCTCGTTGATGCGGGCGCCGATGTCATCGTGCCGGACTTTCGAGAGCACGAGCGCCTGCTGCGCTGGCTCTGCGCCGAGGAGGACTGACCGTGCCCCACGAGCGCTTCGACCGCGATCGTCTCAGCCTCAAGTCGTTGACCGAGCGCGAACATGACCTCGACCTCGGCGTGGTGATGGCGCTGGAGGACGCGCCGGACGCCGTCGAAGACGCGGACCTCGCGACGCTCGCCGACCGCATCGTCGCCGCGCGACAGCGCGATTCAGCGGTCATCTTCGCTCTCGGCGCCCACGTCATACGCTCCGGCGCGCAGCGCTTCCTGATCGACCTGATGGAGCGCGGCGTCATCACTCACATCGCCGGCAACGGCGCCGTCGCCATCCACGACTTCGAGTTCGCGCTCATCGGCGCCACCTGCGAATCCGTCGCGACGTACATCAGCGAGGGGCAGTTCGGACTCTGGCGGGAGACCGGGCGGCTCAACACGATTGCCCGAGCCGCCGCCGACAATAACCTCGGCTTCGGCGAGACGATCGGCCACGAGATCGAGACCGGCATGTTCCCGCACTTCGATGTCAGCGTGCTGGCCGCGGCGCACCGGCTTGGCATCCCGGCGACCATCCACGTGAGCATCGGCTACGACATCGTCCACGAGCACCCGAACTGCGACGGCGCCGCCATCGGAGAGGCCAGTTACACCGACTTCCTCATCTTCGCGCGGTCTGTCGAGGCGCTTGAGGGAGGCGCGTACCTCACCTTCGGCTCCCAGGTGATGGGCCCGGAGGTCTACCTGAAGGCCCTTGCGATGGCTCGCAACGTCGCGATGCAGGAGGGGCGCGAGATCGCGGACTTCACCACTGCGGTCTTCGACCTCAAGCCTCTGCCCGACGACTACCACGCGCAGCCGCCGAAGGATGATCCGAACTACTACTTCCGCCCGTGGAAGACGATCCTTGTTCGCACGGTGGCCGATGGCGGAGAGAGCTTCTACTTCCAGATGCCACACGCGGAGTCGATCCCCGCGCTCTGGCGGCTGATCGTTGACCGGCTGGAGGGAAAGGGAGAATGAGGACGGTCAGTTACGATGCATTGCCGGTCGCCCGGCTCGAGGAGTGCATGGAGCAGTGGGACATCGAGTTCGTCGCGGTCGCCGGCGACTTCTTCCTCGACCGCTAC
>JBKHFA010000138.1:0-9678 GCA_046540615.1 Armatimonadota bacterium | reverse complement strand
GGAGCGTGGGAGCGGCTGAAGCCCCTCCCCTCCAGAACGGCAACGACCGTCGCCCGTTTGGCGAAGCGGAGGAATCTCAATGAAGGGCGTCATACTGGTCGGCGGACTGGGCACGCGGCTGCTGCCGATGACACGCGTGACCAACAAGCACCTGCTGCCCGTCGGGCGCTTCCCGATGGTCTACTACCCGCTGCACATCCTCGTTGAGGCGGGTATTCGCGACATTATGATCGTGACCGGCGGCAACGCCCCCGGTGACTTCATGGAGTTGCTCCACGACGGCTCCGAGTTCGGCCTTGAGCACCTCACGTTCACGTATCAGCGCGGCGCGGGCGGGATTGCCGACGCCCTGCGGCTCGCGCGCAACTTCCTCGGGGATGATCGGGTTGCGGTCATGCTCGGCGACAATATCCTCGGCGGCTCCATCTGCGCGCACGTCGAGAGCTACCGCCAGCAGCCTTCGGGGGCCAAGATCCTCCTGCGGAAGGTCCACGATCCGGAGCGTTTCGGCGTCGCGGAGATCGACGACGAGGGGCGCGTGCTCTCGATCGAGGAAAAGCCCGAGAAGCCGAAGACCGACCTCGCGGTGGTGGGCGTGTATATGTATGATCAGCGGCTGTGGGAGATCATCCCGACGCTGACACCATCCGGGCGCGGACAGCTTGAGATCACGGACGTGAATAACGCGTACCGCGAGGCCGGTGAGTTGACTGCGGACGTGCTCGAGTGCGAGTGGTCGGACGCGGGCACCCCCGAGAGCCTCTTCCGCGCCGCCGAGATCACGCGCGAGTCCGAGTTCTGGCAGCAGGCTGACCTGCCGACCGGGATCGAGTGAGAGCGCCCCTCAAGCGCCGTCCTGCTCGCCTTCACCGCCCTCGTCGTTGTTGTTATCTCGGACGTGATAGATCGTGAAGTATATGACCGCGCCGAAGAAGCCGACGGCCACGAGGATGATGATCGGCCAGCGCCACTGCGGGTGGCTCACCCAGAGACGGACGCCCGCGAGGTAGATCCACAGGATTCCGAGTGAGTAGACCGTCGTACCCACCGCCGTCCAGAAGATGAAAGGCAGTGCCGACACCTGTGCCAGTCCGGCCGCCAGTGACGTCCAGGGGCGAAGTTGGCCGATCAGTCGCCCCGCGACAAGCGTGATGGCCCCGTGTTTGTCATACCATCGCGTCAGCCACTTATGCACCTTCTTGAGGTGCTTGTTATTCTCGAAGTGCCTTGCATAGGCGTTTTCCCCGGCCCGCATGAGCGCCCAGGCGACGGTGGCGCCGAGCATGTGCCCCCCGCCGATGATCCCCGCCATCGGCAGAAAGCCCATCCGTCCGCTGCGAACGATTTCCGCCGCCACGATGTACGCAGGCGACGTCAGCCACATCACTCCAAGATTCTCGGCCATCACCACCAGGAAGACCGCCGGCGCGCCGTAGCTGCGGACCCACTCCAGCAGGATCTCGGTCATCGCACCGCGAACCCCGCAAGCGCGCCCGCGGCGGTGCCGAGCATCGCCATCGGCCCGTCCGGGCCCTCGATGAGCGCCATCCCGCGCCACGCCGGACGGTCCTCGACCTTTGTCGCGCGCAAAACCTCGCCCGATGCGTCCAGCAGCGCGATGGTACCATCGTCGCAGGCGACGAGCAGATTGCTGTCGCCATCAGCCGGGACGGCCATCATGACGTTCGGCGCGGTGGGCATCGCGCGGGCCCACTCGCGGTTCATCTCGTGGTCGAGGCAGACCACCAGTCCGCTGGAGGTCGCGGTGATGACCTCCATCGTGCCATCGGCGTCGAGGTCCGCCACCAGGAGGTCGCGCATGTTCCGCGTCGGCGCCTTATTCCCCGGGCCGAAGCTGGCGTCATGCAGCGGGTCGCCCTGCGCGTCCCACGATGTGACGCGATTCCAGCTTCCGTTGATCTCGCTGACGACCTCGCGCGTCCCGTCGCCATCGAGGTCTTCGTAGAAGAGATGGTAGCGGTTCATCGATGACCATCCGCCGACGTAGGTGTGTCCCGGTGGCGTCGAGTGAAAGGCGCGCTCATCAGGATCGAGCGTCTCGTTGTTGATAATTCCGACGCGGTGGGTGCCGTTGATCCGGCGGGCGGCCAGCAGATTCACGCTGTCGCCGGGGCCGTCGACGAACTGGAAGACGTGCGGATCGCCCCAGAACTGCGGCATCCGGTGCACGAGTTGACCATCGCCATCCACGAACTCCAGCGTGCACGCGCTGCCGATGATCGCCTGGCTCTCGCCGTCGATGAAGCTCGGATGGGTCGTCACGCCCCACAGTCCGGCGTGCGCGGGCGCGGATTTGAACCAGTAGGTCTTCGCGGCCCTGAAGACCGCCGGGTCCATCTCCGAGACGAACACCCACTGCCGCTCGCCCGAGCGGTCGAAGGCGATCAAGTGCTCGTCCGCGCAGGCGGCGAGCAGCAGTTCGTGCTCCGGCCACCAGTGCAGGTCGCGGATCGCCCCGTCGGTCGCGGCGGTCGCGACCTCCGTCCCGTCCGGCCGCAGCAGGTGGATCATCTCCGCCTCGGCGGCGCAGATAAGCTCGCCGCCCGCGCCATCGGGGATCGCCATCACGTGCTCGAGGGCGCCCTCGAAGCGCGCAAGTTCGGTCTGCTCGATCTCCGGGACTTCCGGCAGCGCGCCAGGCGGGTCGGCGTGCGCGGCCTCCGCGCGCATCTGACCGGCCTCGGCATGGCGGTCGGTGAGCCAGTTGGTCAACGACCTCGGCGTTGCCTGCGCGAGAGACGCCCCGGTGATCGTGTGCTCACCGGCGGGGATATCAAGCGTCATCATCCCATCCACTCGCCGGCAGTCCACGGCCTCACCGTCGAGCAGCAGCGCGTCCGAATCGGTCCGCAGTGAGAGCCTCGCATCCTCCTCCGCCAGCACCGCGAGCGTCCCTGCGTCGAAGTCCCAGTCAACCGTCAGCGGGGCGCTCGTCTCAAGCAGCGAACCGCCCGCCGCGAGTCTCGTCGCCCCGCGCGCGTAGAGGTGATCGCCGGCGATGACCGCGAGGTCGGCCGCGGTGCCCTCGTACTCGCCGGAGACCGCCACCGCGGGCTCCGGCAGGCCGATCGCCGCGGCGTTGTCCGCCAGCCTCATGCACGCAAGCTCCTCGTCGTCTCCGCTGATGTCGCGACCGATCAGCGAGAAGAACGTGAGGGTGTCGCCCTCGCTCGCCGGGCCGGTCCACTCCAGCGTGAAGACATTGCCCTCGCGCGTCATCTGGACGGGGTCGCTCGGCGCGATCTCGTGACGGACCTCCTGCGTGCGCGTCTCCGAGTCGATCTCGTCGGGTTTGATGCTGATGCCGGTGAGGCCGATGAACGCGCGCTCGCCGCCGCGGCCGCGCTCGATGACCTCAACACGCAGACGGTGGTCGCCCGCGCCAAGCTCGTGGTGGCCGAGGTCAACGCGCGCGGGGTCCGGGCTCTCCGCCCATGAGTCGAAGCGGTCCTTCACGACCTCGCCGTCGAGCGAGATTCTGAAGACGCCGCGATCGGCGTAGCGGAGGAAGTCGGCGTAGACCTGCCCGCTGACGGGCTCATCGAGCGCGAACTGCATCTCCAGCCACTGCCCCGGCTCTGTCGAGCGCAGCAACACGATGCCGAGGCTCGTCAATTCGCCCACGTATTGCTCCTCGGACGGCAGGCTCTCGCGCGGGTTGTCGAGCGCGAGGATCGAGCGCCAGCCGACAGGCGCGAACGCGCCCGTGGCGCCGCTGATGGCGATGGCGTTGCGCGCGTCATCCCACCCGCCGCCCGGGACCTCCCAGAGCGTCTGCACCTGGATATTCTCACTGCTCTCGCGCATCGTCAACTCATCCACGACGAGCGCATACTCGCCCACGCGCTGGGCGAGCGCGCGCCGCCAGTTGGAGTACGCTGCGTCGGGGACCTCGCCCACGCAGGCCGCGACGTCGCCGACCACGTCATGCGCTCGCAGGGCGCCGTCCATCGCGATCGTGGGCTCCATCATCCCGTCTACGCGTGTGAGTACCTGGTTGCGGTAGCCCTTCAGGAGCGTCTGCCCGGCGAGCCGCTGCTCGAGGATCGCGAAGGTGTGGTAGGGATTGCGCGAGGCGCCGTTCATCCCGTCGATGAGGATGAAGTCGCCCGTCTCGTCGGCGGCCGAGCGGAAGCTGCCGAAGAGGAACGATTCATCGAGCGGGAAGCCCGTTCCGCGCCTCGTCCACATCGGCTCGGGCATCGGGTGGATGCTCCAGTGGCCGACCATCTCAGTCGGCAATCGCGGCTCGATCTCATCCGGCCAGAACGACTGCCCCACGCGCGGCCCGGTCAGATCGACGCCCGTCCGGTCGAGGTACTCAAGCCACCGGCCGTCCTGCGTGAGGTAGGCGGCGCGGTGCAGGAATGTGATGGAGGCGGAGCGGAAGTCCCAGTCCTCGTCTTTGCCGGTGGCGAGGATATCCTGCCCGCGGAGCAGTTCGGCGAGAACGCCGTTCTCCAGCGGCGCCCGCCACCCGGAGAGCAGCATGAAACGCAGGATCGGCGCGTGTCCGGTGTTGTACCAGAAGAGATTGTCCGATTCGCCGGCGACCTGCGCGTGTTCCTCAAGCGACGCAAAGGCCATCTTCGAGCCCAGCAGCCCCTGCTGCCAGACGGCGTCATCGTAGTCCTTCGCGAAGTAGCGTGACAGGCAGTAGAGGGAGATCGCCGAGTACTGTCCGTGACGGGAGCCGACCTGACCCGCGGGGCGCTGGAGGGCGTAGGGCGCGCCGCCCTCGGTGTACTCGTGGTCGAGATATTGCGCGAATGCGTTCGCCACCCGGATGCGCTCCTCGTCGGTGAAGACCGGGCTCTCCTCGATCAGATCCCAGAAGAGGATCATCATGTGCATGTTGTAATGATACGCACCGCCGAGGGGGTTGTCCTTATTCTCAATCCGCTCGCCGTCGATCTCGGAGATCTGCTTCTTCGCCTCCTCGTCGGGGAAGGCGAGGCGGATGAACTGCCGCGCGTGATACTCGTCGCCGGTCATGTAGTACGCGGCGGCGTGCCTGGAGATCGAGTTCCAGCCGAAGTAGCCGACGGAGCGGTAGCCCGCGGACGCGTCCCAGATGTCAATCTCCGCCGGGTTGCGCGGAAACTCGATCCCCTCTCCGGGCGTGATTTCAGCGAGGCGGCCGATGGTCAGCGCGCCCTCCCTCCCGCCCGCGTCCTCAAGCTTCGCGACGAGCGTCTCAGTCGCGGCGGCGACCCCCGCGTCATCGCTGCCTCCGACGTAGATGAGGTTGTGTCCGTCGCCGAAGGGATTGTGACAGGTCCGCACGACCGATCCGCCCTCGCCGGGATAGCGCAGGTCCAGCAGCGTGAAGAAGCGGTTGTAAAGCTCCTCGAGCATGGCGTTCGTTGAGCGATTGCCGAGGAGGATGAAGTTGCGGTCAAGGTGCTCGCCATCGGCGGGAACCGTGGCGATCTCGTCGGTGTGTCGCACGATCTCCGGCCGAATCCCGGTGATACGCTCGATGGCCGCGGCGATCTCGTGCGACTGCGCGTAGTACCGGCCCGGCGCGGCGATCGTGACGGTTGCCTCACCGTCGCGCACGAGATCCGTCTGCAGGTGGAGGTCCTTGAGGTCGTCATACACCGGCGGCACGGGGGGCGGCGGAGGTGGGGGAGGGGGCGGTGGCGGCTCCACGCCGCCGATCAGGCTCGCGCTGTCGATGGCGAAATGAGGCGTCGGGCCCCTGTGCGTGTAGGAGTACACGCGGACGGTCTCGGTGCCTTCGGGCGCCACACCAACGAGTGACACGCGCGTGAAGCCCGCCTCAGTCGCGCTCCCGAGGCTGACCTGCTCGAACTCGTTGGACGGGTAGAAGCGCATCTGCAGATACGCGCCCGCGCCGCCGGAGGGCTTGAGCGCTTTCACCCATGCGGATGCCTCGTACGCCACTGCGGCCTCGGCCTCCACCTCCTGGTGGATGCCGATCTCGGTGGTCGAGTCGCCGTCGCGGATCACGAGGGCGGTCTCGCCCTCGTGCGCGTCGTCGGTCGGCTCCATCGCCATCCCCTCACCCTCTCCGGCGTAAAGAT
This sequence comes from Armatimonadota bacterium, assembly GCA_046540615.1. Taxonomy (GTDB): domain Bacteria; phylum Armatimonadota; class Zipacnadia; order Zipacnadales; family UBA5352; genus UBA5352. The sequence continues at coordinate 3,607 of JBKHFA010000138.1, read as the reverse complement.
CCCAGCCGGTGGGGACGGCGAACTCACCGCGCTCGTCGAAGCCCTCCTCGAATGAGGAGTTCGCGAAGAGATTGTCGGTGAGTTCGCGGGCCTCATCCTGCGCGCAGGCCGCGCTCAAAGTCATCAGCGCGCTCATCAGAACCGCGACCGTGGCGTATCTTCGCATCATGAACCTCCGTCGTGTCCATCACGAAACGCATGGGCCTTGCGCGCGTCACCACTCGATCAAGTCCGGCAGATCCGTCACCTCGCGCAGAGAGCCGGTGTCGTCGCCGGTGAGCGTCTTTCCGGCCATCCCGGCCTGCTGCAAAGCCTCGGGCGCATTGCTCGGATCGCCACGGAAGAAGCTCTGCGTCGGATAGTAGGGCCCCCACCACTCGTAACGCTCGTCGAGTGTGGAGAGCAGGCCCTCGACGGCCTTCTCGAGCATCTCCGGCGTCTTCGCGGTCGCGTAGACGACATCGCCCGACACTCCGAAGAAGCCGTCGGCGTCCGCGGTGAAGTCCGCCTGAAGGTCCAGCGGCAACTCATCGATCAGCCCTATCACCACGCGGCGGCCGTCGGGCGCCTGCTCCGGCGAGACGATCGGCAGCTTCACCGTCTGCGGATCATCGACTGCCCAGCGGTAGTACTCGCGGAAGTACTCCTGCACCCGGAAGGCGAGGTCGTCGGTGTCCCCGGCCGCGACGACGTTGCAGTTCGGCTGACCGTCATCCACGAACGCGTAGTTGAGCAGCGCGCCGCGGTCGCCCACCAGCGGAATGTTCGGCTGCCACGAGACCACGACGGTGTTGCGGCCCTGCTGCAGCGACAGGTGGGCCCTGAGCATGCCGTCATCGCCGCGACTTGTCGCCCTGACGCAGCCCTCGGACTGGAACGACGGCTCCATCGCGCTGTCCGGCAGCCAGATCGTCACCGGCACCTCGGTGGCCTCCGGGGATTCGAGGACCATCGTGAACTGCGACGGCTCATGGTCACGCAGGTCGCCGGATACGACTGCCTGCTCGACTGCTCCGGCGGGGAGGTGCATGACCGTGCGGAAGCCCCGGATGTCGCGCGCCGGTACGCTGACATCGAGCGCGAGCGAGTCGCCGAAGTTCGTCACGGTGCGCTCCCCCGACCAGTCCATCAGCACGGCGTCGCCCGCGTCGGTCGCCTGCTCGCGGTCGATGATGACCTGATCGTCGATCGCTTCGTAGCCCTGGTTGCCCACGCCCAGCGCAAGCGTCGGGCCCTCGCCGAAGCGGCTGATGAGCAGATCACTCGCCGCCGGTTCCGCAGAGATGACAGGCCGCCATCCGCGGTCCGCAATGTCGATGAGCATTGGAAGCGCCTTCATGACCTTCGGGATGCCGGCGGCGAAGCGGCCGTTGGGGGCGCCGCCGTAGTAAAGCGAGTGAATGAGAATGTCGTCGCGCAGGCGGCGGAATGCGTCGAGCGTCTGGTCCGCGGTGAGTTCGTCCCACGGGATCCAGCGGTAGAGTCGCGGATCATAGTTGTGCCACCAGTTGAACATGACCTCGCCGGAGAGCATGCGCAGGCGCAGGATGCGCTCGCGGTAGGCCGGATTGCCCATCGGGTGGAACTCCAGCAGGGCGGTGTCGGTGCGCACCGCGTCCGCGGAGAGTGTCGGGAGCTTCAGGTTCGTGACCATCGCGGTGCGGTAGCCGCCCGTGCGCTGCTGGCGCACCTGATCCATCTGATGTGCGAAGCCGATCCCCTCGCCGACGAAGGCGCGGCCGTTCTCGAAGGTCGTTCCCGGCGAGCGGTCGGCGCTCGGGCCCCAGTGCGGGATGAAGCCGAAGACCGAGTCGAAGGCCATCCCCGCGGGTTCGAAGCGCTCGGCGATCAGCGGGATCGCGTCCTCCATGTACTCGCCGTAGCTGTTGGCCATCGGGTAGGCGAACCAGCACGGCACGCCTGCGTAGTAGCCGATGTATTCGATGGGCTTGTTCTGAAAGTAGCTGTCAGACCAGTACTGCTCCATCAGGCCCTTCTCTACGTTCTTGAGGTGCATGTAATACGCGACCGCAACGTCCGCCATCTCCGCGGTGTCGTGCACCCAGGTGCGGATCCGCTCGCGCGACGCCTCGAGGCTCTCCTCGGTCGCCGACTTGTTGCCGCCCCGCCGGGTCCACTCGCCGATCGACAGATCGGTCACGGCCCACTCACCGGGGCGAGGCGCGGGCGCGTACCCCCACTCCCACTGCGCGCGCATCCGCCGGAGCAGGTCGGAGGCGAAGGCCTCGTCGGTCGGATCAAGCGCATTGCGGTAGAGTCCGCCGCCGGATGCCTCGTGGAAGCGCGGGTCGATGTCCCGCGCCCGCTCAAACACCTCGGGGAAGAGCGCCCAGTACGCGTCAAACGCCCCTCGCCACCCGAGGCTGCCGTCGTACTCGAAGACGTGAAAGGTGAACGTGTGCGCCTCACCGGGTATGAGCGCGATCCGGGAGCCGAAGCTCAGTTCGTGACCGGCCGCCGATGGAGCGATGCCCGCATGCGCCTCGGTGTACCAGTCCATCGGGTCGAACGCCACCGCCACGCCGGTCTCCCCGTCCCACGCGGCGGTCAGGGGCAGGACCGCGGAGGTCCCGTGGTACTCAAGACTCTGCTCGCCGACCTCGTGCGGGGTGAAGTTGAACGAATCGAACCACTGCGCGGGGCCGCCGAAGTTGTGCGCGTAGGGGACGGTCAGATCGAACCATCGCTCGGTGTCCCCGGTGTTTGTGACGGTGATGCGGGTGGCGAGCACCCCGTCGGCCACGTCAGGCTGCTCGATGTCCATCCGCAGGTCGCCGCCCACCTCGGCCCCGCCCTCGAAGCGAACCACGCGCGGGCCGTCCGCCGGAACGCTCGCCGCGGTCCTCTCCACGTTGCCCGCGGGCGAGGTGATCCTGAATGCGAAGTCGGCCTCCCCGTCGGTGATGGCCATCGGCAGATCGATCGTCGCCCAGAGCGTCGCGCCGTCAACGGCCGTCCGCAGCCCCCGATCGCTGGTGTCGCCGCCATCGGCCATCCACTCTGTGAGCTTCGCGTAGTCGGGACCCAACTGCGCGAGCGCCTCAGCCCCGCCGTCGTCGCGGCCGGTCGCCGCGTTCGCATCCGCGTCGAGGTAGAGGTTCATCCGCTGCCCCTCCTCGAACGCCTCCGCGAACTCGACACGCCACAGGTAGCGGTCGCCTGACAGCCATGCGACATGCACGGAAAGCACACCCTCCTCGGCGGCGTAGACCTCCGTGAGGCGGCCAGGCGCGCCCTCTGGAAGCGCGAGGTCGCTCAGCGCCTCCGGGACATCCTGAGCGGCCGCGGCGGGGGTGTGATCGATCACGACGGGTGTCAGAGGTTGCTGAGCGAACGCCGCGGAGACGCAGAGAAGCGTCGCGGCGATGAATGCAAGCGTACTGGCGGTGCGTGTCATGGGTATCAGGCCCTTCGGATAGAATGCGCCGCCGAGGACGACCGGCGGCGCGCGGTTGCACAAGTTCTGTCTGAATATTCGGCGGGGGGAGATCAGATACCTGCCGCAACGGTTGTGCGTCGTATCCGGGGTTGAGGATTGGGGTGGCACCGGCAATGACTCTCCAGGCGAGGGCGCCTGGAGTCCAGA
>JBKHFA010000137.1:0-9722 GCA_046540615.1 Armatimonadota bacterium | reverse complement strand
GTGATCGCAACGATCGCCGATACCGCGATGATCGCCGATACCGCGATGACCGCCGCTATCAGGACACTCGCCGCTACCGCCAGGAACCGCCGAAGTACAAGCGGTACGATCGTGACAGCGAGGATTACGGCCTGATCATCCGCAAGGGGCCTCGAGGAGCCACAGTTGAAGTCGAGTATGACAGGAGAGACAGGTAACCGACAGCCCCTGCGAAAGGCCGGTCGGGCCCCGATGAACCGTCGGGGCCCGCAGCATGTACGGACGTTCCGCGTCCCGCGGCTGCCCGTGTACGCATGATGGGCAAAGGTGCCGCGCGTCGTCTGACGAATATGTCAGAGGCACCGCACACGAGCCGCCCGAGCGGGCGCGCCACACACAGGAGGATTTCTGATGACTTCCGGAGTATGCCAGTGGGTGTTCAATAAGCTGCTTCTCGAAGATGAGATGGATATGTTCGACTGCATCCACTTCGTCGGTTCGGAGACCGAGGCCGATTGCTTCGAACCGCTCAGCCGCTACTGGTACCAGGACGATCCGATCGAGGAACAGGCCGAGCGCGCCCGCGACATGCTCGACGAGCATGGGCTCTGCGTGTCGTGTTACACACTCGACAGCAACTTCGCCGCGTATGACCAAAACGCGTTCAACGAGACCGTCGCCGACTGCATGCTCGGCCTCGACATCGCCGAGACCCTCGGGACCGACACGATCCGCCTCGATCCGAAGTCCGCGCTGCCGGAGGAGCATCAGGCCAACCCCGACCTCGACTACATCATCGAGCGTGTCGCGGAGGGCATGCAGCAGGTCACGGATGCCGCCGCCGATCGCGGTATCACCGTCGGCGTGGAGAATCACGGCCGGCTGCTGGGCCGCATGGAGCAGGTTGCGCGGATGGTCGAACTGGTGGATCGCGAGAACTTCGGCGTCAATCTCGACTACTCGAACTTCCGCATCGTCTTCGGCCAGGATCACATCGAAGCCACGCGGCTGCTCGCGCCCCACGTGGTGCATGTTCACGCCAAGGACAACTGCCTGAGCGACACCGAGCCGGAGAAGGCCGAGGACGAGGGATGGCGGAAGACGCTCGCCGAGGATTCGGTCGAGTGGTTCCATCCGTGCGTGGCAGGCACCGGGGACATGGAGCTTCCGAAGGTCTTCTCGATCCTCCGCGAGGCCGGCTATGACGGCACGATCTCGCTGGAGGTCTCGCTGCCGGATGACATCCCGGGCTCAGTCCGCGAGGGCGTCGCGAACATCAACCGCATCATCGACGAGATCGAAGAGGGGTAACGTATGCGGCCGGCAACTAACCCCGCGATGCCCGCCGACGTTCAGCGCGAGCTTTCGCGCTCTGAGCCGGACTACGTGGTCTACGTGCCGACCGGCGACAATGACACCGGCAACGAGCACTTTCTGGTACGCGAGGCGCCCGACGGAGATCTGATGGCCGTCTGGACGCAATCCAGCTACGAGGGCGGGGGAGACCACCGCATCATTTTTGCCCGCTCGTTCGACGACGGGCGCGCGTGGACGGAGCCGAGGATCATCGCAGGGCCGACAGCGCCGGATGATGATACGCTGATGGCAAGCTGGGCCTTCCCGATCACCTCCTCGTCAGGACGGATCTACGTCATCTGGAATCAGTATCAGGGTGTCGACGACGTCGTCGATCAGCTCACGGGGACGATGGATTGCCGCTACTCCGACGATCTCGGCGAGACGTGGTCGGAGCCGCAGACGGTGCCGATGCCGCGCTCTGCGTACGACCACCCGGATCCGTCAGTCGGGTCGAACTGGATCGTCTGGCAGCTTCCGATCCGCGACCTCGCCGGCCGCTGGTTCACGGGTTTCTCGCGCTGGGTGTCAAAAGCCGTGCGCACCGAGCCGCGCGGCCCGGGATGGAGCGCGGCCGAGACGGTCGTGCAGTTCATGCGATTCTTGAACGTTGACGACGACCCGGAGCCGGAGGACCTTCAGATCGAGTGGTCGCCCGATGACGAGGCGCTGCGGGTGCCGCATTACGACCAGCCGTCGCTTTCGGTCGCGCAGGAGCCGAGCCTTGTGCGGCTGCCCGATGACCGGCTTTTCTGCACCATGCGTACACAGAGCGGGTACATCTGGTACGTTACCTCGAACGATGACGGTCGGTCGTGGTGCAACCCGCGGCCGTTGCTGCGGCGCGATCACGGCCTGCCGATCGAGCAGCCGCTGTGCTGTTGTCCGATCTACGAGCTTGCGGACGGGCGCTACGTGCTTTTGCATCACAACAATGACGGGCATTTCGAGGGCGCGTCACGGGAGAATCAGCGCACCAACCGTCGGCCGGCGTTCATCGCGCTCGGGGAGTTCCGTGAGGGCGCTGATCAGCCAGTCTGGTTCAGTGAAAGTAAGCAGTTGATGGACAACGACGGTGTGGGGATCGGCCCGCTCGGGCGCGTCGACATCGGCGTATACCCGAGCTTCACCACGCACACCGGGGAGAACATACTCTGGCATCCTGATCGCAAGTTCTTCCTCGTCGGCAAGCGCATCACCGACGAGTTCCTGGAGGGGCTGAGCGTGCCGCGCTGAGCCCTCTGTCTTTCCTCCCCCTCGTCCCGCCTGACATCGCGCTGTTTGCGATGTCCAGGGAGAGGGGGCCGGGGGGAGAGGCCGTCGTTGACGTCATTGCTTCCGTTCCCGCCTTGAGAGGTGACTGCCAATGCCCGATTCATCCGCTCCCAACATCATCTTCATCCTGATCGACGACCTCGGATGGAGGGACCTGACCTGCTACGGAAGCACGTTCTACGAGACGCCGAACCTCGACCGCCTCGCCGAGCGGGGGATGGTGTTCACCGACGCGTACGCGTCCTGCCCGGTCTGCTCGCCAACTCGCGCGAGTGTCCAGACCGGTCGCTACCCCGCGCGCGTCGGGGTCACGAACTACCTGACCGGGCGCGCCCGCGGGCGAGTGGTGGAGCCGGAGTACATCGACCACATGCCGCTTGAGGAGCACACGATCGCGCAGGCCCTCGGCGATGTCGGCTATCAGACGTGGCATGTGGGCAAGTGGCACCTCGGCGCCGATGAGCAGTACTGGCCGCACAATCGCGGCTACGACGTGAACGTCGCCGGGTGCAGGATGGGTATGCCGAGCGACGGATACTTCAGCCCGTGGAATATCCCGACGCTCGAGAACGGACCGGAGGGCGAGTACCTCACCGACCGCCTGACCGATGAGGCGATCAACCTCGTCGAGACAGCGGGCGATCAGCCTTTCTTCCTCAACATGTGCTACTACACGGTCCACGTGCCGATTCAGGGGCGCGCCGATCACGTCGAGCGCTTCCGCGAGAAGGCCGCGTCGCTGAAGCTCGATCAGATCGATCCCTTCGTCGAGGGCGATCACTTCCCGTGTGAGCATAAGCGCGACAGGCGCCTCCAGCGCCGACAGCTTCAGTCTGACCCGGAGTACGCCGCGATGGTGTGGTCGATGGATGAGAACATCGGCCGCCTGCTGCAGGCTGTCGAGGACGCGGGGCAGGCCGACAACACGGTGGTCTTTTTCACCTCCGACAACGGCGGCCTCGCGACCGCGGAGGGCGCCCCGACCTGCAACTTCCCGCTGCATGAGGGGAAGGGCTGGATGTACGAGGGCGGGACGCGCGAGCCACTGATCGTACACTGGCCGGGCGTCACCGAGCCCGGAAGCCGCTGCAGCGAGCCGGTGACCACGCCCGACTTCTACCCGACGATGCTGGAGATGGCCGGAGCGGACCCGATCCCCGAGCAGCATGTGGACGGTGTGAGCCTCGCCCCGCTGCTTGAGGGCGGGGAGCTTGATCGCGAGGCGATCTACTGGCACTACCCGCACTACGGAAATCAGGGCGGGACGCCGGGATCATCGGTCCGCTCGGGGGACTGGAAGCTCATTGAGTTCTTTGAGGACGGCCACCTTGAACTTTACAATCTGCGCGAGGACATGAGCGAGACGGTGAATCTTGCAGATGCGCGGCCCGACATCGCCGAGGGCATGCTCCGAATGCTGCAGGCGTGGCGGGCGGAGATCGGCGCCGACCTCCCGACCCCGAATCCTGAGTGGGGCGGGTAGCAAAAGCTCGACAGATGCTGGTCGTGTGATCGGGGGTGAGCAGTGCGGACACTTCAGAGTAAGAGGACGAGATGATGAGGGACGTTGTCAGATTCCTGTCGATTTTCGCGGGGCGGATTGCCGGTCTGCTGCTTGTATTGCTTCCACTGCTTTTCGCGCGGGACGGACTTGCGCCAGAGCTTGCCTGGTGGAGTTGGGTGGGCCTGCTGGGCGCGGGTTACATCGCGGCGAAAATACTCACCTATCCCGATCTGAGGACCCTGCGCCAGCGCTTCAACTGGCGGTCCGAAGCAGTCCAGGCGGCGGTGCTGCTTGCTACCGCGCTGATCAGCGCGTGGCCGGGCACCATGCGCGAGACGCTTCTGTGGCTGATGATAGTCGCGCTGCTCTCCGCGCGCGGTTCGTATGTCGCGCAGACGCAACGCCGGCAACGGGCGCTCGGCGCAGAGCAGGCGCCTGAGAGCAGTTCAATCGGCTGAGATCTGCCGGGTGATGGACAAAGGAGTGACGGGGATGGAGAGCCGAAAGCATCGGACGATCGTGTTCGCTGAGGGTACCATCGTTACCCCGACTGAGCGCCGCAGGGCGGACCTCGTGGTGCAGGACGGGAGCGTGCTGGAGCTTCGTGAGCCGGGCGCGACATGCTCGGCCGACGAGCACGTCGTTGACTGCCGGGGTCTCTTCGTGGGCCCGGGTCTCGTGGATATCCACACCCACGGCGGGCAGGGCCACGACTTCGTCAGCAGCGACCCGCAGGAGATCATCGACGGCTGCGAGTATCATCTTTCTGTCGGCACGACGGCCATCGCACCGTCGGGCCTGAGCGTGCCGATCGAGGAGATGCGGGCCTCCATCGAGGCGACGCGCGAGGCCGCGCGTGACTGTCGAGCCGACATCCTCGGCTACCACGTTGAGGGCGGGTACCTCGACGAGGAGTATCGCGGAGGGCATCTCAAGGAATACGTGCGCGATCCCGATCCGGATGAGTACCTTCCGCTGATCGAGGATCACTCCGACTTCATCACCGAGTGGACGCTGGCGCCGGAGCTTCCCGGCTCACTCGATGTCATCCGCGCCTGCCGCGAGGCGGGGATCCCGACCTCGGCAGGCCACTCACAGGCGACGTACGAGCAGATGATGGCCGCAATTGACGCGGGCCTCCGCCACGCGACTCACCTCTACTGCGTGATGGGCACGATCCGCTTCGAGGCGCTCCGCGACTCGCCCGGCAGGGGCTACGCGCCGGGCGTGGTGGAGACGGTGCTGATGCATCAGGCGGTCACCACGGAGATCATCTGCGACGGCTTTCACGTCCACCCGGCGCTGATCCGCTTCGCGCTGATGTGCAAGGGCCCGCACCGGCTGGCGCTGATCTCGGACTCGATGAAGGGCGCGGGGCTGCCGGACGGTGAGTACTTCATCGGTGGGCAGGACGCGCTGGTGGAGGGCGGGATTGCGATCATCAAGGAGCGGCCGGAGGTCATCGCGTCATCGGTGACGCCGATGCTCGGCATGCTGCAATTCATCCACGAGACGGTCGGCGCGCGGCTGGAGGATGCGTGGACGATGGGTTCGCTGACCCCGGCGCGCATCCTCGGCGTGGACGACCGCATCGGCTCGCTGGACCCGGGCAAGGACGCGGACATCATCCTCCTCGACCGCGACCTCGAGGTGCAGGAGGTCTACGCGAAGGGGAGAAGAGTGGCAATGCATCGGTGAGATGCGGTACATGACGCGGCGGCGGGGCGGCCTCCGCCCGCCCCCGCGTGTCCTCGTCTTCTGTCAGACGGAGGTCGCCTCACCGCGCCATGCCTTTCCGATGAAGGCTTCGATGCGAGGGGCCTGTCGAGGGGAATGTGGCCGGAGCTATTGACGATCAGCCGTCTTGCTCATGGGCGTTCTTCTCCGGATGCTTCCTCATCATCGGACGCAGGGTCTTCCGGAAGCTCAAGCTGCTGCATTTTGTGCTTGAAAACATCGATGTAGTTGACTGCGGGCAGTACGAATGGACCTCCCGCGCAACTGCCGCTCGCATTCGCGATGATGCCGCGAAGAACACCGTGCAGGATTGCTGGAGCGTTCAGAACAAGCATGCGTTCGACCTCGTCCTCGCCACACTCCCCTGTGAATACGAATATGCCCCAGATTTCCGCTCCAACGCCATCGTATCGTGTTGCGCCTTCACCACTCGGCTTGCAGTCGACCTCCAGGCGGATGGCGTACTCATTGTCGGTGGGACCAAACACGTCAAAATCGGTCCCGACAGAGTAGGCCTCGGTATCAGGATGATCCTCCATCCCGATCCAGTCCTCGTTGTATCGAAGCTCCAGTCTTGACAGCCTGAAACGCCTAAGCTGCATTGCTGAGAGACTCATCAGTGTCCTCCAGTGACGTACCACGAACCAGCCGGCTGAGCGATCTTGCAGGGCCTGCATTCTTCCAGTCAGTGGCCTCTGGTGACGAGGGCGCAGGTATCTGCGTGCTCTCACGTGCGCTCAGCGAAACAGCCACGTCAAGACCGACGGCCGCTGCAAACCTTACGATCTGCTTCAGCGTTATGTTGTGCGGCGTGTTGAGAAACTCGCTGATATACTGCGGTGATACTTCCAACTGTCGAGCCAAATCGGCTCGGTTCATTCCCCGTCGATTCATCGCGGCACAAATGTCCTCAGTGATATCGCAAAGCAACTCATGCACGACGTACTCGGGGTCGTGCGTCAGCTCGTCAACCCATTCGGAGAAAATGGCAGCTTCTTCCATCTCATCCTCCCACGTATCTATGCATCTGCAGTTTATCGGCTGTAGTACTCAGCTTGCAGTTGAAGAGCCCGTTCAATCTCTTCAGGCGGCGTCTTGTCTTGACGCTTCTGAAATCCGTGTGTCATAACAATTCTTCCGCGACAGGTTCGATCGTAGAACCACAGTATCCGGGTCGGCTGCTCTTTCAGTTCAAAAAGGTCGGTCCCCTGAAGGCTCCGGCTTTTCTCGGGGTTGTACTTCATTGGCCCCTTTTCCGCCAGATTTCTGATCCGCCGCACCAGCGTCTTCCAGTGGGGTTTCTCCGTGTTCATTATTTGCTTCAAGTACGCAAGCACAAACGACTCCTCGTCGCCTGTCCTCTTCAACGCACAGACGGTAAATGCTCTACCCTCGTGGAGTTTGACTAACTTGAGCATGAGCCCCCGTACGCCTCGTCCGTTCTCTACATTCAAGCTTCGCGAAGAGATTAAGTTATAACTTGATAGCTGTCAAGATGGTTCCTCCATTATTATGCAAACCGGGCCTACGAGCTTTGCCCCCAGTTTAAAGATCGGCTGGGGCGCAGTAACCATCGATAGGGTTCCCCCGCCCTTCACCCCGGCCCCCTCTCCCGGTCGCGCTATCCAGACTCCGCGGCCGGAGGCAGCGCAATGTGAGGACGCAACCGCTCCGGTCGGATGATGCAGGAGTACATGGCGCGAAAGGTCCGCGCTACCTGCGACGAGAACCGCAGCATATGCTCGCGATGCGCTCAGTCACTGCGCAAGATCTTCGGACGCAAGTTCGTGGCGCAGCAGTCCTGGCCTCTCCGAGCGTCAGCAGCCTACCCCACGGTCACCGGCAGCGTTCCGGGGCACTCGCGCTCGCCCAGCAGTGCCTCCAGCGATGCGCGGAAGCTGAACTCATCCGCGCCGTAGCCCACGATGGTCGGGACACCCTTCGGCAGGTCGCCCAGCGCATAAGGCGATTCGAAGAGCATCAGTCCGCGCAGCAGCCCCTCGTCGGCGGCGCGGCGCGCAAGTTCCACCTGCTTCGACGGCAGGCGCACGCCCTCACCCTTGTACGACTGGATGTGCGCGACGGTCGCGCCGATGATGCCGGATGCGAATTCCGCGCGCGCTTCGATCCGCTGCGCGTCCTGGGGTGTCGGCTCCTCGGGCGCGACGATGATGTCGCAGTCGAGCATCTCTCGCGCGATCTTCGCCAGCGGATGCACGCCCTCGAGGCCGCCCTCAACGCCCTCCTCGGCGACGCCAACCCCGTGCCTGCCGAGGTCATCGAAGATCACCAGCAGCGGCCGCGGTCCGGCCTTCACCCCGCCCTCCGGCAGCCTGCCCGCCAGCGTCACCGCCGCCTCCGCTACGCGCCGGCCGGTGTCGCGGATGGTCTCGCGGATCGCGTCCTCCGCGGGAAGCTCAGGGCGCTCGCGCAGGCGGCGCTTGAGATCGCGCACGCGGGCGACGGCGTCGCGCAGTCGTTCCTCGGGCACGCGGCCGTCCATGCACGCGGCCACCATCGCCTCGACGCTGTCTCCGGGCGGGCGCTTGTAATCCACCAGCACCTGATCGTGCCCGGCCGCGAGCGCCATCCACGCCGCCTCCGCCGAGTCGATCGTGGTGCGCAGGCCCTCCATGCCGAGTGAGTCGGTGAAGATGCAGCCCTCGTAGCCGAGTCCCTCGCGGAGGATGCCCGTGATCAATTCGTGGCTGACGGTCGCGCAGTTCTCAGGATCGATCGCCGGCAGGAGCAGGTGCGCGGTCATCACGCTCTCAAGCCCCGCCTCCCGCGCCATGCGGTAAGGCAGCCAGTCAACCTCCTCAAGCTCCTCGCGCGACTTGTCCACCGTCGGCAGCGAGATGTGGCTGTCCACCGCGACGTCGCCATGCCCGGGCCAGTGTTTCGCGCACGGGTGCAGGCCCGAGCGGATGAACCCGCGGGTCATCGCGGCCCCGAGACGCCCCACCTGCTCGGCGTCCTCGCCGAAGGCGCGCACATTGATGATCGGGTTGTCCGGGTTCGTGTTCACGTCGAGGACGGGGCTCCACGTCACGTCTACGCCAAGCCGTCGCCCCTCGATGCCGACCGCGTAGCCCCACGCCTCGGCAAGCTCCTCGTCATCCGCCGCGCCCAGCGCCATCAGAGGTGGGATCGCGGTGCCGTCTGGCGCGAAGTAGCTGCCGGTCTCCATGTCCGTCTGCAGGATAAGCTGGCCGGGCGAGAGCGCGCGCAACTCGTTGGCCCGCTCCCGGACATCCTCGCGGCCCACCTGCGAACTCAAAGCCGCTCCTGATGCGATCAACTCGTTGTCCTCTGCCCGCCACTGCGGGTTGTTGCGCAGTACGACGACTTCCGCGACCAGTTCGCGGACTTCCTGTTCGGTCATGATTGTGGCCTCCCTTCAGGTCATCAGTGAGGTTCCGCGCGAGGCCTGAGGGACCTTCTCCGTCGCAGGCGGTCGATGGGGGACTTGCCGTTGTCGCTTGCCGGGCCTCACCCCCCTGCGATAAACGACATCGCTTTCCCCCCTCTCCCTTGCACCTCGCAAACGACGCGAGGTGGGGCGGGACGAGGGGGGAGGAACGACAACGTCTCGCAGTGTCGTGGCCTTTGTTGTCACGTGGCAAGGGCGTCCCGCCCGTGCGTCGTTCGCCGGGCCTCACCCCCCTGCGATAAACGACATCGCTTTCCCCCCTCTCCCTTGCACCTCGCAAACGACGCGAGGTGGGGCGGGACGAGGGGGGAGGAACGACAACGTCTCGCAGTGTCGTGGCCTTTGTTGTCACGTGGCAAGGGCGTCCCGCCCGTGCGTCGTTCGCCGGGCCTCACCCCCCTGCGATAAACGACATCGCTTTCCCCCCTCTCCCTTGCA
>JBKHFA010000136.1:0-9761 GCA_046540615.1 Armatimonadota bacterium | reverse complement strand
CGATCCCGGATCGCCAGCAGGCCCGCCGGGGCGGCGGGCCTGCGTAATGACAGCTTCGACACCCCTTGCCTCAGAGACTTGCGATGATAGCATCCGCCATCTCGGAGGTGCCGACCGCGCTCGGATCGTCACGCTCGGGCTTCAGATCGTACGTGACCTGGTCACCCTCAGCGATGACTGCGGCGACGGCGTCTTCGAGGCGGTTCGCCGCGTCGTGCTCCTTGAGATGATGGAGCATCATGACTGCGGAGAGGATCGTGGCCGTCGGATTGACCTTGTTCTGCCCGGCATACTTCGGCGCGCTTCCGTGGGTCGGCTCGAACACCGCGATCTCCCCGCCAATGTTCGCTCCTGGAGCCACGCCCAGTCCTCCCACCAGTCCGCACGAGAGATCACTGATGATGTCGCCGTAGAGATTCGGCAGCACCATCACGTCGTAAAGATCCGGCTTTTGCACAAGCTGCATGCACATATTGTCAACGATCCGGTCCTCAAACTCGATGCCCGAGTCGGCGTAATCCTCGGCCACCCGGCGCGCGACCTCAAGGAAGAGCCCGTCGGAGAACTTTTGAATATTCGCCTTATGCACCGCAGTCACTTTCGTGCGGTTGTTGTCGATGGCGTAGTCAAAGGCGAAACGCACGATGCGTTCCGAGGCGGTCTCGGAAATCGGCTTGATCGAGATGCCGGAGTCCTTGCGGATACTCTCGCCGCTCAGGCGCTCGATCTCTCCGATGATCGCCGCGCACTCATCGGTTCCTCGCTCAAATTCGATGCCCGCATACACATCCTCGGTGTTCTCGCGCACTACGACGAGGTCCGCCTCGGGGTAGCGCGACTTGACGCCCTCGTAGTATTTGCTCGGCCGCAGGCAGGCATAAAGGTCGAGGAGCTTGCGAAGCGCCACGTTGACCGACCTGAAGCCGTGGCCGACCGGAGTGGTGATCGGGCCCTTGATGGCGATCTTGTTCTTGCGGATCGAGTCAAGGACCCGATCAGGCAGTGGCGTCCCCTCGTCCTCGAGGACGTCCATCCCCGCTGTCTGCACCTCCCACTCGATCTCAACACCCGTGGCCTCGACGCAGCGGCGCATTGCCTCAACAAGCTCCGGACCGGTGCCGTCACCGGGAATAAGCGTGATCGTGTACATGTGATCTCCTCCAGACGAATGATGGTTCTGATACATGGTCGGAGCGGGGGAGAGGCTCCCCCCGCTCGCGGTGGTGTTCGCAGTTGCTCTTCCGACACGGACGCGGTGCTGCCGGCGCGGGGCAGATCTCCTTACGCCAGCGCGTCTCTGAAGCGTTTGAGGCCCTCGTCAAGCTCCTCCATGCTGGTGGCGAAGCTGATCCGGATGTAATCCTCGGCGCCGAACGCCTCGCCGGGGACCAGGCTGATCAGGCCCTCCTCCAGCAGGTACTCGGCCATGTCCAGCGATCCGCCGATGGTTTTCCCGCCGAGTTTGCGGCCGTAGTGCTCAGAAACGTTCGGGAACACGTAGAACGCCCCGCGCGGGGTTGCGCAGGTGACGCCCGGGACCTCACCAAGGTGCTGCATCACGAAGTCGCGGCGCTCCGCGAACTGCTCAGTCATCTCCGCGACCGAGTCCTGCGGGCCGCTCAGCGCCTCGATGGTGGCGGCCTGGGCGATGGTGTTGGGGCATGACGTCGCCTGGCCCTGCAGGGCGCCCGCGCGCTTGATCCACGCGGCGTCACCGAGCAGCCAGCCGATCCGCCAGCCTGTCATCGCGTAGGTCTTCGCGACGCCGTCAACGATGAGCGTGCGCTCCCGGACCTCGTCACCAAGTTGCGCGGGGCTGACATGCTTCGCGCCATCAAAGATGATGTGCTTGTATATCTCGTCGGAGATGATGACAAGGTCGTTCTCCACCGCGATCTCCGCAAGGCCCTCGATGATCTCCGGCTCGTAGACCGCGCCCGAAGGATTGCAGGGGCTGTTGATCATGATGGCGACAGTCTTCTCAGTGACGGCCGCGCGCACCTCATCGAGGTCAGGCTGGAAATCATCCTCACCGCGAGTCTCGATGGCAACCGGCCTCGCGCCCACGAACTCCGCCTGCACCGGGTAGGTCACCCAGTAGGGCGAAAAGCAGATGATCTCGTCGCCGGGATCGTACATCACCTGGGCAATGTTCATCAGCGAATGCTTCGCGCCGTTGGAGACGAGCACGTTCTCCGGCCGGTAGCCCACGCCGAGATCCGCCTGCGTCCTGTCGCAGATCGCCTGCTTGAGTTCAGTGGTGCCTGATGCGGCGGTGTATTTCGTTTCACCGGCGTCGAGGGCGCGTTTCGCGGCCTCAATGACGTTGTCAGGGGTGGGGAAGTCCGGCTCGCCGACGGCAAAGGACAACACGTCCCGGCCCTGCTGCTTGAGTTGATCTGCCTTAACCTTCATGCCGATCGTCGCTGATGGCTTGATGGCGTCCATCCGGCTGGCTATCTTCATGACAGTCTCCCGTGGTGCATCAGTGAGGTCTCACGAAGCGTCGATCGTTGTGTGGTAAGCGCGCTCGGTGCAAATGCCGCCAGCGCTGGAGGCGGGAGTATCCGCCCGAGCCGCCGGAGTTCCTCCCGCACCTCGTCCCACCCGGGCGCGAGTTTCCGCGCCCTGTCCAGCGCATCAGTTGCCTCGCCGTAGCGACCCAGACGCGCGTAGACGACACCGAGGTGGTAGAGTATCTCCGGATCTTCCCGCGGCGTGTGACGGCGCGCGCGTTCGAGGTAGAACGCCGCGTCCACCAGTTCGCCTTTGCGGTAGAGAGCCCAGCCGACACTGTCCACGAACGCGCCCTGCAGAGGCATCGCCTCCATCGCGGCGAGGACAGCTTCGTAGGCCCGATCAATGTGCATATCGGCGTCCGCGAGGGTATATCCCGCGTCATTGAGCGCGAGTGCCCACTCCACCTGCGTCGAACCTGCCCGCTCCCGCTGTTGCATGGCCCGATCGATGATTGCGAGGCAGATCTGCGCCCCCTCATCGGCACGTTCGGTGTTGAGGAGGCACTGCGCGTAGGCTATGCGGTCCTGCCGGGTGAGTTCCTCCTGCGCCTCGAAGAGCGGGATGGCCTTCTCCCAGGCGCGGGCAACGGCATAAAAGCGGGCCGCGCGGCGCTTGAGTTCCGCGTCCTCTGGCATCAGCGCAACTGCCCTGTCAAGCTCCTCGATGGCTCGCGCGGTGTTGCGCGGGAGAGAGCGAAGATTCCCCTCCGCCGCCTGCATGTAACGCATTGCGACGAACTCGGTGCGCATCTCGTCTACTGTTCCGCAGCCGGCCGTCAAAAGGGCTCCCGCAAACACCAGCAGCGCGAGCATTCGCCTCATCATGTCAGCGCCCCCGGCTTGAACTCCCGTCCGACAAACGCCACGACGTCATAGTACTGCATGCCGAGCACGATCATCTGCTCCGCGGTGGCGGGCGAGGAGTAGACGGCGTACGACGTGGCGTAGCGCCACAGTTCCTCACCGCTCTCAAGAGACAACGCGTAAAGCGCCCCGTCCTTGGACCCGGCATATACCACCCCGCCGGCGATCGCGGGCGAAGCGAGTATCTCGTCGTCCGTCTCGAACGCCCACACCAGCGCCCCATCCTCACGGTCGATGGCGTACACCTTGCCGTCCATGCAGCCCACCACGGCGTAACACTCCGACAGCGCCGGACAACAGCGCACCCGTCCGTCCGTCTCCGTCCGCCACAGCGTGTCACCGGTTGCCGCGTCAAGTGCCGTCACGGCCTCGGCGTCCGAGCCGAAGTACACGACGCCATCGACGGAACTGGCCGCTGCGGCGATCGGCTCCTCGGCGTCGTGGGACCAACTCAGCTCCCCATCCTCGCGGGAGAGCGCGCGCAGCACGCCGTCCCACGAGCCCGCGAAGACTATGTCTCCCGCGATCGTGGGCGCCGCCGAGATCTCATCGGCAGCGCGCATCTCCCAGCGCAGCTCACCGGAATCGCGGTCCAGCGCAACCAGCCGCCCCTCCTGGTTGCCCACGAACACACTCCGCCCCGCGACCGCGGGGGAGGACCTGCTCGGACTGCCTGTGTCATGATACCAGCGCACGTCGCCGCCGTCTGCGTCGATGCAGTAGACGTGCCCGTCCCGGGAACTGACGTAGACCATGTCGCTGACAATCGCGGGGGTGGACTCCACCCGGTCCTGTGTCTTTGCCTCCCAGCGCATCTGCCCCGAGGCGCTGTCGAGCGCATAGACGTAGTTGTCGCGCGAGCCCACGCAGACCAGACCGGCGTCGAGTGCAGGGCCGCCCACCACCGGGCCGCGCGTCTGAAAGCGCCACCGCACCTTGAGTGGCGGACTGACCTGCTGGTCGGAGCGGCCTACCCGAGCCGCGTTGCCGTGGAAGGTCGCCCACTGCTCGAACTGACTGGCGCGTTGCTGCTGCTCGAGGACCTCCTGTCGCATCTCGCGGATGTTCTCGTGGCCGATCTCGGTGGTGGCAAGCCGCTCGGACTCGTCGAGCAGATCCAGCGCCGTGGTGAAGTCACGCCGCTGCGCGTGCGCCATCGCGAGCGCGAAGGCGATCTGCGCCGAGCGCGGCTGGTTCTTACGAGCCTGCTGGATCTCGCCGATCGCCCGCATATCCTGCGCAACCCGACCCAGCGCGTAGGCGACCGCCCACGGCGCGTTCGGACTCTCCCTCAGCCGCCGCAGCAGGATCCGCGTGGTCGACTCGGCGTCCATCTCCATGAGCGCTTCGGCGACTTCGTCCCGCATCTCCTCGTCGCCGTCGCTGAGAGCCTGCGCGAGCGGACGGAGCGCCCGCCGGCTCTCGATGCGCCCCAGCGCGTACGCGGCAAGATGTCGCTGCTCGTCGGTCCCCCGTCCGAGGAGATGCACCAGGTCGCGGTCGAGCCCGCGGAGGTAATCCTCCGCCAACTCGCGTATGTCCTCCGCTTCGTCGTCGAGAAGGTCCACCAGCTCCTGCAGGTAGGCACGTGAGACGTGCGGGCCAAGCGCGCGGAGCGCCGATCTGCGCGCATGGTCCTCGTCATCGTGGAGCATATCCTTGATCGTCGGCTCAAGCAGCTCCTCGAGTTCCTCGACCCGCCCGAGCCAGTAGCCGACGTCCACCTGCCGATGGACGGCGCTGCGGATGATCAGCGCCATCTCCTCCGGCGCGATCGTCAGTTCATTGCGGTGCGTGCTCAGCACGCGCAAGGCGCCCTCCTGCATCAGCAGACCGAACTTCTGATAGTTGCCAAGCTCACGGGTAAGCAGGTCCTGCACGTCCTTGACCTCGATCTGCCGCTCCGTCATCCACTCCTCGATCTTGCTCGCCATGTACTCGTGGACGACCTCATACTCGCGCTTCTCCTGCCTGCCCACTCGGCGGACGAGGCGGAGGTCTTTGAGGCGGGCGAGTATCCGCTCAACGTTCTCCTCACTCTGTCCGACTTCGGCGGCGATGCGCTCCACCGAGCGCACGGCCTTCAACTCCGAGGATTGCACCAACTGCTTGAGAATGTTGCGCACGAGCCTGCGCTCCCACGGCGGAAGCTGCTGGAGAGCGTGTTCAAGGTAGTCCCGGAGGATCCGGTCCGCACCTTCAAGTTGCTCGTACGCATGGGGGCTGATCACATGCTGCCGGGGCGAGAGCGTCTGATAGAGCCGGTCCATCACGATCTGCAGTTCGGTGGGCTCGCAGCCGCCGTCGTGACAGAGGTCCTCGAGAACCCGGTCCACGACCTCCTCCTCGATCGTGAGATGAAAGTTCGAACCGGGCTTGATCGCTGCGATCTTCGCCTGCCGCTCGCTCATCTTGCGCAGGCGGTAAACGTGATGCAGTATCTCGGGAAAATGATCCCGCAGCTCGTAAAGGCGGCCAAGATAGTCCTCGCGGATCGACACCAGCACACGCAGGTCCTCGCCCACGCAGTCGAGCGCCTCCGCCAGTTGCGAGGCGAACTCCTGCTGCAGACGATCGCCCGTCTTGACGAAGTACTCCTCGAACTGATCGATCAGCAATACGATCGGCCGTCCGGCAGTCTCGACCGCCTCCGAAAGAAGCTCAGGCAGCGCAAAGTCGCCCTCAAGGCGGGCGATGTCATGTTCGATGAATGCATCGGTCACCGCATCGATGGTTCCTTCGATCGGATCGTCACCACATCGGACGTAGATGGGCAGCCACGGTGTGCCGTGATCCTCGTCGGCCTCCTCGGCCTCGGAAAGCATGCGCGCCATCACGCCGGCCGACAGCAGCGAGGTCTTGCCCCGGCCCAGCGCTCCGAAGAGCACGCTGAGCTGATGCCGGCGGATCATCTCGATGACGTCCTCGGTCTCCTGCTCACGGCCGTAGAAGAGTTCAGCGTCCTCCACGCGGTAGTGCTCAAGGAAGCGGAAGGGGCCGCCGGTCAGCACGCTGAGGGTCGGCCCCGACTTCTTCTGCCGCGAGGTGCTGCGCCGGTGACGGGCCACCCGGTCCTCGAGGCCGGAGAAGAATGCGTTCGGCTCTCCCGGGTCACGGCAGATCAGGTGGCGGGCTGACGAGCGGCTGGCGAGCATCCCGGTCACGTGCGGCTGGAGGCGGTGGAAGTCCACGCTGTCGGGACTCTCCATCTTCAGTTCCTGGAAGAGGTCCTCGTCATCCATCGGGATGATTCGGTTGATCCAGAACACGCGGTCGCCATCATCGGGGACGTGGGGGATGAACGCCCGATCGCGCTCAGTGTACCCAACGAAGACGGCGAGCGTCTTGAAGGCTGACTCGATCACCGGTGCGATCTCATCGATCGCCGCGTCCACCTCTTCCTGGGAGAGAGGCAGAAACTCGCCCGTCGCGGACCCGGCGCACTTCACCACGACCACCCGCGTGGAGCCGGAGATCGCCAGTTCAATATCCTCAGGCGAATCCTGACCCGCCACCAGGAGGTGATAGTCCGTCTCAGGCTCCATGTGCTGGTTGCGCAGGGAGCGTTCAAGCAGGTCGGTCGGATCGGTGATGAAGATCGCCGGGAAATAACCGTCGGAGATCATCCGTGCGAGGCGCGTGTGGGCCTCGCTCGGACGCAGGTGTGCAGTAAGCGCCCTGAGGCGCCTGCAGCGCTCGAGGTGGGATGGCACCCCTTCGGCCATCGCTTCGAGCGCTGCGCGGCCGGGTTCCTCATCCGGCAGTTCGATCTCCTGTTCACCGGCCCAGTCGATGGCCATCTCATGCAGCAGTGATTCAACGGTGGTTTCGTCAGGCGATGTGCGAATCGCATGCCCGACGAAGAGAACGTGCCGGCCCAACTCGTTCCGTCTTGACTTAATATAATCCGCGATCGCAGAAAGCATAATTCCCCTGCTGCTTCATTGCAGCGGCTGGTGAAGTATCCCCGTTGCGCTTGGTGTTAAGACTGACGGGGCGGCGGTGAGCCGCCCCGGACATTGAGTTCAGTGCATCGGTTGCTCAATCATCAGACTCTCCGCCGACGGTGGCGGCGTGAAAGGATGTGATCGGTGGTGGGCCCGGCTGGACTCGAACCAGCGACCAATCGGTTATGAGCCGATTGCTCTAACCACTGAGCTACGGGCCCGGTTGCTGCTCCTGCTCATCAATTATACCCACAAGCGCAACAAGCCGTCAATTCCACGTGCGCAAAGTCCACGACGCTGCCCTCTGATCATTCGAGGTAGTCTCGCAGCACCTTGTTGCGACTCGGATGGCGCAGCTTCTTGAGCGCCTTGGCCTCGATCTGACGGATACGCTCACGTGTGACCTCGAAGATGTGCCCGACTTCCTCGAGGGTGCGCGAGTACCCATCCTCAAGCCCGAAACGCAACTTGAGCACCTCGCGTTCGCGCTCGGTGAGTGTGTCAAGCACTTTCTCAAGCTGCTCGCGCAGTACCGAGTTGGACGCGACATCTACCGGTGTGCCGACCTCCTCATCGGGGACGAAGTCCCCGAGATGAGAGTCCTCCTCCTCACCGACCGGCGCCTCCAGCGAGAGCGGATCGGGAGCGATGCGTTTAATCTCCGCGACACGTTCCACGTCAAGGTCCATCTCCGCCGCGACCTCTTCGAGAGTAGGCTCACGACCGAGTTGCTGCAGCAGAGCGCGCGACGTCCGAACCACGCGATTGATCGTCTCCACCATGTGGACCGGAATGCGGATGATCCGGCCCTGGTCGGCGATGGCACGTGTGATGGCCTGCCGAATCCACCATGTCGCATACGTGCTGAACTTGTAGCCTTTCTTGTAGTCGAACTTCTCGACCGCTCGCATCAGCCCCATGTTGCCCTCCTGGATGAGGTCCAGGAAGCTGAGAGTTGAGCGCCCGGCGTACTTTCGGGCGATGCTCACAACGAGACGAAGGTTCGCATCGGCGAGCGCCTGCACCGCTTCCTCATCCCGGAGCTTGAGGCTCTGGTCGTGGACTGAGTGCGGGTCCACCTGGCTTGAGAACTGGACGACGACTTCCTCGCGGAGGCTCCGTTCGCGCTCCTCATCCTCAGGCTCGCGCTCAACGACACTCAGTGTGTCGGTGCGCGCCCCCGCGGTAAACTCCAGCGTCACGTCTTCCTGCAGCGGGAATCCCGCGACACCCATGAGACCCTCATCGCCCGCCGAGAGGCGAACGGTGTAGCGCATGCGCGAAGACCACGGCTCATGCGGGACGATCCGAATGCAGCGCGCGAGCGCACTGTAGTGCAGCGAGCACTGAACGTCCTGGTCCATCGAATCGGTCACGATCACCGACTTCTTGCCGACGCTGCGGGCCAGCAGGTCGCGGTCAAAGTTGACCACGACGGCGGACGTGGGCGCGACGTCTGTCGCGCCGTCCTCGGGTTCCGTGTTGATGACCCGCGGCGCGGCTTTCTGATTCGTGGTGGAGAAACTGAATTCGAACGCATTCTCAAGGCGCTTCCCGCCTTCGCTGACGGGCCCGTCCTCGCCACCGGCGACGGTGACCACGAAGGTGTTCCGGTGGAGGAGATTCTCATCAGGCCTGAAGACGATCGTATCCGGAGCGTCGCCGATGGATACATCGCCTTCGACCGATCGCCCTCGCGTGTCTTCGACGGTGATGGTCTCGGGACCGAGCGACTCGGGCAGAATGCCATCGTTGAATCGCACAAGAATGTCGCGATGGACCTCGACGCCGTCCTCTTCGCTCTCGGGCCGGGTCTTCATGACGCCAAGTGCCGCCCCCGCCACATCGGTGACGAATGACCACGCCACGTTCTCGCCGAGTGTGCGTCCGGCGATGTCGCAAACTCCGTCATCAGAGCCGTCGATGGTGACGGTGTACCGTGTGCCGGGGCGCAGACGCTTCTCGGCCCGGAATACTACGCAGTTCCGCGCGGCGTCGAACTCGGCTTCACCTTCGCCGAGGTGGATGCGCTTGGCCAGTTCCACCTCTTCCTCCGCATTGAGCAGCGGAACTTTTCCGATGTTACGCAGGTACATGCGCACGGAGTCGTCAACCGGCACTGAATCGGCTTCGCTGAAGTCGTCATCTTCGTCGTCATCATCGCCGGCGGAGTCTTCGTCCTCGGTGTCGTCTTCGAGGGCTTCCTCCGCCGTCTCCGCGACGCGAATGTCCGCATCGCTGAGGATGGCGTAGATCTCTTCGATGTCCTGGGCGTCAAGGTCCTCCACTTCGCCGAGGCCTTCCTGAATATCCTCGTACGTGAGGTATCCCTGGTCCTGGCCTTTCTCCACCAGGCCCTTAACCTCGGCGAGGTCCTTGACCTCTTCTTCCTTCCCCTTCGCCAACCAGTTCAGCTCCTTTCAACACAGGG
>JBKHFA010000135.1:0-9820 GCA_046540615.1 Armatimonadota bacterium | reverse complement strand
CGTGTAAAGGCGGTACCACGCGGGTGAAAGCACCAGGTCGTACTCTCCTGCGTATTCAATGTACTGAGCGTTGAATCCTCTCTTGAAGCGGTTCAGGCCGCCAAGTTCACCCACCGGCTCACCGTCCACTTCCTTCGAGACGCCGCGAAAGTCGTACGCGGTGCAGCCCTGCTCCCGCGCCCACAGCATGATCTCCCAGTGCAGCCGATGGTTCGGCATATGCTTGTAATACTCCGGATCGGAGCCGCCGTAGACGTACACGGCTTCTTTGCCCATCGTGAACACCAGCACCCCCGCGACGATCTCTCCCTCGAACTCCGCCACGAAGAGCTTCGCGAGGCCGTCCTCGGCGAGCAGGTCGTGGATGCGCTCGAAGTAGTCGTAGCCGCGCACGCGGAATTCGTCGCGCTCGGCGGTGTCTTCAAGGATTTCGTAGAAAGCCGGGAGGTCGTCGCGCGTACCCTGGCGCACCTCGATGCCCCGGCGGCCGGCGAGGCGGATGTTGTAACGCCACTTCTTGTGAAAGTCCGCCATGATGTCATCGGGCTCAGGGGTCAGATCGGTCTTCATGACGTAGCGCGGCTGTGTGCCCCCGAGGTCCGGGTCATCATCACCGGTGAAAACGAAGCCCGCGTCCTCGATCATCTCGATGACCTCGGAGCGCTCGACCGGCACGCAGGGATCGATCTTAAGCGCGATCGCGCCGTGGTCGCGCCCGATGTCGCGGATCTGAGCGATGAGTCGCGAGAAGAGTTCGGCGTCCGACCAGGCAAGCACCGGGCCACGCGGGGCGTAGAGCAGTGCTTTGCCGACATGCGGGACGGGACGGCGGAGGATCATCGCACCAGCGGCGATGGCCCCCTCGTCTTCGAGAGCCACGATCATCGGCTCCCAGCCCGTGGCCGCCTTAAGCTCGCCCCACTGCCAGCTTTGCATCACGGATGGGTACTCGGAGGCGCGCACGAATTCGTTCCACTCGTCACGCCGGGACTCGTCAAGCAACATGGAGGGAATCAGACCTCTCTTGCCTGGCTGTGGTGAGGTGAAAGCTGGTGGGAAGCGAGAGGACGCGCGTCAGCCCTCGTCTGTCTCATTCGCCGCCGCGCGCTCGCCGCCCTCGTCGGAGGTAAGGACCTCACCGTTGGTCAACTCGGGCATGAGCGTCTGGATGCCGACGGAATCAACGCCGGCGTACTTCGCCATCGCGGCCTTGATGATCGTCGCCGCAACCGGCGCGGCCGTCTCACTTCCGCCGCCTCCCTCGGTCACGAGCACGGCCACGGCGTAGCGCGGCTCCTCGTAGGGCGCATAGCAAACGAACCACGCATGCGTGCGCTTGTTGGGCTCGAACTGCGCGGAGCCCGTCTTTCCGGCGATGCTGAAGCCGATCTCCGCGAGCCCGTGAGCGGTCCCGGTCTCACTCGTGACCGCTCGCCTCATCCCCTGCTGAACGATCTTGAGATGCTCCGGATCCACCTCAAGCTCATTTACCACGCTGGCGCGGAAGAGCGTCGGACCGCGCATGAGATACTCCGGCCACTCAATCTTGCGCACCACGCGCGGGGAGATGACCTTGCCGCCGTTGGCCAGCGCGGCCGTCATCACTGCCATCTGCAGCGGCGTCACGCGCAGGAAGCTCTGCCCCATGACAAACTGCAGCGTGTCTCCGGTGTACCAGTCCTGATCGAGCGCATCGGCCTTCCACTCGCGATCCGGCACGCGCCCCCCGACCTCCGCGGGCAGTCCGCAGTTCGTGGGCTCGCCCATGCCGAAGAGACGCGCGTACGCCGCGATTACGTCCGACGTCAGGCCCGACTTGCGCACAAGATCGTAGAAGTACACGTCGCATGATTCCGCGAGGCCCTGCCACATGTTGATCCCCGAGCCGTGCGTCTTCCAGCATTTGAAGATGTGCGGCGGATTGCCGACGCTGATTTGCCCCTCGCAGTCATAACTCTGCTCGGGCGACACACCCGTCTCCTCCAGCGCGGCCAGCGCGCTGACCATCTTGAAGATCGAGCCAGGCGGATACGCCCCTGAGATCGCCTTGTTCAGGAAAGGATGCCGGGGGTCCTCGCTCAGTTCGCGGTAGCGCTCGCCGGAGATGCCGCTGACCCACTCGTTCGGATCAATACTCGGCTCGGAGGCCATCGCCATGACCTCGCCGGTCCGCACGTCCATCAGCACGGCCGCGCCCGTCAGCCTGCTGCCGATCGCCTTTTTGAGCGCGTCCTCAGCCACCTGCTGCAGTTGGGCATCGATCGTCAGATAGACCCCCGCCCCCTGCTGGGGCATTCTCTCCTGCCGGATGAGGCGCACCGGTCGGTTGAAGCGGTCAACCTCCCACACCCGCATCCCTCTGCGGCCCTGCAACACGGGGGTGGTCGGCTCCGCGGCGGCGTCGAGTTCGTACGATGCCTCGATCCCCGCCTTGCCGAAGATGGAGTCGGGCTTGTACACGGGGTCGTTCCGCCACGGCTCGATCTCATGGCCTTGCTCGACGATCGGCCCCACGCTCGGGTACTGCAGCGCCCGCCACTTCTCGTACTGCTCGGCGTTGATCGAGCGGGCGTAGCCGAGGACATGCGACGCAAGCGTGCCGTGCGGATAGTGCCGCCGGAACTGCTGCCCGACACTGACGCCCGGCAGTTCGCTGCTGCGCTCCTCTATCTGCGCCACCAGCTCGAATGACAGATCCTCGGCAAAGGTCGCGAGCGGGGTCGGGGTGAACCGGGCGGCTCCGCAGACCTCCTCAAGCGCTGCGCGCACGTCGGAGGTGCTCACGTCACGCTCGCGGAGAATACTCGCGAGGGATGTGATGATGCGCTCGCGCTCCTCACTCTCGCCTTCGGGCGGCAACTCGGCCGGCGTGATTATGACGCACCAGTTCAGCCGATTCTCCGCCAGCACCCGGCCCTCGCGATCGTAGATGAGGCCACGAGGAGCCGGCGTGCTTACGATGGAGGTGCGGTTCTGCATCGACTTCTCGCGGAAGTCCACCCACTGAGTAAGCTGCAGCACCCACAGTCGGCCTGTCAGCATCATCAGCAGGACACCGGTGAGAAGACCAATTGTCTTAAGTCTCAGGTCAAAGCCGCTCAAAGCTGACGCTCGCGTGTGTGCAGTATTTGCGGGGCTTTCGGAATGCGTTGGCGTGATCTGTCTCGATGGGCGCCGACCACTACGGCGTTTCCGTCGCCGGGCCGTCGTCCGCGGGCTCCGCCGCCGGGCCGGGGTCCGGCTCAGGCTCCGGGGCCTGCTCCGGCGCCGGAGTCTCCTCAGGGCCGGGGTCGGGTTCCGGCTCAGGCTCGGGGGCCGGCTCCGGCCGCGAATCCGGAGAGGGCCGCGACGCGCCATGTACCGAGCAGGCTCCGGGGGCCTCCCCCGCCGGGAAAGTCCGCTCCACAGTATCCGGGCAGTAAGGCCCGGCCGCCTGACCGGACTGCGCGCAGACGGTCACGGTCACCGTCTGACCGCCGGATGGCGATGCATCGCCACCTGAGGGCGGCTGCTCCGGGCGATCGGGCGTGCTGGACGGCCTCGTTGAGCCTCGGTGTATTGTGCAGGGCCCGGGCGCGCTCTCGCCGGGGCCGAGCACGCGCTCAACGGTGTCCGGACAGTAGGGCGTCGCACTTCCGCCGGAGCTTGAGCAGACGGTGACGGTGCGCCCGGCCGGCTCCGCGGGCGGCGCCTGCTCAGTCTGCTCCTCCTCATCCTCTTCGTCTTCCTCATCATCGTCGTCCTGCTCGCCTCTGCGCGTGGCCCGCACCCCGCTGCCCTCGGGATAGCTGCCGTCGAGAGCGAGTATCTCCGTCGCCTGCCTCACGAATTCCCGCCAGACCGGCGCGGCAAAACCTCCACCGGAGGCTCCGCGCATCGGCTTGTTGTTATCATTGCCCACCCACACAGCGCATGACAGGTCGGGGGTGATCCCCACCCACCATGCGTCCTGGCTGTTCTGCGTCGTGCCCGTCTTCCCAGCGCAGGCGATGCCGGGGATGCTCGCGCGCCGACCCGTGCCGCTTGTGACCACGTAGCGCAGGCACTGGATCATGCTGATAGCGGCGGGCTTGCTGAGCACCCGCTCCTGGTGCGGAGCGCGGTACTCGATCAATTCACCGGTGTAATCCTTGATCGTGTGGTAAAGCCGCCTGTCCGGCCGCCAGCCGCCCGAGGCGAATGACGCGTACCCCAGCGTGTGCTCCAGCGGTGATATCTCCGACACCCCCAGCGACAGCGACGGATAGGGCGCCAGTCGCTCCTCGGGAATGTTCAGCATGCGCGCGGCGTACCGGCGGGTCTTGTTGATCCCCACCGCCCGGATCAGCCGCACCGCCACGAGGTTCACCGACAATCCCAGCGCCCTCTGCAGCGTGTACGTCCCGCCCTGGCCGGATGAGTAGTTCTTCGGCCTCCAGGTCCCGATCTTGATCGGTCCGCCGCTGAACGTCGATTGCGGACTGTAGCCCGACTCGAAGGCGGTCGCAAAGAGATAGGGCTTGAATGAAGAACCCGGTTGACGGCCGTGCTGCGGAGGGCCCGGATGGGCGCGATTGTACTGCGTCTGCTCCCACTCGCCGACCCCGCCCACCATCGCCAGCACGTCGCCGGTCTGCACGCTCACCGCCGCCAGCGCGCCCTGGCCGACCGGCGCCGACCACAGATTCCGGCTGTCCCGCAGCCTCTCAATCTGCTGCGTCAACTGCTCCTCAGCTACCTTCTGCAGCCGCATGTCCAGCGTCGTGTACACCCGCAGGCCGCCACGGTAGACCGCATCCGCCCCGTAGCGCGGGTCGTTGCTGAGATCCCGAATGACGAGGTTCGTGAAGTGACGCGCACGGTAGACGGCCACTCCCCGCTCCTCCAGCGGAGCGAGATTGCTCTGAATCTGCTCGTTATGTGCGGCTTCCTTCTCGTCGGAGCTGATGTACCCAAGCTGAAGCATCTTCGTCAGAACTACGAGACGCCGCTGCTTGCTCCGCGAGACGTCCTCATACGGCGAGTAGTGGCTCGGACGCCGCGGCAGGCCCGCCAGCAACGCGGCCTCTCCCAGCGTCAGATCCTCCACGTCCTTGTCGAAGAATGTCTGCGCGGCCGACTGCACCCCGTAGGCTCCGTGGCCGTAGTACACCTCGTTGAGGTACATCTCGAGGATTTCGTCCTTGGAGAGCTTCTGCTCGAACTGCAGCGCCAGCAGCATCTCTTTGAGCTTTCGGTCGAAGGTCCGCTCGGAGGTCAGCCAGACATTCTTGACAAGCTGCTGGGTGATCGTGGAGCCGCCCTGGGAGATCCCGCCTCTGCGGATGTTCTCTCTCGCCGCCCGAATGATGCCCTCGGGATCGATGCCCCGGTGTGTGTAAAAGCGCTCATCCTCGATCGCCACCGTCGCGTCGCGCAGGTGCTTCGGGATTCGCGACAACTCGACCGGCGTGCGATCCTCCTTCGCGATGCGCCCAAGCAGCGTGTGCGTCACGCTGCCGTCGGTATGCCGCTCGGTGGAGTAAATCTCGGTGACACCGGGCGGGCGGTACTGCGTGAAGTCGATGTCCTCGGGCAGGACCGCGAGGACGCTCTGATAGCCGCCGTACACGAAGCCGGCGGCGCCGAACGCGCCGACCACGATCATAGCGTTGATGACCCGGAATACCTGCAATATCCGGTTTCTGCGTCTCGTTTTCTTCTTAGCCCGTCGGCTCATGATTGTTCTCCGCGTCGATGCGGTGGTGCGACACGCTCACAGCCCCGCGCCTCGCCGGCCCTTTCGGCAATACTGACGCACATCGCCGCGGTCATGTTCCTGTCTCAACCGCTGCTCTCGTTCTCCCGCCAGTCAATAAGCATCCGCATGTGACGCTCGCACAGGCCGGAGTCCTCGGAAAGATGGGCCTCGTACAACTCATCGTGGGTGCTTGCCTGGTACAACGAGCACCGCGGATCGTCACAGCCTCGTTCGCCGAAAATCCGCTCGAAGAGCGCCTGCAGCGCGTACCCGACCGCCACCCGGGTGATCCGTTCGTCGCCGTGGCGCAGCGCATTCTGCGCGAAGCGCTCGTCCAACTCCTCGATGGCATCGTCCGCGCCCATCGTGACCATCTGCGCGCGACGGAATGTGTACTCGCGAGGCAGTTCGGGCACCTCCACGAAGCCGGTGGTCGAGATGACGGTCGGCTGGCCGTGCTGGATAATCTGCAGCGTCAGCAGTGGCCTGTCCCGCTCAAAACGTCCGAGGCACTGTGTCAGGTACACGATGTGCAGATGGCTTTCCGCGCGCTCCTCCTGCGAGATCACCGGCCTCATCACCGCCTGCAGCGGCTCCGCGCGGTAGACGACGCCGAGGTCGCGCTCCTCGGGCGTGACCGGCGATGTCTCATCGCGAAGATCAGGATGCACGAGATTGTACACCTCGCGCTCCTCGAGCCGCGCGGCGATCTGATCGGTGAGCACCTCCACCTGCTCGGGATCGAACTTGCCGAGTTGATAGGTAAAGAAGTCGGTGCGCGTCTCCACTTTCGTTTCCGGCAGCAGTTCGGCGAGAAAGCGCCCGACCACGCCGATGTCGAGGCCGATCGCATCGGGCGCATCGTATATGTGAATTGCATCGAGTGATTGAGCCATCAGCTATCAGTCGCCAGATGATCGTGATCAGTCGCGTTTGCGCATCAATCCGGACATTGCGGCTCAGCGCGGCATCGCGATGAACTCGTGAATCCGCAGATCGAAGGCGGTGTTGCTGAACGCGGGAGTGACGACGAGGGCGGTGTCCGCTCCTCCACCGGTTCCCGCGATCGTGATTGCCTCATGGTCCATCTCAAGCATTCCCGCGTCGGCAGCCATCAGCGCGCACTCGACCGCGACCTTCGCGCCCTGGCCGATCATGTAGAAGGTGCGCGCGATGATTTCCGCCGCCGCGACTCCGCCGATGCTGCGTAGTGCGCCGTCAATCCCGCCGAGGAGTGTGTGAGTGCCCGTGAGCACCTCCACGCCCCGCTCCCTGCACTGCTCGATGATCTCCGGGTCGGGCGGCGAGTATCTCTCCCAGTGGCCCGCCGACAGCGTCACGGCGATGACGCGGCCGGTGAACTTTCGGGTCGCCTCCAGCGCGGTGCTCCCGCTGCTGGTCGCGACGACCATCTGCTCGATGCCGAGAGAGGCCGCGCGCTCCGCCGCCGCCTCGAGCGTGGCATCAGTATTGCGTGGACCAGGTTCGGTGAAAAGCGATGTCCGCAGTTCTTCCGACTGTCCCATGCTCCGGCCTCCGCATGTGTCAGGTGGGCTGCGCGCGTGTCATCCATGCGCTGGAATCATACCCCGTTCGGCGCGGGAAAACAAGTCTGCGCTCCGCACCGGGCGCCGTCGCGCGCGTCGTTGACGAACGGCGTCAGGCTGTGATATATTCGTGCTACCTTTCAGTTCCCCTCAAAGAGGCGCAAAACGACCGTAAGCAAGGCAGGCTTGATGGGTTCCGCACTCGCCGAACAGGCGATCGCCACGTTCCTCGGCATGCGCCCCCTTGACCTTCTGGTGGCCGTGCTGGATATCATCATTGTGTCGTACATCATCTACCGCGGCCTGCTGCTTCTGCAGGGGACCCGCGGAGGCTCTGTCATCAAGGGCCTGCTGGTGGTGCTCTTCCTTCTGTGGATCAGCTCCGGGCTTCCCACGCTGAACTGGATCCTCCGCCAGCTCGTGCTGCCGGGCGTGATCGCGCTGGTGGTGATCTTCCAGCCCGAACTGCGCACGGCCCTCGAGCGTCTCGGAAGATCGGGCCTGCTCGGATTCAGCGTCGGCAGAGCGGAGCCTGCGCAGACGCAGCGTGTGATCAATGAGATCGTGGACGCCGCCGAGGAGATGTCGGGGCGCCACATCGGCGCGCTGATCGTGCTTCAGAGAGAAAGCGGCCTGATGGACATCACCCGCACCGGCAAGACGCTCAACGCGCGCGTCTCGATCGATGCGCTGGTGACGATCTTCTACCCCAACACCCCCCTGCACGA
Organism: Armatimonadota bacterium; assembly: GCA_046540615.1. Taxonomy (GTDB): domain Bacteria; phylum Armatimonadota; class Zipacnadia; order Zipacnadales; family UBA5352; genus UBA5352. The sequence goes on along the minus strand of JBKHFA010000135.1, from coordinate 1,826 downwards.
CGGCGCCGTCGTTATCCGCGACGACTTGATCGTGGCGGCCGGCTGCGTGCTGCCGCACTCCGAGCAGCCGGGCCTGTCGGTGGCCACCGGGATGCGTCACCGCGCGGCGCTGGGGCTCTCGGAGCGCACCGACGCCGTCTGCGTGATCGTCTCCGAGGAGACCGGCGCGATCTCGATGGCCGTCGAGGGGAATCTCGCACCCGACCTCGAGCGCACGGAGCTTGCCGAGCGCCTCAACCGGCTCTTTGAGAAGCCGGATGAGCGCGCGCGCCTGCTCTTCTGGCGCAGATAGGAGCACAGGGCCACATGGGCAGCGTGAAGAAGCGGCTGCGCGACATATTCGTGGAGAACTGGCCCGTCAAGCTCCTGGCGCTGATCGTGGCCGTGATCCTGTGGCTGCACGTGCTCGGCGCGGAGGACCCGCAGAGCACGCAGGCGGTCACCGTGCCGGTGGTGCCGGTCAACGAGCCTGAGGGGCTCAAGACCATCGACATCACCCCGGAGACGGTCGAGTTGCGGCTTCGCGGCCGCGAGAGCGCGCTTGCCGAGGCGCATATCGGGCGCATCCGCATGGAGGCGAATCTGCGTGGAGCGACCGTGGGAGAGAACGAAGTGCCGCTTCGGATCGTGGGCGTCCCCTACACGCTCGGCGTGCGCCAGGGCTACCCGACGACCGCACACGTGGAGTTGGACAATATCATCGAGCGCCGGCGGCCGGTGCATGAGATCATCCGGGGCGAACCGGCGCGCGGATTTGTGATCGAGAACGTGACAAGCGAACCCGACGAGGTGACCGTCCGCGGCGCGACCAGCGTCGTGCGGGAGGTGGCGCGAGCGGTCGCTGTGGTGGACGTCTCGGGCATAAACCAGTCGGCTCCCTTCGAGGTGGAGGTGGAGGCGCGTGACAACCGCAACGTAGCGGTCTCAGGCGTCGCGTTCGAGCCGGCCACAGTGACGGTCTTGATCGAAGTGCGCGAGTTGAATGTGAGGTATGTTCCTGTCCGGCCGGTGCTGGGCAGTCCGCCACCGGGCTACCGGGTGGCCGAGGTCACTACTGCCCCGGAGATTGTGACCATCACCAGCGAGGACGATCTCGCCAATGCTCGCGCGGTGCCCACGCTGCAGGTGGACATATCCGGGCTGCGCGGCACCAAGCAGTACTCGGTTTCTCTGAACGTGCCGTCGGACTTACGGATGGAGGGGCCCGCATCGGTGCAGGTGACGGTCACCACGGAGCCGGTCGGCGGTGGTGGCGACGCGCCCGACGAAACGCCCGACGAGGACACGGTGACGCCACCGGAGGACGAGGAGACGATCGGGGAGGACAACGGTGAGCGCCCGGAGAATCAAATGCCAGAGATCGATGGTGGGGATGACAGCGACAACGGCGAGGCCGAGGCGGACGAGGTGGAGCCCGACGAGGAGCAGCCCGTCGAAGAGATGGACGACGACATAACAGCGCCGGCGCCTGACGAAGGCGGCGGCACATAATCTGATGTACATTCCGAAAGGGAGAAGAATCAATGTGTGGGATCGTTGGATACATAGGCGGACGACAGGCGACCGATGTGTGCGTGGCGGGATTGAAACGCCTGGAGTACCGCGGATATGATTCGGCAGGCATTGCCGTCGTCGAAGATGATCATCTTGAGGTCGTGAAGGTCGTAGGGAAGCTCTCCGGTCTCGCCGAAGCACTTGAAGAGCAGCCGCTGGAGGGGACACTGGGGGTCGGTCATACCCGCTGGGCAACGCACGGCAAACCCTCGAAGGTCAACTCCCATCCGCACACCTCGATGGACGGCCGCATCGCCCTGGTACACAACGGC
>JBKHFA010000134.1:0-9879 GCA_046540615.1 Armatimonadota bacterium | reverse complement strand
AGCCCTCGCCGACGATGACGCCATCGGCCGTGCAGCCCTGGCGGATCAGCGAGAGTGCGCCGTTACCGCCGACCTCTTCCTCGATCACGACCTGCTGCTCGATGTCGCCCTTGAGTTCGACCCCGAGATCCATGACCGCGGCGATCGCGAGCGTCTGCATGATGACCTGGCCCTTGGCGTCCATCGCCCCTCGGCCGATGACGTTCTCCCCATCAAACTTCGGCTCGAACGCGTCCTCCCAGTCCGCGCCGGGGACGACGTCGGTGTGCGACTGCAGGATGATGCTGCGGCCGCCACCGGCGCCCTCGAGCGTCGCGACCACGTTGTAACGCCCCTCGTAGGACATCTCGTTCTCATTGTGCGAGTACTCGGGGTCCTCGAAGATGTCGTCGGAGATCTCGCGATACTCCGCGTCCATCCCGAGGCCGTCGAGCAGCGCCTTCATGTACGCCTGCACACCCGCTTCGTTGCCCTGGGTACTCTCGAACTCGATCGTATCCATCAGCCACCCGCGCGCCTCCTCGGCGCGCGCGTCGATGGCGTCTGCCACCTGCTTTGCAGTTACTTCACTCAACATATTTCACTCCGATCAAGGGTAGTTGCCAGTCTAAGATTCAAGTAAGCAATAAGCGCCACATTCGGACAAAAGCCCCGGAGTCCGGGCGCCCTCGCCCGGACGTCGTTTCGCGCCTGCGGCGAGGCACGGGTCCCCGGCCTACGAAACGAGTCTCGCGCCCTCTGCCGCCAGCGGCAATTCCCGCGCGATCGCGGTTGTGCCCGCACGACGGAAAGCATTCACCATCGCCTCGCCGACTTCCTCCCCGCCGTCCGAGACGAATGCCGCGACCGTCGGTCCGGAGCCACTCAGAGCGGCCCCGTGCGCCCCCGCGTCCAGCGCCGCCGAGATCGCGTCATCCATCCCCGGCACCAGGTGGGCGCGCCAGGGCTGGTGCAGTCGATCGCGCATCGCCTCGCCGAGCACGTCGAAGTCTCCGGCGCTCAGCGCGGCGACGATCAGCCCGACGCGGCAGAGATTGAACACCCCGTCGGCGTGGTCGATCGTCTGCGGCAGCGCCTCGCGGGCATCATGAGTGGCGACCTCGAAGTCCGGGATCGCCACTACGCATGACAGTCCCTCGGCGACATCCAGCCGCTCCGCGAGCACCTCGCCGCTCTCCAGCGTGCAGCAGACCGTCAGGCCGCCAAGCAGCGCGGGAGCGACGTTATCAGGATGGCCCTCCACAGCCGTCGCGATGTCGAGCATCTGCCGCTCGGTGAGATCAAGGTCGAGCAGCGTATTCGCGGCCACCACGCCGCCCACGATCGCCGCCGAACTTGAGCCCATCCCCCGCGCCAGCGGGATTCGATTCATCTGCCGAAGCGCCAGCACGGGCAGCGTCTCCCCCGCTGCGTCGGCGGCAGCCTGCGCTGCCCCGAGCACCAGGTGGGTACGATCTTGCGGCAGCGCCTCCGCGCCCTCGCCATCGATCTCCACGCCCGGCTCATCGGCCAGCGCGAGCGTCACCTCGTTGTGCAGCCCCAGCGCGAGGCCGAGGCAGTCGTAGCCCGGCCCGAGGTTCGCGGTGGTGGCGGGCACGTGGACGCTCACCGAGTTCATCAGTCATCACTCCTGCTCAGATACACGCGCGGCAGGCGCGGCGACAGACGCGACACAATCTCCTGCCCGATCGTGCCTGCCCGCTCGGCGATCTCGTCCACGGTGATCCGCTCATCGCCCTGCGCGCCGATGAGCACCACCTCATCGCCGATCTCGACCGCGCCCGCGTCGGTCACGTCTACTGTGAGAGCGTCCATCGAGACTCGGCCGACGATCGGGCAGCGCCGGCCCGCGATGAGCACATCGGCGTTGTTCGACAGGGCACGCGGATAGCCGTCGGCGTAGCCCAGCGGGAGGACGGCGATGCGGCTGTCGCGCGGCGCGTGCCAGGTGAGCCCGTAGCCGACGGGCTGGCCGGCCTCGACAGTCTTCACAAGAGACACCGAACTGCGAAGTGACGCCACGGGCCGGATGGCGTCAGGGATCAGTGCCGGATCGCAGCCGGGGTTGAAGCCGTAGAGAATCGCGCCCGGTCGGACCATCTCAAGTCGAGCCTCGGGCATGCGCAAAAGCGCGACGCTGTTGGACACGTGCCTGACCGGCCCGCCGTGCTCCCCGGCGCCGAATTCGCGTGAGACGGTCATGAACTGCTCGAACTGATGCGCGGTCCAGTCCGGATCCGGCGCCTCGGCGAAGTGGGTGAAGACGCCCGCGACCTCGACCTCCGGCATCGCTGCGAGGGTATCAGCGAGTGAGCGCGCCACGTCCGGGCGAGCGCCGTACCGGCCCATCCCGGTGTCAAGCTTCACATGCGCGCGGGCCACCGTCCCCACACGCCTCGCGGCCTCGGCAACACGCGTTGCCTGCTCCGCATCGCTGATCGCCAGCATAAGATCATGCTCCAGCGCGGCCCCGGCTTCATCGCCGTTGGGCGGGCCGAGGACGAGGATCGGCGCATCAATACCCGCCTCGCGAAGCTCGATCCCCTCGTCCACGATTGCCACGCAGAGCGCAGATGCGCCGGCCCCCAGGGCCGCCCGCGAGATCTCGACGGCACCGTGGCCGTAGGCGTTCGCCTTGACGATCGCGGCGACGGCCGTCTCCGGGCCGACGGCGCGCTGAATCGCGCGGATGTTGCCACGGATGGCGGCGAGGTCGATCTCAATGAATGCTGGTCGCACGTGAAGCCTCCGATCGGACAGGAAGTCAGGTGGCGTCCTCGGCTGCGTCCTTCTCCTCCGCCCACATCAGCAGGCGCATGACCGCGTTGATGGCCGCGAAGCCGACCGCGAACACACATCCTGCGGCGAGGATCGCATGAGCGTACTTCTCATCCGCGACAAACGGGCCGCCGACCTGCCATGCGCCGACCGTCGTGGCGGCGGTGACCGCAGCCATCACCGCGCAGCTTCCTCCCGGCGCCGCCTCGATCGGCTTCCCGCCCCGCGTCTCGCTCGGCGGCATCCCGAGCCTCGGCGGATCGCTCTCCGCCGCCGGCGGCCGCGCGGCCCAGGTGTAAAGCTGCTGAATGAGCACATGCGTGGCCTCGCGAGCCTCCCGCAGATCGGTCGCCTCACGCGAGACGAGAGTGAAGGAGCGATTGCCCTCACGAGGGGCGTGCCACCGGATCCTGATGCGGCTCAGTCCCGCCACCGGCTGCATCGGCTCGATGGTGTCAATCCGATCGCGCGGGAGAAACCAGTCAAACTCGTCCCCCCGGTACACCAGCGCGTCACCCCACGCGGCAAGGAAGCCGATGTCACGATCGGTGTCGCCGTCCCACAGCAGTTGCTCCTCGCCGGGCGAGAAGCCCACGAAGACTGGCTGCACGCCCTCGGGCAGCGCCTCTCCGCGTTCCTTGAGCTTCGCCGCCAATCTCGCACGGAGGCCGCTGTTGCCCGCCAGCGCCACCCTGTTGTGCACAAGCCACGTGCTCAGGGGGGCGGCCACGAGCGCCACGATCGCGATGAGCGTGGGCACCGGCCCCGAATCCTCGGGGAAGAACAATCTCAGCACAAGAAAGCCCAGCGCAAAGGGCAGCGTCGCCGCGAGGAAGCTGGCGACGCCGGCCAGCAGGTTGTAACGACGACGCCGATCGGCGCCGAAGATACGTTCATCTCGACTCATGCTCACTCCGCGCCGACATCCGGTTTAACGCTCGTCAAGGGTGAAGTCCGCCTGCGCCGTCGAGCCTGCGGTGATCGCCTCATCGCGGAACGCGGGCTGATAGCCGTAGGCGAAGGCGTTGATGCGCGGCGTCCCCGGCGGCAGCGGAAGCTGGTAGCTGCCGCCCGCATCGGCGAGGGTGGAGAGAACCCGCCATCGGAACCACGGGGCGGCGCGCAGATCCCCGCCGTGCTGGTTGGCTATGCGGTCGATCGTATCCTGCGGGATGTCGGGGGAGTATGACGTGCTCGCGCGAAGACTCGCGCCGCCCAGCGAACTCGCTCCGCCCGCGGTGCGGCCCTGCACGACGCCGACCGCGCGACCGACCGCAACATCATCAGTGATCAACTCGAGGTTCCGATTGCCCTGGCGCTGCTCGACCCGCAGGCTCTCGATCAGTTGGACATCCGCCATGTACCCGGCCACCGTCGCGGTCACAAGATAGTCCTCCGGGGCCATCGCCGAGATCGCGTAGTCCCCGTTGCCATCAGTGTACGTCACGTAATGCGTTCCTGCCGGCGGCAGCGTGATCGTCTGCTGGCCCGCCGCCACGAGCGACGTCCCGCCAGGGATGGCGTAGACCGGGACGCGAACCGCCGCTCGGGTGGAGCCGTCGCCGCCGCGAAGCGTCACATTCCCGCGGACCATGCCGCCATCTTCGGCCTGCAACTGCCCGAGTTGGACGTCCGCGTCGGGATCCACGGTGATCAGCCGCAGGATCCCGCGGAAATCACCTGAGACAATCTGCAGAAGGTGCCGCCCCTCGGGGATCCCCTGCAGGCGGAGGGTGCTGGTGCCGCGATCGACAGTGCGAATGACCTGCCCGTCAAGCAGGACCTCCGCCCGATCGTCGCTGCCACCGTTGAAAAGGTCGTTGATCTGCCCGACCGCGCTGCCGATCCCGACCAGGTCGAGGATGGTCCCGATGCCGCCGCCGGCGCAGCCGCCCACCATGCCGAAGATAGTTACGATCGCCACCAGCTTCCACGCATGCTGCTTCATACTGAAGGCTCCCTTAGCCTGTCCACGATGGCACATGTTACCTCTGCTGGATGGTTCGCCCCGCCGCCGCCCAGCACCTGCGTGGCGGGCTTCGCATCAAGGGTTAAGAGTTGCGCTGGACAGGCGCAATTGTCGCTCCCCCCCTCGTCCCGCCCGACGCGGCGACGTTTGCAGCGTCCAGGGAGAGGGGGGCGGGGGGCAGGCCCGATTTCTCGAGGCACCGTGTCATCTACCCTTAGACTGTGACACGAACACCTGCCCGACACCTACTCGTCGGCAGGCGAGATCTCCACCCGTCCGCCTGCCGTCGTCACCCACGCGTCGAGCCGCCCACGATGGTCGGCCGTCACGTCCCTCGTATTGCTCTGCTCCCGCCCCTCCACAATCTTCAACTCGTGTGAGGAGCCCGCCTCCACGGGGTAGAGCCCGTCATCGATGGTCAGCCGCATCGCGGTCTCGGCGCCACCGTGGAAGCGCTCGCGCGCGCCCCGCCTCTCGCGGCCCCATGACGAGCCTTCGCCCCCGACCTCCAGCATGACCAGCCCCGGCGCGTAGGCCGCGACCCGAGCGTGACACCTGCCGCTCTCCGGACGGATCCGGATCGGAACCGCGCGGCAGTGGCGTATCTCACCGGCCGGCAGATCGACTTCGAGTCGCACAACCCCGCTGCGCGTGCCCCGTGAGGTTCGTTCGTCCGCTGAGAATGTGCCCGTCGTGCCGAGATACGCGCGATGATCCGCGGAACCGGCAAGCACCTCGACTGCCCCCTCGCCCGCCCGCCGCACCAGATGCAGCCAGTCATCCGACCCGGACAGGCCGACTGCGTCCTCAATCAATCCGTCCGACACCAGTCGGTAGCGGGCCCGTCGAGCCAGCAGGTCGCAGTGCATAGCGGCATGCAGCCGGTCCGAGGGAGGCCACCAGCTCCACGCATCAAAGGGCGCGAATACACCCAGCCCCGAGCCCACCGAATTCACGATCAGCCCCAGGAAGTGAGGTTGCTCGTCATCATCGTGGCGGACGTTCTGCACCGCCAGCGGGATGGCTCCTGACGACGGCCGCACAAACCAGCTCGGCCCCTGAAACGCGTATCCCTTCCTCTCAGTCGCGGGCCCTTCGAATCTGCTCTGACTCAGCCGCCCCGTCGAGCGGCTGACACCCTCACCAGGCACGAACGCTCCCTCCGCTTTCATCCTGCGCTCAACCGAGGGGAACGCTGAATGCTGCTCACCGACGGTGAACGCTCCGAAGCGGTGAGCAGGCTCGATTGCCCCGGCGATCCCGAAAAGCACCGCCAGCGGGCTGGAGGTCGGGACCCACGATTGCGCCTCATACATCCCGAGACCAAGGTCCCCGAAGACCGCCCCGCCCCGCTCGACGTAGTCGGTGAGCGCGGTCCCGGCCCGCGCCGGAACCGACAGGCACGTCGGCATGAAGATCACGCTGTACGCGCTCAGATCAACTTCCGGCAACTGCTCGATCGTCAGATAGTCGAACCCGCCGAAGATCGTCCCGAGGCGGTAGTTGAAAGCTAACTCGGCGAGATCGCGTACGAGCAGGTCCTTCACGTACCCCCATCCGGGCGCGCCGAAGAACTCGTGTCCCGCGGCGTAGGGGGCATGCACCACTGCGGCGGATGGCGCGGGCTGCTCGCCCTCGAAAGGCCGCTGCTCAAGGGCGTCAGCGACGTTTGTGATTGTATTATTGCGCCAGGCCGGCATCTCCTCGATCCGCGACCAGTCCTCAAGGCCCACCCCGATCGCGCCGCGCAGCGCCGCCTCCAGCACCCACCCGCGAAGCGACTTCGCCGCATACGCCTCACTCGGCGGCAGCGGCACTCGCAACCACGGAATCACGTCGAACTTCCCGGCCATCCGGGCCATCTGCACGCCCTGCACGTTGTGAGTCATGAGATCGGGCTCGAGGATGTCCGGCGGAAAGTGCGGCTGCACGATGTCGTACTCGCCAGGGATCGCCGTGAGACTGCGGTAGAGCGAGATGCGGCCGGTCATCAGGGGCGTCTCGGGATCGAGCCGACGGACCTCCCGCGCCCACAGCGCCATCACGTCGTGGTATGCCTGCCGCTGATACTCCGCGAGATCGACGGTCGGCCGCCCGACGCCGTGAACCTGGTCGAAGTCGTGCTCGTCGGCGGCCTCACGGGTGATCGACTGCAGGCTTCGGAAGCTTGCGTCCCAGCTCGCGTTGATGGCCTCCAGCGAGCCATGCCGCTCCAGCAGGAACTGCTGGAAATCCGCATCGGTGTGACTCATATCCCGCTCGAGCGAGTGGTCGGTGCTCCAGGCGACTATCCCGTCCGTCCCCGCCAGCTCACCCACCACCTCCGTCAGCCATTCCCGCACTGCGGCGGCATACTGATCATTGCGCGCGGAGATCCGATGCGTGTTGCCGAGGCGCGTTCGCAGTCCGACGATGACGCCGAGACCCGCGGCGTCCGCCTCGGCAATATGCGAGCGAATCTCCTCAATCTCATCCGGCGCGTCTTCGGAAAGGTCGTAATAAAGGGTATTGATGACGGGGGTACGATCGTTGATAGCCTCGACCGTCTCCACGGCGTCCGAGCCCTGAAGGCCGGCCATGAAGACCATCGGAGATGGCCGCTCCGCCCGGCAGGCGCCCGCTGTCAGGAATGTCCAGGCGAGGATCAGACAGGCGACGGTCACCGCGCCTGCGTGACGGCGCGACGCCATCGACATACGTCGAATGCGGGACCTGGCGGTCATCACAAACTGACCCTTACGCAAGTGCCGAACCTGGAGACAATGCGAGTTACGCCATGCGAATCCCCGCGCTACTGCTCGAGCCACTCATCGACGGTGGCCAGCGCCTCCTCCGCAGCTTCCTGCTCCGCCGCGCGTTTCGCGCCCCCCTCGCCGGTTCCGATGACATGTCCGTCAAAGCACGCTTCGACCGTGAACCAGCGGTCGTGCGGAGGGCCTTCGGTCCGCACAACGCGATAGTGCGGTGGCGACATCGAACGCGCCTGCAAAATCTCCTGCAGAGCGGACTTGTGGTCGCGAAGGCTTTCACGCGATTCGACGTCCTCGAGCAGTGAGCTGAAGTGCTCAAGGACGAACTCCCTCGCGCCATCGAAGCCGGTGGACAGGAAGACCGCGCCGATCAGCGCCTCAACCACGTCGGCCAGCAGCGACGCTTTCCGTCGCCCCCCGGTTGCCTCTTCTCCGCGCCCGAGGAGGATATACTGTCCTAACTCGAGGTCGCGCGCGACCGACGCCAGCGCTGACTTGCGCACAACCGCGGCCTTCAGTCGGGTAAGGTCGCCCTCGGGCAGGTCCGGGCGCGTGCGGTAGAGATGCTCGGCGCAGACGAGGTCAAGCACCGCATCGCCGAGGTACTCAAGCCGCTGATTGTTCGCCAGCTCATCAAGCCCCTGCTCGCGCGCGTACGAACTGTGCGTGAAAGCCAGCTCCAGCAGGCTCTCGGACGCGTCCCCGAGCCCGAGCCTTTCACGCAGGTCGTCGAAGCGATTTGCTTTCACCATGCTGGCGCCTGCTCTGCTCGACGCTGTCGTCCATCCAATCTTATCTGCTCTCACCCGTCGAAGCGACGCAGAATCAACGCGATGTTGTGCCCTCCGAAGCCGAACGAGTTCGACATGGTCACTCGAACCTCGGCCTCCCGAGGTTCGCCCCGGACGATGTCAAGCATCGGGAACTCCGGATCCTCGCAATTGAGCGTATGCGGAATGACGCCCTCCTGCATCGCCCTGACGCATAGTGCCAGTTCGGTCGGTCCCGTCGCTCCGAGCATGTGACCGTGGACGGGCTTGGTCGAGGAGACCGCCACATTCCCGGCGTAGTCGCCGAAGAGCTTCGCGATCGCCATCCCCTCGGCGGAGTCCCCGGCCGGCGTCCCCGGTCCGTGCGCGTTGATGTAATCTATCTCCTTGATGACCACGCCGGCGTCATCCATCGCATTCTGCATCGCGAGAATCGCGCCTTCTCCGTCGGGGCATGGCTCGGTGAAGTGGTGCGCGTCACCACTCATCCCGATGCCGACGATCTCCGCGAGGATCGGCGCGCCCCGCTCCAGCGCGTGGTCGAGCGCCTCGATCACCATGCACGTCGCGCCGTCACCCATGACGAAACCATCTCGGTCATTGTCAAAGGGCCGGCAGGCGTGTTCGGGGTCGTCGTTGCGGGTTGAAAGCGCGCCCGCGGAGCAGAATCCCGCGAGGGCACTCTGACTGATGCCCGCCTCGGCGCCGCCGGTGATCATGGCGTCCGCGCGGCCGAGCATGATGAGATCGGTGGCGTGAGCGATGGCGTGCGCCCCTGAGGCGCATGCGGTCACCGCGGCCGAGTTCGGCCCCATCGCCCCGGTGATCATTGACACCATCCCCGAAGCCATGTCGATGATCATCATCGGAATCAGGAAGGGGGATACGCGGTTGGGCCCGCGCTCGAGCAACCTGGTGAACTGCTCCTCCCAGGTGGCCATCCCACCGATGCCCGAACCGATGAGAACGCCGACCCGCTCGCGATTGCTCGCATCGATCGTCAACTCCGCCTGCTCAAGCGCCACGTCCGACGCCCAGCATGCGTAGCGCGTAAAGGGATCCGCGCGCTTCATCAGCTTGGGATCGAAGCGGTCACTTGCGTCGAAGTCAAGATCAACTTCCGCGCCAATATGCGCTTTGTACTCAGACGGGTCGAAGCGCTCGATGATCCCGATGCCTGTCTCACCTTTGAGGCAGGCTTCCCAGAGCGCGTCCACTCCTTTACCCAGCGCGGAAACTGTGCCAAGTCCGGTCAACACTACGCGTCGTTTCATCGTTGAAGGCCCTCACTGCGTGCGTCGGAGATTGACCGGCGGCCGCCTCCTTGCATCCGCGACCGCCGATCGTCACCTTACCCCTCCCCCTGGAGCTGCTTAGCCACCCTTCTCCTCGAGGTAGCGCACAGCATCCCCGACTGTCTGGATGTTCTGCGCGTCGTCCTCGGGAATGTCCACGTCAAACTCGTCCTCAAGTGCCATGACAAGCTCCACCACGTCCAGCGAGTCAGCCTTGAGATCGCCCTCGAAGGTCGCCGATTCGGTGACCCAACTCTCGGGGACGGAAAGCTCGCGCACGATGACTTCCTTGACCTGCTCGAACAATGCCATTGGTC
>JBKHFA010000133.1:0-9940 GCA_046540615.1 Armatimonadota bacterium | reverse complement strand
GCCTCGGCGAGATCGGCTGGTCGAAGATGTTCCTCACGCCGCAGTTCGGCCCGCGCCAGCGCGTCGCCGTGATGATGACCGAGGCGGAGCTTGAGCCCGATCCGATCATGGAGCCGTTCCTGTGCGACCGGTGCATGCTGTGCGCGAAAGACTGCCCCGGCGACTGCATCCCCACCGATCAGTCGAAGTCGGTGAAGGTGAACCTCGCCGGCCATGACGTGGAGTGGGGAGATGTGGATCACGAGCGGTGCGGCGTCTACTTCCGCGCCGGCGAGATCCTCGAGAACGGCGAGAAGGGCGAGTACATGCCCGGTCGCGACGATGTCGCTCCCGGCCCGCTGTCGCCCTTCTACCGCAAGCCGAACAACGTATACACGCACGGTGAGGGTATCTCAGGCTCGATCGGCTGCACCCGCGCCTGCATGATCCACCTCGAGGAGCAGGGGAAGCTCGGCAACACGTTCCAGACACCCTTCCGCCGCAAGCCGATGTGGCGGGTTGACTGGTCGGCGGAGTGAGAGGCCGTTGAATATGAGAGGTGGGCTGCTGCAGCCATGAGCGGCCCACCGCCCGCGTACGCAGGTCCGTCAGGAAGGAAAATACTGCGACGCTGCCGAAGTTCGTAACGACGAAAAGAAGAGACGCTCGGATGAGGAGTGGCATATATGACGCAGTCGAAGGATGTCTTTCGGATTCTGACCCTGATCGCAGTCATTGCTCTTCTCGGTGTAACGCTGATGGGGTGCCCCCCGGTGGAAACCGAGGAGGAAGTGATCGACGTTCCGATCGAAGACCCCGCGGAGATCGCGGAGGCAGAAGAGACGACGGATGACGAGACCGAAGAAGAAGCAACAGACATGGCTGAGATGGAGACCGTCGAGATCACGCTGGTCGATGGCGAGATCCAGATGCCCGACACGCTTTCCGCGGGCATGTACATGTTCGATGTGACGAACGAGGGCGAACTCGTTCACAACGTGGAGATCGAGGGACAGGACATCGAGGCGATGCTGGACGAGGACCTGCAGCCGGGCGAGAGTGGGATGCTGAGCGTTGAACTCGAACCGGGCGAGTACGAAGTCTACTGCCCCGTGGGCGACCACGCCGAGCAGGGCATGCAGATGAGCCTCACCGTGACCGAGGGCGACGCCGACGCGGAGATGTAGAGCCCGCGCTCACACGAAACAGCCGTGCCGGCGGCCGGCCCTCGTGGTCGGCCGCCTTTTCATATCAGTCGCCACGCAATGACGAGAGGAAGTCGCAGTGATGAAATTCGCAGTCGGATATCAGCTTCCCGGCGAGGACGTCGAGCCGATGGTGGACATCATCGAGGAATACCGCGAGCAGATCGCGGAGGTCTACTTCCCGTGGGCCGACATGCCCTCAGGCCGCGCGCCGCTGGCGACCACCCGCGGATACACCGACTGGACCGCCCAGCGCCAGCTTGAGCACGACCTCTACCGCCTCCGCGAGATGGGCGTCAGGCTCGACCTGCTCTTCAACGCCGCGTGCTACGGCGGACGCGCGATCAGCGAGTGGCTGGAAAACAAAGTCCGCTCGGTGCTCGACTACATGGACGCGGGCGTCGGCGGCGTGGACATCGCGACGACCACCTCGCCCTTCATCGCGCGCACAATCAAGAAGTATCACCCGGAGATCGAGGTCCGCGCGTCGATCAACATGAAGATCGGCACGATCAAGGGCATGGAGTACCTCGCGGACGTCTTCGACAGCTACCACGTCCAGCGGGAGCACAACCGTGATCTCGACTACCTGCACGAACTGCGCGAGTGGGCGGACGAGCATGCCAAAAAGCTCATCATGCTGGCGAACTCGGGCTGCATGATCCACTGCTCGGGGCAGGCGTTCCACGACAACATGGTCGCGCACGAGCAGGAGATCGACGAGTGCGTGAACGTGCGGGACTGGAACGCGCACACGTGCTGGCGCTTCCTTGAGGACCCGGCGAATCGCGTCTGCGTGCTGCAGAACACGTGGGTCCGGCCGGAGGACCTGCATCACTACGAGGATCTCTTCCCGGTCGTGAAGCTGGCCACGCGGATGCACTCGCGGCCGCGGGCGGTGATCGACGCGTATACGCGGGGCGAGTTCCGCGGGAACCTCCTGGACCTGATGGAGCCGGGCTTTGGTCCGGCGTTCGCGCCGGCGATCATCGACAACACGCGCTTTCCGGATGACTGGTTCGAGCGCACGAGCACCTGCGACCGCCGCTGCCACGCGTGCGAGTACTGCGCGGAGGTGCTCGAGCAGGTGCTGGTGGATTTCGGGGAGATGCGATAGACGCTTTCCTTCGCGCCCGACCTCCGGACGACAAAGGCGGACGGCAGTTGGCCGTTGCCTTTGACGCGCGGACGAGAGCATCCGCAGCACCGGCAGGGTTGATCCACGGCAATTGCGGGTAAGGACAGACCTGTCGGGCCGCGCGACTTCTCCGTGGGTGTCCCGGGAGAGATTGCGTTCCGACCTGCCTTTCGTCAGAGGAAGGTGGCGCGCCCGTTCCAGAGAAACGTGTGGTAACCAATGATTCTGCAGCGTCACGGGATAGGGAACTCGATGCGAACTGTGAAAGTCTGTCTGGCTGTGCTGCTGGGCGTGTCCGGAGCCTCGTTCGCAGACCTGATCGAACACAGCGCTCTCGAGTCCTCCCTGTACGCCACTCCGGTGGCCGTTGACAGCACCCCCTCAGACTTCACCGCGCCCGAGAGCTTCACTGCGCCGGGCAGCTTCACGCTCGAACCCGACTACGTGACCTCAGTCAAAGACCAGGGCACTTGCGGTTCGTGCTGGGCCTTTGCCACCTACGGGTCGATCGAGAGCAACATCCTGATGTCCGGCGGACCCGAAGAGAACTTCTCGGAGAACCACCTCATAAACAATCACGGCTTCGAGTGGGGCCCGTGCGAGGGCGGCAATTACAACATGAGTTCCGCCTACCTCAGCCGGCTTGATGGGCCCGTCTATGAGTCCGACGACCCGTACTCTTTCACCAGCCTGGGACACACCGCACTCACAAGCACCACCAACGACGGCTACGCGCGCGACTACTTCCTCCACGAGGTGTCAAGGCTCGACACTCAGAATGAGATCAAAAACGCGCTCATGACCCACGGCGGTCTGGCGACGAACATGTATTACGACTCGGCCTATCTCTCCGATGACGACACCTACTACTACGACGGGGGCAGCAACGCCAACCACGGCGTGACCATCGTCGGGTGGGATGATACCAAGCAGACAGAAGGCGGAACCGGCGCATGGCGCATCAAGAACTCGTGGGGGCCATCGTGGGGTGACGACGGCTACTTCTGGCTCTCCTACGCCGACACCGTCGGGGCCGATGGAGCCGCCAGCTTCCAGGTCAGGCCCGATGACACGATCCGCGGGGCCTATCAGCACGACGACTTCGGCGTCGTGAGCATGATGAACAACCCGTGGGCCATGAACCTGTTCGAGCGGCAGAGCAGCAGCCCTATCGGCTCGGTGGGCTTCTACACGCTCGCAGATGGCGCGGGCTTCGAGGTGCGCGTCTATGACAACTACACGCCCGGCTCCGGCCTCTCCGGGCTGCTTACCAGCGTCACCGGCACCGCCACGTACGAGGGGTTCCACGTGGTTGACTTCGAGGAATGGCTCACGCTCCCGGATGATGATTTCGCCGTGGTCCTCTACCTCGACAGCGGTGTTGCCTCAGGCGATAGCACGCTCTACCAGGCCTTGGAGAGCACATACGAGGGGTATGTGACATCCGTATCAGAGCCGGGGCAGAGCTTCTACAGCTTCGACGGCTCATCCTGGGCCGACCTTCACAGCTACGATGACACAGCGAACTTCCTCATGAAGGCCTACGAGACGCCGGAGCCGGCGACCACGCTGATGCTGATTGTCGGTGTGGGCGCGCTCGGCGCCTACTGCCGCCGCCGACGGAATGACGATCCCACGACGCCCTGATCGCTGGCGTATTCCACTCAGCTTGTCTCCATCAGCGTCCTGAAGGCGGCAGCCTGCCGCTTGAACTCGTCGGCCCCGTGGCGGTCGCCCATCTTCAGCGTGACGAAGCCGTCGAAGCCGCGCGCGCGCAAGATGGAGATGACCTCCTTGACCTCGCCGTTGCCCTGCAGAGGCAACGTATACTGCGGCCGGCCCGGGAAGCAGCCGTCGGTGGCGTAGATGATGCGCGTGTGACGCTTGAGCTTCGTCGCGCGCCAGGTGCCGAGGAACGGCCGCTCGCCAACGTTGGCGAAGTGCGCGGGATTGAACGCGAAGCCGAGGTTACACTCACTCGCAAGCGCCTTCATAAGGCGGTCGCAGGCCGCGCCGGTGTCCCAGGCGGAGCCGGGCGTGTTCTCGAAGACGACCATCAGGTCGTCGCCCGCCGCCGCGCAGACGCTTCGCAGCCGCCGCAGCGCCTCCTCCTCGCCGATGGCCCGTGGTGGCGCGGACACCTTCAGCAGTTCGCACTCGAATGATCGGGCCAGCTCCGCCGCATCGCGCGCAGACCGCCCGACCGCCTCCTCGTCGTCGAAAAGCTCCTGAGCCGTCAGCCCGCAGTGAACGCAACTGATGGTCATCTCAAGTTCCGCGAGGTCGGCGGCGAGTCCGGCGGTCGCCTGTGGTTCATCGACCACCTGGCGTGTCAGGCCGACGCCCAGCTCGACCGAGCGAATCCCCTCATTCCACGCGGCCTGAAGGCCGCCGGCATGCTCACCGGAGGGGCCGGTGGCGGCATCGCGCAGGTCGTCGATCAGTTCGTCGAGCAACACGGAAGTGGTGAAGTCGTACTCGGCAAGGTCGCGTGCCTTGATCATCGCCCGCTGGCGGACGCAGTCATCGCAGTTGGGGTTGTCGCACAGCACCGCGGCCGGGTCCTCGCGCAGCGCGGCGGTGACGGCCTCGACGGTCGTGGTCGCGTGCATCAGGCGGGCGACCGCGCGGCCGACCTTTCCGGTGCGCATCGCGCCGCTCTCGCGGATCACAGGCTCAAGGCCGATGAAGTCGCGGTGCGGGCCTGGAAAGAGGCGCAGCGTCTTCGTCCGCACGTTCCCACTCTCGTCGAGGTACTCGCGCTCGATGGTGTTCAGGTAGGGCGCGCGGATGATCTCCTCGGGGTGATGCAGGAGTGTGTTGCGGTCCTGATCGACGCCGAGCAGCAGCACATGGCCCTCGGGCAGCCGGGAGAGCCGCCCCCACGGGCTCTCCGCGCCGATCGCGGTGGGATGATCGAGGGTGTCCTCGAGGAGGTATTCGGCGCGGGGGCCGACGGCGCAGGCCGAGTGGGTGGGGTGGAAGCTGCGCTGCACCCCCGACCGCTTCCGGAACGCCTCGGTGATGGCTCCGACGGTCGATGGCGAGGTGTCCACGTCGAAGACGCCCCCGCCGGGCATCGCGGGCATCGCGAGGGTGCCCTCAGGACCGACGGCTTCGAGGAGCGCCTCGATGACCGTCTCGGCGCCGCCCTCAACGTGGCCGAGCGCGGAGAGGCTTGAGTGAACCATCAGGGTCATGCCCGGTCCGACGCCCAACGCGCGCAGGTCGTCAACGATGTCGTCTTTCGTGATGCGGTGACTCTCAGCCACGGTGAGGATGCTCCTTGCGGGCGTGGTGGTTCGCTGGGGATAGGTTAGCCGCGGGCGGCGCTGATTCCTCCGGGGAGGCGACAACGGCGGCCTGTGGCGACACTCGAACGCTCATTTCAGCGCGAATGAGGGGGGAGCGCGGGGCCGTGCCCGGTTTCTGCCGGCAAAGAGAGACGCCCCGGGCCGTGGATGACCCGGGGCGTGTCGGTGCGTGAGAGGGGCCGATCAGTTGGTGCGCGTCCAGGTGATCTCGATGGCGTTGCCGTCATCGACGAGGCTCGTAGTCAACGTGGTGTCGGTGACCGCGTACCCCATGACCATCTCCTCGTCGAGATCGAGAGTCAGGTCCCCGCCGTCGGTGTTCCACGTGCCAAGCTGGCCGTAGAACACATCGCCGGCCGCGGACATCTCGCGCACCACGGCCGTCCCGTCGGTCCACAGGTCGAGGATCATCCGGTCGGTGCCCTGCGCCCAGTCGAAGAAAGCGGCCATGTCGACGGACTCGCCGTTGACAGTGACACTCTGCGCCGTCCACTCGCCGGGCAGTTCGGTGTCGCGGTCACCGGCCGCGGCCCACGCGGTCAGTTCGAACCTCGCGGTGGAGCCGTCCTCATCGAGGAACGTGACCGAGGTGTTGTCAGCCGCCCAGACGCCCCGCAGTGTCATCGCAGAGCCCGGCGGCTGGATCGCAAGCAGTTCGTCCCGCGTGGCCCATGCGCCCGCCATGTGCTCGAGGATGTCACCCTCCGCGTCAAGCACGAAGAAGTGCAGGGCGCCCTCGTTCATCATCCCCAGCACCACGGTGCTGCCCGCGGGCACGTCGAAGAAATCGGCGAGGGTCTCATCGGACCCGTTGACCTGCACCTGTGTGACCTGCCATGCCCTCGCGAGCTGAGCCGCCTGCTCGGTGGCCTCGACGACCGGAACCCAGCGCGTGGTAAGCTCCGCTCCGTCCTCCACGAACGTGATGACCATCACGCGGCCATCCGCCGCGTAGGTGATGTCAGTCTGCTCCCCCTCGATCGTGAGGGTTCCGCTTCCGTTCTGTGCCGTCCAGGTGCCGTTTTCAGTATCCACCACGCCGTCCTCGTCGTAGTGGCGCACGGTGACGGTCCCGTCGATCCCGAACTCGATCCACATGCCGACGACGCCTTCATCCCAGCCGAAAGCAGCCGCGGGTGCAACCTGCTCCCCATCAGCGGATGCCATGTAGGGCTGCCATGTGCCTGCGAGCGCCGTATCAACGGGCGCTCCGTTGCCATCATCCCCATCACCGTCACCGCTTCCGCTGCACCCCAGCAGCACCAGCGGACCGACCACGACGAGCGACAGCAGGATCAATGTGCTCTTGCGCATCGTTACGCCTCACTTTCTGCCTTCCAGAATCAAACCGCGCGCAGAAGCGCGCGGTTAGCGCGCTTGAATTCGGCAATACTCTTCCACAGGCGACAAAGAACGTCAAGGTTAAGCATCTTGATTGTGATGCTCAACAATTCTCTGACCGTGTTCGTGATTGAAAGTGGACAACACCCCCTCACAGCGTCAGTAAGGCCGCACGATAGGCTGCATGGTCCATGCCATGAGGAGAAGCTGGAGGGCGGTCAGCGCGCAGGTGGTCAGGAGCAGCCGCCACCGGCCACCGGCGCGATCGACGAGATCGGGCGCGGCGGCCGCCGCCAGCCACGGGACGAAGAAGAGCCACAGGCGGCCGGTCTCCCCCTTCACTACGCCCGAGAGGTCCAGCACCAGCAGGGTCAGCAGCGCGGCCGTCCCGAAGTACGCCACGAGCGCGCGTGATGATGTCGCCCGCAGGGTGCGGATCATCCGCGGAACCGACGCGGCCACCAGCACCGTCAGCGGCAGGCCCATGAAGACCGCGAACTCCACGAGATTCATCCACACCCAGACGGCGTAGCTGCGGTAGGACGCGAGGCCGGTGATCGACGAGTGCGCGCCAAGCCCCTGGCTGAACACGCCTGCCGCGTCCACCCCCACCGCATACCACAGCCCGAGGCCCGCCAGCACGCCCGCGCCGAAACCCAGCACCGGCACCGCCGCCGAACGCGTGTCGGTCCATGCCGTGTCGCCGGACTGCCCCACCTGCCGGGAGGCTCGCAGCAGCAGGAACATCCCGCCCAGCGCCACCAGCGCCAACGCGCCGAGGGAGACGAAGAGCGCCGCCGCGGCGATGAGCCCGGCCACCACCGCCCACGCCGCGTGCCGGCAGGTCGCCGCCAGCGCGGCCATCATCAGCGTGGACGCCAGCGCCACGAGCATCACCAGCGTCGGGAAGTAGAAGAGCATACTCGGCGTCAGCGCCAACACGGCCGCGACCGCCAGTGCCCGCTCGGCGCCCGCCACCGGTCGGAGCGCCGCGAAGACGATCGGCGGCATCAGCGCGCCCGCGGCGCCCAGCAGCCATGAGGTGATGATGGCGGTCGCAAGCCCGTCGCTGCCCAGCCAGCGCGTGGTCGGATGCGCGACGACCTCCGCGCCAAGCTCCTCAATGCTCACACCGACGGCGGTGCTGGAGGCGATCAGCGCGCTTCGCCGCAGCGCCGGGAAGGCGCTGCCGAGTTTCCGCGCGCCGTAGAAGAAGAGCACCGCGCCCGGCGGGTGGGTCGCGACATGCTCGGGCTTGTTCGGCATCTCATCGGCGTACTCGCGCAGATAGTCGCCGGGATCGCGGATCGTGAAAGCCTCGCCGAGGTAGCCGGTGGAAACGTCGCTGAGCTGCACCGCCGCCATCCGCGCGACGCTGTCGGGCGCCACGCTCCACAGCGCCAACTGCATCGACCACGCGCCGATCGCGAGACCGATGGCGATCGTCCACGCGAGGGCGCGGCGATGACTGGCGATCTTCTCCCGCCGCATCGCACGCCACAGGTGCGCGAGCAGCCCGCCGAAGCCTGCCAGCGTCAGCACCGGTGGCAGCAGAAAGCTCAGCGGGTAGATCGGCCCGATGACCGGGATGGTCCACTCGCTCGGCCAGCCGAGCGGCCGCTGCAATACCAGCAGCCAGACGACGAGCGCCGCGAGCAGCACCGCCTGCGCGATGATGATCGTGCGCCGCCGCCGGGACGGGCGCGGGTTGTCCACCGTCATATCTTCCATGCTCACTCCGCGCGCGATCGAGGCTCAGGGGATTCAACGTTCGCCGGACACGCGCAATTCCCGGTCGGTGAATTTCGACTACGCCCGCCGCGGACCTTCGTTGCGACACCACAGCCGAGTGCTGCGAGCGCCTCCCGGGAGGCGATTCGCAGCGATGGAAAGACAGGGGGCTCTCAGTGCCTGGCGGTGGGAACCGCGATGATGTGCGCGCTGACCGCGACAGCTATCAGCAGCAGAAGCGCGCGGATGGCGGTGTGATCAACCGCGAAGATGACGGAAGACCCGATGACGATCCAGAGCATCGCGATGGTGAACACCTTTGTCCTGACGGGTATGCCGGCGCCGCTGAGATAGTCCCGGACGTACGCGCCAAGCACGCGGTTCCCGATCAGCCACCGGTAGAAACGCGGGGAACTGCGGACGTAGCACGCCGCCGCCAGCAGCAGAAAGGGCGTGGTCGGCAGAAGCGGAACGACGATGCCGATGGCTCCCACTGCCACGCACACTGAGCCGGCAGCAATGAGGGCATACTTCACCGGCCCTTCCGGCGCGCGCCCGGGTTCATCCATCATGCGCAACTCCCGCCTCGACGAGCGGCCGTGGCACGTACGATCATCCTGCCCGAGCAGCGAGCGCCGATCTCTCAGGCCGCCCGCGCCATCCATCTCTCAGCTTCAGGTTCACTGAGGCGGGGACAGCCTCCTCCCCACGTGGACAGCGCGAACAACCACCGCTCAGTGCATGCGATCCTCCGCCGTCGCCGTCCGGCTATGCGTTGCGCACATCGCAGTCTCGGAGCCGTGAGGGTGTTTGCCGTGCGGAGGGGCCGCCCTGAGGCCTCCGCGTCGTTTGCGGAGGCCGAAGCCGGCCCGCGTACGTCCGGTTCCCCTCAGCCTGACAGTGATTCACAGGCCACGGGCCGACTTCGTCGGGGATAAACGGCAATCCCCTTCTCAGGCGGCCCCTCCAACGACAAACGACCTTCGACCGACCTGTGCGTCGTGCGCAGGCCATCCGGAGGTCAGGTGTGCCACGCCCGGTGCGGTTTGCGGTCGTTCGGCCGACCGGCTCACGCCTCCGGTCGCCAGCGCTCGGATACTGGCACTCCGACAGGACAGAGGAAGGACCACGCGCGGACGCGAAGAAGGAACTCATAACTGACAGGAGGAGAGTGCTTATGAGCGGAAACGCCGTCAAGGACGCACTCGCGCAGGACGAGGCGGTCATCGGAA
>JBKHFA010000132.1:0-10055 GCA_046540615.1 Armatimonadota bacterium | reverse complement strand
CGCTGGCGGAGCGGCAGGAGGAGTTCGACGAGCTGGCGGCCGAGCTTGAGGCCGCGGAGAGGCGTGCCGATGAGATCCGGCGTGAACTGACGGAGGAGCATGAGGCGCGCGTGGAGGAGTTGCAGTCGCGGATTGAGGCTGTCGAAGCTCGCGCCGAGGAGGCGCAGGCAGAGCAGCAGGCGGTGATCGACGGACTGCGGGCTGAGTTGACCGAGGCGGAGGAGCGGCTGGAGGCCGCGCGACGGGAGGCTGAGATGCGCGCCGAACAGGCGCGGCGCGAGGCGCTGGCGGAGCGCGAGGTCGAGGTCTCCGGCCTCAAGAATGACCTGCGGCAGGCCGAGGCGCGGGCTGAGGAGATCGCGGAGGAGGCACGGGAGGCGTACGCGCAGATGCTGGCGCGGATGTCAGAGCAACTGGCGTCGATCGAGCGTGACGCGGCAGCGGAGCATGAGGCGGCGCTCCAGCGGCAGCAGGAGAGGATCGCGGAGTTGCGTGAGCAGCTTGAGGAGGCGGAGGACCGTGCCGCCGACGCGCGGCGACTTGCGCGGGAGGAGTATGAGGGGGAGATCGCGCGGTCGCTGGCCGAAGCGGCGGCGGTGGACGACCGGCTGGAGGAGGTCCGTGATGAGGCGCGTAGTGAGTTTGAGCAGGAGATCAGTGCGCTGACCGAGCAGCTTGCCGACGCTGAACGCCGCATTGAGGAGGCCCGACAGGCCGCATCGGCTGCGAGTGAAGAGCAGGTAGCCGATCTCGAGTCCCAGCTTGCCGAGGCCCGGCGCGGCGGTGATGAGGACGCGGGTCGGGCAGAGAGGACGCTCGAATTCCTGCGCAGATTGCTGGATGGGATCCCCTACCCCGTGTTTTTCATGGATGCGGAGCGGCGCTATCAAAGCTGCAATATTGCCTTTGCGCGCAAGGTGCTGGGCCTGCCTCGATCAGAGGTGCTTGGACATACGCCGGAGGAGCTGCGTGAGCAGATTTCGGAGGAGCTGGCGGAACAACTGAAGGTGGGCGACAGCGAGGTATTCGCGAAGGGGGAGGAGGTCGCGTGGGAGGCGCGCGTACACGGGCCGGATGGTACGATGCGAAGCTGGGCCTTCCGCAAGGAGCCCTACGTCGAGGACGGAGAGATCTCAGGAATCACCGGCGCGATGATCGACATCTCGGGACTGGAGGCCGCGGAACGTGAACTGGAGCAGGAGCGCGAGCGCAGTGCGACGGTGCTTGAACGCGCGCCGATGATCATGGCGGAGATCAGCCCTGAGGGCGTCGTGTCGGCGATCTACGGCGATGCGGAGGAGTTGCTCGGGTGGTCGGCGGGGGAACTGGTGGGTCGCGACTGGTGGGGCACGCTCTTTCCCGGTGAACTGGCCGAGCAGATCCGCGATGTGCTGGGGGCGATGCGATCGGGCGGTGATCTTGAGGACAGGGCGCTTGAGTTGCGGACAAAGTCGGGGGAGGAGCGCGTGTTCTCGTGGTCGACCTCGAACGTGCGCACGGCGGATCGCGAGCTTCTGAGCATCCTGATGGTTGGAGTTGACATCACCGACCGCGCGCGGGAAGAGGAGGCGCTGGAGGTGCATTTCCGTGAGGCAGTTGAGCGGGTGAAGAAGCATCGGTGCCTGAGTAACACTCTGCGGCTCACCCAGGACACGAATCTTTCGCTGGTGGAAGTGCTGTCGGGGATCGTGGCGTCACTGCCGGAGGCCTGGCGCTATCCGGGGATCACCACGGCTCGTGGCTGCGTCTGGGGGCGCGAGCGGAGTTCCGGCGAGTCGCCCTACGAGCCGGTGGCGAGCATGCGCTCGGAGGTGCTGGCGGGCGGGGAGGTCGTGGGTGAGATCGAGGTCCGCTACCATGAGGAACGCGCGGAGATGGAGGAGGGGCCCTTCACCGTCGAGGAGCGCGAGTTGCTCGACAGTGTGACGGCACACCTCGGTGAGATGATCGAGCGACGGTCCGCGGAGGAGAGCCTTGCCAGGCTGCGCCTTTTCCGGCACTCGCTGATCGATCAGGCGAACCTGTGGTTGATGGCGCTGGATCGCGACTGCAACGTCGTACTGTGGAATCGCGCGGCCGAACGCGTCAGCGGCTACGCGCGCAATGAGGTCATCGGCAACGATCGAGTGTGGGCGATGCTCTTCCCTGATCCGGACTACCGCGAGGAGGTGCTCTCGCGGCTTCGTGAGGTGACGCTTGGCAATACGTCGGCCGAAGACTGGGAGACGGTCGTGCGCGCCAGGGACGGCACCGAGCGCACCGTCTCGTGGCATGCGCAGCGTCTCATCGATGATGATGACGGCTCCACCCTGGGGGCCGTCGCCCTCGGGCGCGACATCACGGAACACCGCGCGGCGGCGTCGAACACGTAGGTCGCCGGAGGCGTCGGCACTTTCAGCGAGGCTCGACCTCGTACTCGGCGGTGGCCGTCTGCCCTGACAGTACCTCCCGGGCCTCGAGTCGCCACGTGCCGCGCATCGCATTGAATGCCACCGGGATCGTCACCTGAGCGACGCCGTTCTCGGCAACGAATTCCCGGCGCGGCCACGTCTGCTCGCTGCCGTCCGGGCGGAAGAGGCGAAGCTTCATCGGCAGCAGCGCCTGATCGCGGTTGCGCACGCGCAGCGTCGCCGCCACCTCGCCGCCCTGGGGCACTGTGTCCTCACGCACCGACGCGAGCATCTCTCCGATCGGCTCGTCGGTGATGGCGTAGATGTTCGCGAAGCCCACGCGCAGCGGTCCGCCGACCAGGCGTGTCTCACCGAGATGGCGATCGTTGCGCAGGTCGTAGACGTGCTTCGCCTCGGGAAGCACGGTCGTCGCCGGGCCGTCCTCGCCGTCGGTGCGGAAGTGCATCAGCAGCGTCAGGCCCTCGGTCTCCCAGCGCACGGTCTCCGTCCAGCGCAGATGCTCGCCGTCCGCATTCTGCTCGTAGGCCGGCGCTATCCCGGCAAGCTGATAAGCGGCGCTGAGCAGGTCGCGGATCGGCATCTCCCGCATCTCCTCGCGGAGTGGGAGGTACTCTTCGATTGAGAAGTTCAGCAGCACCGCCACGCCGTCGCCGAAGCGGTTGATCACCATCAGCGGTGTCCCCTCGTGGTTGAAGCGAGACTCACCGGTGGTGATCTGCAGGGCGGGATCGATGCGTGTGCGGGTCTCGAGCCAGGCGTCCCGGCCGCCGATGTCCGCAAGCTTCAGATCGACCTCTGCCAGTTCCGGGAAGTCCGGCGCAGTCGGTTGCTGAGCGATGCCGAAGACATCGTCGAGTGCCCCGGCTTCCCGCAGCCTGCAGTGCCCGTCGCGGATGGCGGGGCGCAGGTCGGCGATGACGAGGCCGCCATCGCGGACGAACTGCCGGATCTCGTCCGCGACCTCATCGGAGAGCGCCCGTGTCAGCGGCAGCAGCAGGGCGCGCTCGTCGCCGTCATTGAGATCGCCCTGAAGCACGCTTTCTTCGCTGAGGTAATGTGCTGCGAAGCCGAGGTCCTGCGAGGCTTCGAGGAAGGCGCCGTGGGCGGCCGCCAGCGGGCCGTGGCGATGTGGCGCGACGCCGTCGGCGTAGGCGGAGGGCATCGAGTAAAGCAGGCCGATCCCGTCGTGCGGCATCTCCATGCGAAGCATCATCGTGCCGACGCCGTCCTGGATGTCGCGCATTTCGTCGACGACCACCTTGCTGGTGTCATCCCACGGGTGGAAGTCCGGAGCGATGAAGCCGTGGAAGCGTCCGATGTTGTCCCAGCGCCACCACCACGCGCCGTGGTAGCCGTTGCTGATCATGCGCCACATCCGCTCGACCATCGGCGCGGCCTCGCGCGAGTAGCCCATCCAGTTGGAGGTGATGAAGTCTCGCGGGGCGAGCGAGCGGATGATGTCGTCGCCGATGTTCGGGTAGGGTCCCCAGAAGCCGACGCGTTCGATGATCGCTTCGTATGCGTCGCCGAAGCTGCCGGCGCCCTCAAAGCCTGTGATCGCCTCCGGGTCCATCGCGGCGTAGGCCTCCGCGTAGCGGCCGCAGTACTGCGCGTAGTTGAAGCGTTTGAAGGCCTGTCGATCGTACCAGCGGGGGAACTGCCCGGCGTTGAGCGCGGCCTGCTCGTTGAAGTCGCCCTCCTCGTAGAAGTCGATCTCTGAGAATGAGGCGAACTGTGTGCCCCATGATTCGTTGAGCGCTCCGATCTGCTCGTACTGATCGCGGAGGTAATCCCGCCATGCGTCCATGCACTCGGGGTGGGCGCATGCGCCGCGGGTATGATTCTCATCGCCGAGAGAATACACGTAGACGCCGTGCTCGCGGGTGGGATGGTATTTCTCCGCGATCTCCTCGATGTGCTCGGTGACCTCCGGCTCGTTGTTCCAGCAGACCGGCTGCATCACGTCATCCTCGCCGACCGTCTCGAGGATACGCGTTGTGTAAGGGACGTAGGTCATATCAAGCGCCGCCACGGTCTCCGGCGGGGGGCTGGCGCCTGCGAGGTAGCCGGTCACTCCCGCGTCGCGCATGCTGCGCATCGCCCAGTAGCCGAGCGTGTGCGGGGGTGTGTTCCACATGATGAAGTTGAACTGCCCGCGGTTGCGGCGCGGCACACGGAACTGTGCGTGTGCGCGATGCACTTCGTCCTCATCGTCGAGCAGCGCCGCCTCCGCCCGCATCAGGATCGTGTAATCATCGGCGGGCACCTCGAGCGCGAAGGGCACCTCGCCGCCCTGCGCCTCCATCTCGGCGAGTGCGACCACGCGGTCTTCGGCATCACGCAGACGAATCTCCAGTCGCTCATCGGGGGCGAAGTTCTGCCCGCGCATGGCGACGGAGCCCTCGATGGTCTCGCCGGCCTCCACGAAGTCGGTCGCCAGAGCGACACTCTCGACCCCACGCGCCGATGTGACGCTGATCGTTTGCGCGCCGAAAGCCTCCACGCCGCGGGGGCTTGTGACCACGACCTCCATCCAGTGATCACCCGCGGGGAGACGCGGGATCGTCGGCAGCGCCCGCACCGTGTCGCCCTGCGCGCATTGCAGCGTGGAGACGTCGAGGTCCACCCGATGTCCATCCGCGCGCTTGAGCGTGGTGGTGACGGTGAGCGGCGCGGTCCCCGGCAGATCGCTGCGGACTGCGACCGAGAGTTGGTCCGGCAGGTCGTCGCGGTGAAGGGGCACGGGGCCTTCGGGACGGTCGGTGAACGCGACCTCCGAGTCGCGCCCTGCCGCCCACCTCAGCGCGTTGGCGGCGAAGCCCGCCCAGTACTCATACTCGTCGAGGGAGGAGAAGCTGAAGGCGAGGCGTGGTGTCAGGGCCGTGGCGCCGCCGGGATAGCGGAATGCCAGCGCCCGGCCCTCGCCGAGGCGGTAGCGCGTGATGATGCTTTCGGCAAGTTGGGCATCCGTCGGGTCCTGCAGCTTGAATGCGCCGGCGAGATAGCGTCCTCGCGAGAGGGACGCCAGCGGGAAGCGGGTGGCGAGTTCAGCGGGGAGCGGGTCGTCGATGATGCGCTCGGCCGTGAACGCGATCTCCGGCAGCTTCGAGACCGCGACAAGGCCGGAGCCATCGCGGACGACCTGCTCGAGGAGATGATACTGCGCCTCGCGCGTGAGGCCGTCGAAAGGCACATCGGCGAACACGAAGAGATCGGCGCCGTCCTTGATCAACCCCAGCGCGCGATCCATCCCCGGCTCGCCGCCGGCTACGATGTCGCCGGCGTCCTCGTAGTACACGATGCGCGGCCGGATCTGCAGGCGCTGAGCCATCTCCGCGATCTCACGGGCGCCGATGCCCTTTGCGCGCACGAAGAAGAGGGCGTCGATCGGGCCGCCCGGCAGCGGCTTCGCCCACTCGACGTGCGGGGTAACGTAGTCCATCGAGTACACGTGGTCGGCTTCCACCAGTTCCTCGGTATGCCACCAGTCCTGAGCGGACCCCGGCAGGGTGATGAGGGTGATCGCGACGATGCACAGGGCGGTGCGTGACAGCTTCATGACGGGCTCTTCCTTTCGGGTGCGCCTGCGCCACCGTCCAGAGCGCGGCGTGCGGTCTGCCTGAGTGCCGGGCAAAAAGCGGTCCGGTCAGGCGACTGAGGTCCCTTGCGGGTCCTCACACGACAGCGGCGCGGCGGCCCCTCCGAATGAAATGCGGCCAGCCGCTCTCGCTTACGCGTCCCGCAGCAGCAGTGCGATCCGGACCTTCCACTTCAGCTCGTGCAGTTCGGTCTGCAGCCTGTCGATCTGAATTGTCTGCGTTGCCCACTGTGCGGCCGAGACCTCGCCCTCGCCGGTCGCAAGCTGCCGGAGTTCGCGGAAGCGCGCGTCCAGCGGCGCGAACTCATCGTGGTGGGGGGCGTCGGGTGTCTGCTCGAAGGTCTCAGCAAGCTCGGCGTGCAACTCGCGCAACTGGTCCGCCGTGTTGAACGTTGCCGCAAGCATCTCCTCGTAGCTTCTGCTGCTCTCGACGCCCTCTTCCGTCACGAGCGCGATGCGGCCGTCAAGGTACATCTCCAGCGGGACCTCGACCGCCGCATGGAGGTCGCGGGCGAGATCGTCGGTCAGGTCAAATGTCTCGCCGGCGAAGTAGAGGTGGCCGAAGAGCCAGGGGCGCCGGAAGTTGCCCTGCACGTTGGCCCAGTTGTGCAGCGAGGTGGCGCGTCCGGCCTGTCGCTCGCGGCAGACGTTGAGGCCCCAGAGATCACCGGGATCCGGCGGCTGCGTCTCGAGCGAAGCGAAGGGGATCGCAACCTCCATCAGCCACGCATTCTCTTCCTTCGAGGTGGCGACCTGCCAGTGCGCGTCCCATGTGCGCGCGTCGGACTTCGCGTCGAAGCGAGTTCCAAGCGGGTTTGCCATCAACTGGTAGAAGTCTTCATGATCGTGATCGATGTCGAAGAACAACTCCACGACGTCATCGTGCCAGACGGAGCCGTCGCGCATGGTGACTGTCTCTTTGAGTCCCTCCATGTTCTCCTCGTGGGAGCGGATGCCGAAGTAAAGGGTGTCCTCGTCGCGCAGGACCATGAACTCCGTCTGATTGGGCGCAAGCTGCTCCAGCGCGGAGATGCGGAAGCCGCTGACGACCATCGCGCGCTCCCACGCGGGGTCGGAGAGATCACCGTCGATAGTGATCGGGCCATCAGTCGTGAGACAGACCGCGCCCACGGCCGGCTGCACCGAATGCATCTCCTCGGCAAAGCACGCGCCGCAGGCTACGAGCGTGGCCAGCAGTGACGCAATCGCAGTTCGTGTCATGTGATCCGCCATCCCTTCGAATTGCCTGTGCGGACCAGCTACGCCTCGGTCCGCAGGAGGGCTTCGATCTTGAGTTCCCAGCGCAGCGATTCCATCTGGTCCAGCAGCTTCGGAGTGCGCTCTTCGTCGGCGATCCAGTCGTTGACATGGCGCTGCTCGTCCTGCAGGGCTTCGCGCTCGATCCTCGCCAGTTCTCCAAGCAGCTCGGTTGCGCGGGGGCGCAGTTCGGACGTCTGCGGGAGGTCCTTCAGCTCGGCCTCGATTTCGGCGCGAATCTCCGGGGCCTCGGCCTCATCGATCGCACCGAGTATCTCCCTGCGCGCCATCGAGGCGTAATCCACGCGGTAGAGTCCGAGGCCGTCGAAGTATCCCGTGCCGACCCAGTTGTACGCGAGCGCCCAGATCCGCAGGTAGCGGGCATTGGCGGGGATCTGACCGGCGCTGAATTTGCCGTCATCGGGGTTCGGGTCGGGGAGGAGAAGCTGCTCGGTGTATTGCCAGTCGCCGGGGATCGGCTCGGGCCTGGGAGTGTAATTGTAACTGCGGGAGTGCTGCTGGTCGGCGCCCTCTTCATCGGCGGTGAGCCACTGACGGCCGTAGGAGAGGCCGGGGCCCTCGGAATCGTCGCCAATCTTCATCCAGCCGAACTGAATGTACGCCTGCGTGGGGTCGATCTCGACAAGCGGGCCGTGCAGGCCGGACTTGTTGTTGTCCTCGGTGTTGGTGACCTGCACTGATTTGTGCCCCTGGCCGGGAGCGGCGTCTTCGACGATTGCGAGTTGTCCGTCGCGGGCGCCGTATGCCTCGCGCCACCAGCCCTCGGGGACGTCGCCTGGCGGGACCGGCCCGAGAGGACTGCGCTCGAATGAGCCGTTCTCGATGAGGTTCTCGCCGATCAGCGGAAGATCGGGGCCGGGGGGCTCCTGAGCGTGGAGAGCGACCGCTGTGAGGAGCATGAGGACGAGCGGCAGAGCGCTTTTCATGATTGCGCGTTCCTCCTTGCCCGGAGGTTCGCGAGTGTGTCTGAGGGCACCTCCCGGGGCTCCCGGTACATGCAGACGGCCGCGGCTTGAGGTGGAGGTCGCGGCCGCCACAATGATGATCGCTGCAAGGCGCTTACGAGGGGTTGGTGCTGAGATCGTCGCCCATGTCCGTGCCGGCTTTCGCATGGCCGTCGTGGTATACGACGTTGGCCATCTCATTGTGCCGGTAGGTGACGATCAGGTCGAAGTCGTCGGGGAAAGAGGTGCCGGCGGATCGGGCGTCCCAGAAGAGCGCACATTCGCTGGGCAGATGGACGGCGCCGAGTGTGAGCGGTGGGGTGGTCAACCCGTAAGCGGGCAGGAGCCACTTCATCGTGGTCGTGTTGCCGCTGTAACTGATGTCCATCGCGGCGCCGACCTCCGTGGTTTCCACCGCGCCCTCGCCATCGCTGGGGCAGATCCAGAGCTGCTCGTTCTTCACGTAGGGGTGGAGTATCTCATTGACCGCGTACATGTTCTCGCCCGACTGCATGAGAATCGGTGGCAGGGTCTCGTCGTAGTCCTGGGCGTACATGATGGTGGAGAGGCCAATCTGCTTGAGGTTGCTCTGACAACTCGCCTGTCGCGCTTTCTCCCGCGCGCGGGCGAAGACCGGGAAGAGGATCGCCGCGAGGATGGCGATGATGGCAATGACAACGAGCAATTCGATGAGGGTGAAGCCGTGGGTTCGCCGTGACACTGGGTATTCACTCCTCCAGTGCGGTGGTTTGTGAGCGTAGCTTAGATGATAAGACGGGTGGGGCGCGGCGTCCAGAGAGTGTGGATTAAGTTTATGTAGACGCTCGCCCGGTGATTCGGAATCTCGAATCGCCCTGGCTCTCAGTGTGTCGTACGCGCAAGCGGCCGCGATTGTTGCGGGATTCGCGGCCGCTGTGGATTTGGGAGGTGCGTCAGCTTCTCTGTGTCTGCCTTCGATGCGCGAGCAGAGGGGTCAGTGGTTATCCCACGGTGCGGTGCGGGAACTCACCGAGCGCTGGCAGTAGAGGTAGTCGCAGTTCTGCCACTTGGCATGTCCATCGACGTAGGCCATGTTCCCGCCGCCGTTGTGACGGTCTACCGTGCGGTAGAGGCTGTTTTCGTAGAGGATCACAAGGCGGTCCTGACAGTCGGCCCAGACGCCGGTCTCGGCGGGTTGCCGGATGACGGCAAGTTGTGCGGCGTTGAGGTGGTGGTTGTAGCCGTAGGAGCCTTCGATGCCGGTGACGGCGCCGGTGCCGCTGGGGTTGTCCCAGTAGTAGTAGTAGGGGGCCGAGCCCGAGGGGCAGACCCAGATCTGCTCGTTGGCCATGTAGGGCTGGATCGCGGTCTGTGCGGTCATGTTGATGCCTGAGTGGAGATAGCGAGGCATCGTCTCGTCGTAGTCCTGGGCGTACATGAGGGTCGCGGTGGCGATTTGTTTGAGATTGCTCAGACAGCTTGACTGGCGGGCCTTCTCGCGCGCCCGCGCAAAGACGGGGAACAGGATTGCCGCGAGTATCGCAATGATAGCGATGACAACGAGCAATTCGATGAGGGTGAAGCCGTGGGTTCGCCGTGACATTGGGAATTCACTCCTCCGGTGCGGTGGTTTGTGAACGTAGCTTATATGATAGACGGGCCGGGGCGCGGCGTCCAGAGAGTGCGGATTAACCTTGTGTGAATGAACGGGGGAAGCGTGGACGAGGAACGGCGACGGCGACGACAACGGCAACGGCGTGGCAGTTCTCAGGCGGGGTGCGATCGCAAGGGCGGCAAGAACGGCGGGCCGGTCAGGCGACTGCGCGTCGCTCGCAAACGACGCTC
>JBKHFA010000131.1:0-10061 GCA_046540615.1 Armatimonadota bacterium | reverse complement strand
GTTTGACTTCCACGTGAGGCCTGTGATAGGCTTTGGTTTACGGCGGTCGATGAGGGGAGAGACCGCTGAATTTTCAGTGCGACAGGAAGTCGCATCGCGGCGCAGTCGGGGGCCGCGGTCGAGCACTCAGAAAGGGTAGGGCTCCGCCGGTGCCCCGAGGAGGCGCGAAAGACGATGGTTGAGATGACAGTTCAGCGGGTGGGCATCGACCCAACGCGCCAGGCACTGGTGATTCTCGCTGATGACGAGGAGCGGCGGCTCCTGCCGATCATGATCGGCCTCTTTGAGGCGCAGTCGATTGCGATGGCGATCAGCGGGGAGGACATCGGGCGCCCTCTGACCCACGACCTGCTGCTTTCGGTCATCGATCAGACCGGCAGCGAACTCAAGCGGATCGAAGTCACGAAGCTCGCGGAGGGAACGTTCTTCGCGCTGATGTACCTCGAGCGCGACGGCGAGACGCTGGAGATCGACTCACGGCCGTCGGATGCCATCGCGGTGGCCCTGCGCGCCGGGGCGCCGATCTTCGTCGCCGATGACGTCCTTGCAAAGGCCCAGGTCATCGATGAGACCGTCGAGCATGACGAGCAGGACCTTGAGAAGTTCAAGGACCTGCTTGGTGGCATCGACCTTGGCGAAGAAGACCTTGAGTAATGCTCACGGGGGGACAGTCCCCCGGAGGCGAGTTCAGCCCATCAATGTTCCGCACGCACGCTTCTGCAAACCCTGACCGGCGCAGGTCGGTCTGCCACGAAGGAATCGGAGGACGTCTCAGGTGACCACATCCAATCGCTGGCTGGCATATCTCTTTGGCGTCGTTGTCGCATTCATCCTGATACTCAAGGGCCTGACCGTTTACACGGACTATCTGTGGTTCGCGTCACTGGATCAGGCTCCGGTCTGGAGCACGATGTTCTTCACCAAGGTCGTGCTCGGGCTTGTCGTGGGCGTGTTGTTCTTCGTGTTCCTCTACGCCAATCTTCGTTTTGCGCGCAGGCCCCTGCCCGGCGATGTGACGTTCATCGGCAGGCGACTTCTCCCCGAGGAGGAGCGCGAGCAGATCGAGCAGTACGCCGACAGGGCCCTGCTGATCTTCGCGCTGGTGGGTGGATTGATGGCGGCGGTTGTGGCAAGCGCCCACTGGGTTGACTGGCTGCAGTTCGCCAACGCGGTGCCTTTTGACCGCACCGATCCGATCTTCGAGAAAGACTCGGGCTTCTACGTATTCAAGCTCCGCTTCATCGAATACATGTGGAGTTCGCTTTTCTACACCCTCATCGCCACGTTCGTATTCAGCGTCATCGTGCATCTCTACCAGGAGGCAATTCGCCTGGTCGGGAATACGGTGCAGGCGATCCCGCGGGCTCGGGCTCACGCTCTCGGTCTGCTGGCCGCCGCGCTGCTGGTGAAGATCTACAGCTACCGCCTCGACCAGTATGATCTGCTCTTCAGCAAGAAGTCCGGCGCATTCGTCGGGGGCCCCGGCTGGGTGGATATCCACGCGCGCCTGCCGGTGCTCTACATCCTGATGGCAGCGTCTCTTGTCTGCGCGATCATCGCGCTGGTCGCGATCAAGACGCGCAACTACAAGCTTCCCGCCGGCGCGATCGGGGCGCTGATCCTGCTGTCGGTACTCGGTGGGACGGTCTACCCGCTGGCGATGCAGAGACTGGTCGTCGCTCCGAACGAGCTTGAGATGGAGCGGCCCTACATTGAGAACAACATCGAGGCCACGAACTTCGCGTACAAGACCCACCAGGTCAGCGACAGTATCTTCACAGTGGCGGAAGATCTCGATGCTGAGACCATCAGGGACAACTGGAATTCAATCGAGAACATTCGACTGTGGGACCATCGACCTCTGCAGCGCACCTTCAACCAGGAGCAGGCGATTCGAGCGTACTACGACTTCCCGGATGTGGACGTTGACCGCTACACGGTGGACGGCCGGCTCCGCCAGGTAATGCTTGCGCCGAGGCAGATAAACGCGGACAAGATCCCGGGCGCGAGGCAGTGGACGAACCGGCACCTGCTTTACACACACGGCTACGGCATCGCGATGGCTCCTGTCAATGAACTCACGACGGAGGGGCTGCCGCACTACTGGGTGGGCGATCTTCCGCCGCAGGCCACGCAGCCTGAGATTGAAGTCACGCGGCCGAACGTGTATTACACGGCAAGCGTCGGCCCGCGCCTGATCGAGTTCACGAGTCCGGAGGAAGAGCCCCTGCGGACCCGCGAGGAGCAGGCGCCGGCGCCGGGTGAAAGTGAGGGGCCGGGCGGTGGGCCCGGTGACACGCGGACCGGCCCGAATGCGCCGCGTCCGGGCACCGGCGGTGTGCCGGGCGACATCGCCACCCAGGAGTTCGTCATCGCCAACAGCCGCGAGCCCGAGCTTGCGTACTCGCGTCGTGGCGACGAGGGCGAGGGCACCATCGACAACGTCTATCACAACTACACCGGCCGCGGGGGTGTCGCGCTCACCAGCTTCTTCCGGCGGGTCGCGTTCGCCGCGCGCTTCCGGGACCTTGGCATCATATTCACGGATCGGACGACTGCGGAAAGCCGCATCCAGCTCAACCGCACGTTGCCCGAGCGTCTGATGGATGTGGCGCCGTTCCTGCGCTACGATCCCGACCCTTATCTCGTCGTGGCCGATGATGGCACACTCAAGTGGATCAACGACGCGTACACGATCTCGAACAAGTACCCCTACTCCCATCCGTTGCAGCAGCTCGGCATGCGCCGCCTGCCGCCGCTGGGGAACTACTTCCGCAATTCAGTGAAGGTTGTCGTGGACGCCTACGACGGGATTCCCGAGTATTATATCGCGGATCCCGATGACCCGGTGATCCAGTGCTTCGACAAGATATTCCCGAGCCTTCTCAAGCCGATGGACGAGATGGCGCCGGACATGCGCGAGCATATCCGCTACCCGCAGTTCATGTTCGCGGTGCAAATGGGCGCCTACGCCAGTTACCACATGAAGGACCCGCAGGTCTTCTACCAGGGTGAGGACCGTTGGGCGATTCCGCCGGAGATCTACTCCTACGGACGTCGCCAGATGGAGGCGTACTACGTCGTCATGCAGCTTCCGGGCATGGATAAGCCGGAGTTCCTGCTGATGATGCCGCTGGTCCTGGCGGGCCAGGAGGAACGCGTGATGGTGGCGTGGATGGCGGCTCGCTGTGATGAACCAAACTACGGTGAGTTGATCGTCTACAACTTCCCGCGCAAGACGGTCTACGGCCCGTGGCAGATCGAGTCTCGGATCAGTCAGAATGCGGAGATATCTTCGCAGATCACCCTCTGGAGCCAGGCCGGGTCGAATGTGATCCGAGGGAACCTGCTCGTGATCCCCTTCGAGGATTCGCTGCTTTACGTCGAGCCGCTCTACCTCGAAGCCGAGGACACCGGTCTTCCGGAGATGCGGCGCGTGATCCTCGCCTACGGCGACAACATCGCCTGGGGAGCCTCACTCGAGGCGGCGCTTGAGGCGCTCTTCGGGAAGATCGACATTCCTGTCGATGTGGAGTCGCCGATCGAGGAGGCAGAGGTCCTCGAAGGACCGACGCCTGACGTGGAGAGACCCGTGGAGTCCGAGCCTGCCGAGGAGCCGGCTGAGGAACCGACCGAAGAACCGGTTGTCGCGCCGGACGAGGCCGTGAGCATGGAGACGATCGAGGAGTCGCGCTCCGTGCTCAACGAAGTGCTCCGCCTCGATCAGGAGGCCGCGCGGGCACAGGCTGAGGGTGACTTCCAGACCTACCTCGATCTCAAGCAGCAGCAGTCGGAGATGCTCCAGCAACTCGAAGAGCAGCTTGAGGCGGCGGAGGACGCTCAATGACGCGTGACGCACGCTCGCTGCCGGAGGTCGTGGAGAGGCTCATCGACCCGGAGGTCGCATCACTCCGGGTCGCGACCGACAGCACCGCGGTCACCGGGCAGCCCGTCCGGGTCACCGTCCAGGCGCGCAACGCGGTCGGCGCCACCGCCACCGATGGCACGGGCACCGCGGTCATCGTGCTGATGGGCCCGCACGGCCACTCGAAGGCCGGGGAAGTCAGCGTCGAGGATGGGCTCGGCGACGGGCAGATCACGATCGCTGAGCCGGGCGTGTACCGCGTCGAGGCGCTGCTTGACGGGAACCTCCGCGCAGTCTCCGACCCGCTGCAGGTCACCGGCGAGGAGCCCGCGCGATCGCTCTACTGGGGCGACATTCACTCGCACATTCGCGAGCGGCGGGCGCAGGCGCTGATCAGCGACGCCGACATGCTGATGGGTCCGCCGACGGTCGAGGCGGCGCTGACGTGGGCGCGGGACGTCGCGGCGATTCACTTCGCGACGGTCTCAGACCACGACCTGAAGCTGACCGACGCCGAGTGGCTGGAGACGATCGAGGCGCACAGGAAGCTCAATGAGGACGGTCGCTTCGTGGCTTTCCCCGGCTACGAGTGGGGCGATTCGCGGAGCATGGCCGGAAACTACGGTCACCGCCACGTGATCTACCGCCGCAGCCGCGCGCGCGGTGTTGAGCCGATGCCGCTCTTGCGTTGCCACGATCCGGGCACGACGACCGCACAGGGGCTCTTTGAAGCGCTCAGGAGGACAGTGCCTGTCGCGGACGTGCTCTCAGTGCCGCACCACACGGCGCGGGGTGGCGGCAACACGTGGATGAACTGGGATTACACCGATCCCGAGCTTGAACGCTGCTGCGAGATATTCAGCATCTGGGGCAGTTCGGAGAAGACGGGTGAGCCCTGGCCGATCGACTATCTCGCATCGGGCGGATACTTCAGCACCGGAGAGGCGCGCGGGCATCACCTGCAGGACGGCCTTGCCCGTGGCTACCGCTTCGGCTTCACCGGCGGATCGGAGTCGCACGACGGTCGACCGGCCCGACCTCTGGTCCACGGCCCGCACGTAATCTCGGAGACTGACTTCCTCGCGCCGCCGGGCATCACCGGGGTCTGGGCTGAGAGCTTTACGCGCGACGGAATCTTCGACGCCCTCCGCGCCCGTCGCTGCTACGCGACCACCGGCGCGAGGATCATTGTGCGCTTCATGCTCGGGGAGACGCCCATGGGCGGGGAGGTCGCGGCGGACGAGCTTGCGAGCACAGTGGAGTTCAACGCGGAGATCATCGGCACCGCGGCGATCGCGCGGTGCGAGCTTGTGAAGAACAATGGTGAGATCGACAGCGTCTCATCGGACGACAGCGAACTGACCGGACAGCTCTACGACAACACGGGGGCGGCGCCCGGCGACTTTTACTACCTCAGGGTCACACAGGCGGACGGAGAGATGGCGTGGGCGTCGCCGATCTTCATCACGTAATGATATGAGAGAGCAGGCGAAAATTCTTCAGACGGCGCAGTTTGACCCCGCCGCGATTCGCGCGGCCATCTTCGACTTTGACGGCACCCTCGCCGAGACCGACATCGACTTCGCCCTCATGCGGCAGAGAGTACTCGAAGTCGCCGACCGCTGGGGACTGAGCGACCACCTCGATGAGAGGCGTTACATCCTCGAGATCGTCGAGGACGCCGTCGAGATGCTCTCCGACGAGGCCGACCGCGAGCGTTTCCGCGAGGAAACCGCGAAGGCGATGCGGGAGGTGGAGTTGGTCTTCACGTCGGTCGCATCGCCTTTCCCGCGCGTGCCCGAGACGCTCGAGCGCCTGCGCGAGTGCGGGCTCCGCGTGGGGATCGTCACCCGCAACTGCCGCGCGGGAGTGCAGTCGGTCTTCAGTCGCCATCCTCTCCACCACGAGGTCCTTCTCACGCGCGATGACGTGGAGCGCGTCAAACCCCACCCCGGTCACCTGCATGAAGCGCTCGATGCGCTGGAGGTCGCCCCCGAGGATGCACTGATGGTCGGCGATCACATCACCGACATCGAGGTCGGCCACGCGGCCGGCACGTGGACGGCCGGCGTGCTCACCGCGAAGACCACGCGCGTGCAGTTCGACGAGGCAGGCGCCCACCTGGTGCTGGAGTCCGCCGCAGAGCTGACCGACGTGCTCTGCCTCGGAGAGGAACCCGGGTAGATGGAGCACCGACTGCCGGTCGGGAAGCTGGAGCCGGAGTTCCTCGCAAAGCTGCTGGGCAACCTGCACATCGATGATCCGCGCGTCATCGTCGGCCCGGACATCGGGCGCGACGTGACGGTGCTGGAGTGGGGCGAGGGTGACAGCTACCTCATCGCGAAGACCGATCCGATCACATTCGCCACCGATGAGATCGGCCACTACGCGGTCTCCGTGAACACGAATGATGTCGCCACCTCCGGGGGCGTGCCGCTGTGGTTCCTGGCGACGCTGCTGCTCCCCGACGAGCAATCCGACGATGCGCTCGTGAGCACCATCTTCGAGCAGATAGACGCCGCCTGCACCGATCTTGGCATCGCGCTGGTGGGCGGGCACACGGAAGTCACGTATGACCTCGACCGCCCGATCCTGGTGGGCTTTATGCTCGGCGAGGTGGGCAAGGACAAGCTTGTGACCAGTGACGGCGCGCAGGTGGGCGATCGGCTTCTTCTGACCAAGCGCGTCTCCGTCGAGGGGACCTCGATCATCGCGCGCGAGGTGGGCGACCGCCTGACCGACGCGGGGATCGACACCGAGAGCGTCGAGCGCGCGAGGGACTTTCTGCACGCTCCGGGCATCAACGTCCTGCGCGAGGCGCGCACCGCCGTGCAGGCGGGCGATGTGCATGCGATGCACGATCCGACTGAGGGCGGCGTGGCGACGGGGTTGCACGAACTCGCGATGGCCAGCGAGACCGGCATCGCGGTGGCGTTCGAGGACATTCCGCTCTTCCCGGAGACGCTGGCTTTCTGCGACGTGCTCGACCTTGAGCCGCTGGGACTGATTGCCTCCGGCTCGCTCCTGCTGTCGGTGGCCCCTGACGACGCGGACGCGATCGCGCAGGCCATCCGCGACGAGGGGATCGAGTGCGCCGAGATCGGCGAAGTGGTCGAGCAGGACCAGGGCGTGAAGATCCGCCGCGGGCTCAACTGGCATGACCTTCCGCGTTACGATCAGGATGAGATTGCGAAGGTGTTCTAAGTCGCGGGTGGTCGGTCCCCGGTTCCGCGGATGACACACGACGTGAGCGGCCCGTCGTCTGATGGCGACCGAAATTCGGCGATCGGCAGCGGTGAGAGCAATGAAGACACTGCGGACAATCGTGGTTGCGTGGGTCATTGTGCTGCTGGCGGCTTCGCTGCTGCCGGCACAGCTTGAAGTGCCGCAGCATGAGGCGCCCGGGCAGGACGTGGAGCGTGATGAGGCGCGGGAGGATCTGCGGGAGCAGCTTTTCACCTTCGCGGTCTTCGCCGATGCGCAGCCCTACGGGCGGCAGTTCACTCCGGAGTTAGTCGAGATTGCGACACGGGTCGGGCGGAGCGATGTCGCGTTCGTGATCGGCGCGGGGGATTACATTGACGGGTCGAGCAATCAGGCGACGGTGCGCCGGCAGTGGAACAACTTCTTCACCGCCCTCGCGCCGCTGCAGGCGATGCGCGAGATTCCCGTCGCACTGGCCCCGGGCAATCATGACATCAGCGGCGTGCGCCGCAATGCCGAGATATTCTGCGAGCATTTCGACAGGCTTTACTTTTCATTCGACTACCAGGGCTGTCACTTCGTCGTCCTCGACTCCGAGACGATCGGCGCGGACGCGCGAGTGACCGGCAAGCAGCTTGAGTGGCTCAAGCAGGATCTTGCGGATGCGCGGGATGCGAAGTTCACGTTTGTTGCGATGCACCGGCCGCTCTTTCCGGTGGACGGGAACATCGGCTACTCGCTGGACAAGCATCCGAAAGAGCGGGACGCGTTGCACGCGCTTTTCGTGGAAAGCGGCGTAAACGCGGTCTTCCACGGTCACGAGCACCTTTACCACCACCAGGAGCGGGATGGGATACACTACTTCATCACCGGCGGGGCCGGAGCGAAGCCTTACGTGGAGCCGGAGAACGGTGGCTTCCACCACTACCTGCTGGTCTCGGTGGAGGATGATGGGTTCGTCGTCGAGGTTCAGCGTGTCAGCCCCTCAGAGCCCACGAACTGACTTCACGCACCGACATTTACGCACCGATGTGCATGCAAGGAGCTCCCCGTCATGACAGAGCAGATCGGCTGGCAGGCATCAGGCAGGGATGGAGCGGTCGCGGCGGGCGGTCCCGCGTCCGTGGGAGCGGGATTGCGCATCCTCGGGGATGGTGGCAACGCGGTCGACGCCGCGGTGGCGACCATCCTCGCACTCGCGGTCACCGACTACGGCCTCTTTGCCATCGGCGGTGAGGTGCCGCTGATGGTGTACGCGGCAGGTTCGCGGCGAGTGCGCGTGCTCAGCGGGGTCGGTCGCGCACCGCTGGATGCCGGAGCCATCGCGGATTTCTACGCCGAGGGCATCCCCGTTGACGGCAGCTACCTTGCGATGCCCGTGCCCGGCGCGCCGCACCTGTGCCTGACGGCGCTGATGACCTTCGGCACGATGAGCTTCGAGCGGGTTGTCGCGCCGACGATGGAACTGCTCGAAGCCGGTGAGAAGGACTGGCACGGGCGGCTGGCGCGGACCCTCCGACGGCTCACTGAGGCGGAGCGTATCACGCCGGGATCGCGCGAGGAGAAGCTGCAGAGCGCGCGCAACCGCTTCTACTGGGGCGACATCGCGGTGGAACTGGTCGAGTGGTACGAGGAGGTCGGCTCGCCGCTGACCTCGGAGGACCTCGCGGCCCATCTGACGACCATCGAGGAGCCGGTCGCGGTGGACTACCGCGGACTGACGGTGCACAAGTGCGGGCCGTGGACACAGGGCCCGGTGCTCGCGCAGACTTTGAGGCTGCTGGAGGGCGCGAATCTCGCCTCGATGGAGCATCTCTCCGCGGACTACGTGCACCTCGTGACCGAGGCGATGAAGCTGGCCTACGCCGATCGCGACGAGTTCTACGCCGATCCGGAGTTCAGCGGCGTGCCACTCCCGCGCCTGCTGAGCGACGAGTACACGATCATGCGGCGCAGCCTGATTGACACGGCCCATGCCTCGACGCAGCGCTGGCCGGGCGACCCTTACACGATGCACCCGCTCTCCGGCGAAGAGGGACCCGAGGAGAACGAGGTCCGCACACCGATCTCTGACACGACGACCTGCGTCGTGTCAGACCGGTGGGGGAACGTGGTGGCGGCGACGCCGAGTTGCAATCTCGTCGGCAATCGCCCCGACCCGCGCACCGGGGTCACTCAGGGGAACCGGCTGCGCTGCCTGAACACGATGCCCGGGCACCCGAACTGCATTGAGCCGGGGAAGCGGCCGCGCCTGACCCTCACCCCGACGCTCGTCACGCGCGAAGGGCATCCGGTCGCCGCGATCAGCGTCGCGGGCGGCGATCTGCAGGATCAGACGACCCTCAATGTGCTGCTCAATCTCGTGGAGTTCGGGATGAGTCCGGCGGAGGCCGTGACGGCTCCGCGTTTTTCCACCGATCACATGGAGAACTCGTTCGACTCAAACCCCGACCGCGCCCAGGCGTTCAAGGCGCCCGGGAGCCTGCAGGTGGACGCGGGCATCGGGGAGGGCGTCCGGAGGGACCTGGCCGGGCGCGGACATACGCTGTCGGAGGCCGAGGACGCCATCGGAATGCCCGTGATGCTCACCATCGACGGGGGCGGACGCGTCCATGCGGCGGGCGATCCGGCGGCCGGTCGGCATGCGGGAGCGCTGGACGGGGAGTGACGTGCGTTCGGAGGAAACGACGATGACGGAGACGCTCGGCGCGGCGATCAACGCCTGCGGCGCGGTGGCTTACGAGCATGCGAAGGCATACATGACGAATCCGCACACGCGCATCGTGGGCGTCACCAGTCGCACGCGCTCAAGCGCTGAAAAGCTCGTGGCGGAACTTGGCCTCACCTGCCGCATCTACGCCGACTACGACGAATTGCTCGGCGATGATGCGGTGGACATCGTCTCGGTGACCACGCCGAACTTTCTCCACGCGTCGGACGCGATCGCCGCGGCGCAGGCGGGCAAGCACATCGCGCTGGAGAAGCCCGCGGG
>JBKHFA010000130.1:0-10094 GCA_046540615.1 Armatimonadota bacterium | reverse complement strand
CCGAACGACAAACCGCAGTCGCGGCGCCCCTCAGTCTGGCTGCTGTCCGCATCTCTCTCACTCCACCTTCAGTGCGCGCGCGACGTAGTAGACGCGGTTGCTGAACACGCCCGGTTCGTGGAACGTGTACGCGTCGAACACGTGCACCGTCTCCATCCCCGCCCGCGCGAGCATTTCCCGCACCTCGTCCTCCTCGTAGGCGCGCTCGTAATGCGTCTCGGCGAACTCGACCTTCTCGCCCGGGCCGCGCCAGCGGAAACTCATGTCCACCCTGCACAGCTTGCGCTCGTCGTCCCAGTGCGACTTCCAGCGGTACTCCAGTGGCTCGGTCGAGTTCGTATTGTTCTGCGTGAAGAGCCCGATGCGCAGCGCCCGCTCGGTGTTCATGTCGAAGATCATCAGGCCACCGGGACGCAGAGCGCGGGAGACGCCCTCGAAGCATCGCTGGAGCCCGGCCGGGTCCACGATGTAATTGAGACTGTCGTAGAGCGCGACCACGAGATCGAGGCTGTCCCCGCCCAGGCCCGGCTGCGTGGCGTCCATCACCACCGCCGGCAGTGGGGGTTCGCGCTCGTAGCACTTGCGCACCATCCGCTCGGCGATGTCCGCGCCGACGACGTCGTATCCGCGGCGGAGCATCTCAGCGCCGACCTGGCCGGTGCCGCAGCACAGGTCGAGCACCTCGCGCGGCTCGTACTCCAGTCGGCGGAGGATCGCCTCGACGTAGTCCACCCAACTCTTGTAAGGCACCGACGCCATCAACTCATCGTAGTAAGGCGCCACGTCGGTGAATGCATCATCTCCCACCGGCGTGGGCTCCTCCTCGATGGTCACGGGCTTCGGCTCCAGCCCCAGCAGTTTGCGAATGTTCATTCGACGGCCTCACCTGCATCTGCAAGCAGTGCGATGAGCGACTCGGCGCACGCGCTGCTCGCGGCAACCTTCGGCGCGAAGTGCGTCTCGATCACCATCATGCCGTCGTACCCGTCCTCCACCAGCGCGGCGATCTGCCCCTGCCAGTCGACCTCGCCCTGCCCCGGGGGCACTGTGCGTCGCTTGCCGTCCTCGTCGATCAGCGCGTCCTTCACGTGCACGTGGATGATCCGATCGCCCAGCGCTTCGTAGCCGGGTCGGAAGCTCTCGCCGTTGTACGCGAA
Organism: Armatimonadota bacterium; assembly: GCA_046540615.1. Lineage (GTDB taxonomy): Bacteria > Armatimonadota > Zipacnadia > Zipacnadales > UBA5352 > UBA5352. The sequence continues at coordinate 8,937 of JBKHFA010000130.1, read as the reverse complement.
GTGATTCTGCGGGTCCCAGTTGGCGCCGCAGTTGGGCCTGTCGATCTCATCGAGCAGTTTCGCCATCGACTGCCCGGAGGCGCCGTAGCACGGCTTCTCCGTCTCCAGCGCCACGCTGATGCCACGCTCGGCGGCGAGATCGGCGGTTTCCCTCAGGTCCTCAACGACCACGTCCGGCCAGGCGTCGTCAGGCTGCTCCTCCGCCTCGCGAATGTGCGGGAAGACGACCATCATCGACGCGCCGAGCATCTCGCACATGTCAAGACACTCGATGCGCAGTTCACCGCGATGCTCCTCGATCTGCTCGTCATCAAGGCGGATCTTGAAAAGCCCCGGTGAGATCGAAGGGACGTCGAGGCCGAACGTGGCCGCGGCCTTTCCAACCAGTTCGATGTCACCGGCGGTCATGTTGCGCGGGGCGCGCGTGCCGTAGAACATGCGCAGTTCGAGGTGGGGGATACCCCATTCCGCGGCGATCTCGGCGGCGGTCATCGGGTCGCGGGAGATTTCGTCGGAGATGATTGAAAGCTTCATTGCGGATACCCTTTCCTGCGGCGAACCTCCGGGGGCCAACGCGCGTGCGGGCCCGCGAAGTTCGCTCATCGCCCTTCTATGTACTTCATCAGCACGATCATACGCGGCAGTTCGTTGCGGACGGGGTCGTCAAATTCGCCCTCATCCCACGTGATGCGGGGTGCAAGCATCGTCTCATTGAGCCGATCGGCATTCGCCTGCGTGATGCGCACCGTCACCGGAGCCTCCACGCTCTCGCCCGCGGGGACAGTCCCGACGTCGGTGTACGATTCGCCGAACATCTGTCCCTCGACGCCCTCGTTCCATCCGACCCCGACCATGTGGGGCGTGTCGGCGAGCCAGATACGCACGCCCGTCACAGGTTGATTCGTGAGGTTGGTCAGTTTCACCTTCACTGTGAACTGCGATGCGATCGGTGCGCTGTCGGGTGCCTCAAGCTCCGCGCGCAGGGGGTAGACGTTCCACGAATCGCGCACGGTGCTGAATGCCGCCGCGCCCGCCAGCGCCCACTCCCGCCCGGAGTAAGGCCCGAGATTGCTGGGGCTGGCGGCCCGGTTGATGTCATGCCAGAACGCGCCCTGCGTGTGTCCGCCGTTGATAAACTGCGTGTGCGCGGTGATGGTGCGATCATACATCTCCGCCGGCGCCGCCGGATCCTTCGTGCTCTGATGCCAGTAGAAGTCCACCTGGTCGCCCGGGACGAGGTTGATCTGCCCCTCGTCGATGTAGTTGTGCCAGCTTTTCGTCAGGGTGTCGAAATGTGCGCGATCCGGCACCTGGTAAAGCATCGGCGCCAGCATCGTGATGCCCGCGTCGGTGAACATCAGCGGGTCCTGCCCGTGCTGGATGCCGTGCAGCCACGAGAGAACGAAGATCCACGTCGGCTTCGTCACCTCGCTTTTGTCGATGATCCTTCGCACGATCCCAGCGCCGATGTGCGCGCGCCACCAGTTCCACGCCTCGTAGAAGTCCGGATCGCCGCTGGCGCGCCAATCCTTTTCGATCTTCACGGCCATCCACTGCATCCGGCGGTTCGCATCCCAGTCATCCCACGCATCGGGCAGTTCCACCGGCATCTCGCGAGCGAAGCGCTCGGTCATCTCGTAGCCGCCACGATCCGAGCGCATGTAGTCGAGGCCCACGTGGTCCACGTGTTCGGACGCCTGCATCTGCTTGAAGAACTGCTCGAGGTGTTCCACTCGCCGGTCGTCAAGCAGTGAGATAAAGTTATGTTCACTGGTCGCGCCTGTGGAGCGCGAGACGTCGATCGCGTAGTCGTAGTCGGGCTTGTTGTCGATGTTCTGTCGCGGGTAGGTGGAGTATGCGACCGCCCACGCCCCGAACTTCAGTCCGCGACGGTGCGCCTCCGCCCCGAGGCGGGGGATGGCCTGAAGGTTGATCGGCTTGAAAGGCTCCTCGAGCGTCAGGGGCGCGCCCACCGCCTCCGTGACCGCACCACGGAACCACAGCGAATCGGCGCCCACGTACTCCACCCAGTCGAAGAGCTTACGCCAGTCACCCTGCGACCCGTCGGGACCTCGGAAAGTGTCCTTGAAATCAAACTCCCAGGTGGCTGCGCACAGGCCGGGCTCAAGCGCGGCCGGATCGCGGGCAACAAGCTCGAACTGCGCCTCTGACACGGCCCAGGTCTCGCCCTCAGGCTCGATCGCGTCCCCGTCTTCTCTCTCCTCGGCGGTCCGCGCGCCCTCCCACGACCACTCCGCCGGATCCAGCGCGACCTTCGCCTCTATGCGGTAGCTCCCGGGTTCGGGATTCCAGCCCGGCGGCCAGTAGCCCACCCAGGCGCCTTTGCCTGCATCCCAGTCGAGCTTCACCCGGTCCGGGTAGTGGCCGATCGTCGAAACGATCTCCCCATCGCGCTTGACCACCACCGTCGGCGGCTCATCCGACTGAGGATTGCCCTGCGCATCGTTGGTGTACACTGTGACGGGGATGAGGTGGTAACGCAGATATGCCGGCTGCCTCGTCTCAAGCTCAAGGGGAAATGCAGCCTGCGTCGGCTCAGGCTCAGCCTCCCTCGTCAGTGCGCTCCCGATCAGCCCGCGAAACGCAATGATCGCGATCACAAGTGAAACCAGCAGCATCGCCGAGCAGCAGCACCACGAGCGCCGCCGCGCCTGCTCGCGCCGGCGCTTGCCCGCGGGTGACACGCTGCTGGTCCTGATTCTCTGCTGGCCCCTGGGTGCGGGCAGGTCGAGCCTCGATCGCATCGCTTCAGTCCTCAGCGCGCCGTCATTCTTTGCCGTTGGAGAGGCCGGACCCCGCTCCGGCCTGTGGCGTTCACTACTCCGCCACGATGACCCATGACATCTCGCGTCGCGGGCTGCCGTAGTGATTCACGCGCAGATTGTTCGCACCCGCGTTCAACTCCGGATAGATCGTCAGTTCGCCGGTCTCCGGATTGCCCTCGTAGCTGATCGGAGCGCCGTTGACCGACATCTCCATGCCATCGACGGGCACGTCCTCATCGCCAAGTCGCGCGGTGACCGTCGCGTCCACGCCCACTCTCTCTCCAACCGCCGGCTCGATCTCCTCGAGATGGAGCTTCTCCTGGGCGAGCCAGCCGCGGAACGTATTCAGCGAGTTCCCGTTCACGAGCATCTGCCGGGGAACCAGCATCGGGTCGGTCGTCTGATCCGCCGGCCCCCGATCGATGGTGAACGCGATGCGGTAGCCGGCATCACGGGTATGTTCGACGACGCTCGCGTCGTAGAGCCCGAAGGGATAGGCGAGAGCCTCGCACTCTCCTTCGATCTCAGCGGCGATCGTCGCGCGGGAATCCTCAAGCTCTGCGCGCAATGCCTCCGCGCCGACCTTCGTGGGCTTCTGATGGCTGGATGTGTGTGAGCCGATCTCCCAGCCCGCCGCCTCAAGCTCGCGAGCCTGGTCCCAGGTGAGTTTACCCTCGGCCCCGATCGAATCCGCGATCAGGAATGCCGCGCCCACGAAGCCGTGCTCGTCCATCAGCGGCTTGCTGACCGTCAGCACGCTCTCCGGCCCGTCGTCGAAGGTGATGCAGACGGACCTGTCGGGGAGGTCGGCTTTGCCTTCGAGGTAGTCCGCGATCTGCGCGGGAAGCACGCTCTCGTAGCCGTCATCAGCCAGGGCTTGAAGCTGCTCTTCGAAGTCCGCGGTCTCGATCTCATACGTGGAGCCGCTTTCGGCGGCCATCGAGTGATAGCACAGCGTCACGATCTTCCGCTCCGAGACCGGTTCGGCGGGCGCTTCGAGGGACGCTTCGGCGCTTTCGCCCTCATCATCCACCTCAGGCGGAGCCGTGTCCGGTCGGCAGCCTCCGAGGACGAGCAGAAGTGCGGCGACGCCGACCAGGCACACTGCGACTGTCCGTTTCCTCATCTTGCGGCCTCCGTCCATCAAGTTGCTTCGGTTCACTCCTCAAGCATTGCCGCGACACCGGTCAGTGCGCCCTCGAAGCCGTCAATGACCTCGTCCACCTGCTCCTCAGTTATGATCAGCGGCGGTTCGAAGCGGATGGTTCCCGGGTTGTTCAGCCCGTAGGCTGCAAGAATGCCGCGCCCCGCGAGTGCGGCGATGAGTAATCCGGCAATATCCTCGTGGCTGAACTGCACGCCGATGAGAAGCCCTTCTCCGCGCACGGCCTCGATCGTGTCCTCGTGGTCGGCGGCGATGCGCTCGAAGCCGCCCTTCATCTGCGCGCCTCGCTCCGCGGCGGCCGAGCAAAGGTCGTACTCCTCGACGAAGTCGAGGGCCGCCAGACCGGCCGCGCAGGCCATCGGATTGCCGCCGAATGTCGAGGTGTGCAGGTAGGGATTCTCCTCGAAGATCGACCAGACCTCGGGGCGCGCGATGAACGCTCCCAGGGGCATCACGCCGCCACCGAGCGCCTTGCCCATCGTCATGATGTCCGGCTCCACGCCCTCGCGCTCGCAGGCCCACATGACGCCGGTGCGCGCCATCCCCGTCTGAATCTCATCGAGGATCAGCAGCGCCCCCGCCGCGTCGCAGATCTCCCGCACCGCCGCAAGATAGCCCTCGCGCGGCACGATCACGCCCGCCTCCCCCTGGATCGGCTCGAGGATCACAGCGGCGGTCTCATCGCTCACCGCCCGGGCCAGCGCGTCCGAGTCGCCGAAGGGAACGTGGGAGAATCCGGGCACAAGCGGCTCAAAGGGGCGGCGGTAGACGTCGCGGCCGGAGGCCGACAGGGCGCCGAGCGTCTTGCCGTGGAACCCGCCGACGGTGGCGACGAAGCGGTCCCGCCCGGTGTATGCGCGCGCGGCCTTGAGCGCGCCCTCGACAGCCTCGGCGCCGGAGTTGCAGAAGAATGTGTATTGCAGGTCGCCCGGCGTCACTCCCGCGAGCCGCTCCGCAAGGTCGCCGGCGACCGGGTTCAGGAGAATGTGACTGGACAGCGGCATCGTCTCAAGCTGCTCGCGCACCCGCAACACGATCTGCTCGGGGCGATGCCCCATGCTGAAGACACCGGGGCCGCCGTAGCAGTCAAGGAAGCGCTCTCCCGCCGAGGTATGCACGTAGCACCCCTCAGAGCTGACCTCCACGCTTTCAAATCCCATGAATTTGACAAGCTGGGCCATGCCGGGGTTGATGTACTTCTCGTACTGATCGTAGGTGTGCTTTGCCAGACTCGTGTCCATGCCGGTCCCGCTCAATTCAGACACCCCGTCCACACGTACGAAAATCGCCGCTCAGCCTCGTAAGGCGAGTGAGCGGCGCGCGGTTACGTCTCATGACTTGCGGTGGCGCCCGCTCGAGTCGTCTCCACGAGAGGCTGAGGCGCCGGAAGAAGGAGGGGCTGGTCGGGGCGGCCGGATTTGAACCGGCGACCTTTTGACCCCCAGTCAAACGCGCTGCCAAACTGCGCCACGCCCCGACCGATTCCGCAGCCACCGACGATCTCTTCGACCGCCTGTCGACCGCTGGACTCTTACTTTACCACATCTTTCAGAGATTTACCAGCCCTGAATGCGGGAACCTTTGTTGCGGGTACGTCAATCTCTTCACCAGTCTGCGGATTCCGGGCCTTGCGCGCCGCGCGATCCCGCACCTCGAATGTCCCGAAGCCGGTGATCTGCACGCTCTGTCCGCGGCTGAGCGCCGTGGAGATGGTCTCGAGGATCGCTGCCAGCACACGGTCTGAATCAGCCTTTGTCATCTCCGTCTGCTCCGCGATCGCCTCGACCAGATCCGTCTTGGTCATGTCAGCCATGATCGTACCCTCCCGAAAGGTTCGCCTCCCTGCGACGTTGGTGGCGAATTCGTCATACTGCGCCAGAATCCTCCATCTTCGTTTGATCCGGACAGAAGAAGCCGCTCAGAATTCGGCGCGCTGCTCCCGCGTCATCAGCATTTCCGCCGCGTCGCGCGCCGCCAGTCCTTCGAACAACACCCCGTGCACGGCCTCCGCGACGGGTACTTCCACCTCGACCTCCGCGGCAAGCTCCATCTCCGCCCGCGCGGTGAAAACCCCCTCCGCCACCGCCTGCATCGACTCCTGAATCTCCTCGCGCGTCTCGCCCCTGGCGAGCCGTCGCCCCGTCGAGTAGTTGCGGCTCAGCCTGCTGGTGCATGTCGTGACGAGGTCGCCCATGCCGGCGATTCCCGCGAAGGTCCTCGGATGCGCCCCCAGCGCCGTCCCGAGCCTCTGCATTTCGGCGAGTCCGCGCGTTATCAGCGCCGCCCGGGCGTTCGAGCCGTAGCCGAGGCCGTCGCTCATCCCCGCGCCGATGGCGATCACATTCTTCAGCGCTCCGCACAGTTCCACGCCGATGATGTCGGGGTTGCGGTAGACGCGAAAGAGCGGGGAGGAGAGCAGCCGCTGCGCCTCAGCCGCCCGCTCCTCACTCGTTGACGCCGCCACGCTCAGCGCCGGCTGGCCCTCGCTGATCTCCCGCGACAGATTCGGCCCTGAGAGCGCAACAAATTCCCCGCGAAGAGCCGCCGGATCCTCAGCCAACTCCTCGGAAAGCACCTCGCTCATGCGCATTCCCGTCTCGCGCTCGATGCCCTTCGTCGCGCAGACCTGCAGCACTGACGTATCAACCTCGGACGCCAGCTTCTCAGCCGTCTCGCGCAGCCACTGTGACGGGACCACCCAGACCACCGCGGACGCTCCGCCGAGCACCGCCGCCGCATCTGAGGAAACCTCCACCTTCTCCGGCAGCTTGAAGCCCGGCAGATAGGTGACGTTTTCCCGATTCTCCTCGATCTCGATGGCAAGTTCGCGGGTCACCGTCCACAGGCGCACCGGGATCTCCCTGAGCGCGAGCATCCTGGCGATCGTGGTTCCCCACGCCCCCGCGCCGATCACTGCCACCGGTTCGGTCCACGCTGTCATTCTTCTTCCGCCTCTTCTGTGTGCGCCATCTGATTCGCCGCGGCTTCGGACGCCTGCCTGTTGCCGCCGCCGAAACGGCTCTCTTCTCCCCGCAGAATCCGCTCGATGTTCTCATGATGCCGCCCGATGACCACCAGTGCCATCGCCACCAGTGGCACGACGCTCTCGGGACTCTCGGTATTCAGCGCGTAGAACGCGATCGGGAGCGTTAATGCGCCGAGCAGCGACGCGAGCGAGACGATGCGCGTCGGCAGCACGGTGATGAGCCAGACCGCGAACGCGATCGCGGCGGCGAGAGGGGAGAGCATGATCACCCCGCCAAGGCTGGTCGCCACGCCCTTGCCGCCCTTGAAGCCGATGAAGACCGAGAAGCAGTGGCCCAGCGTGGCGAAGAGCGCGGCCATCGACAGCAGCCAGCCATCCATGCCGAAGCTCGCGCACAGTGCCACGGCGGCTACGCCTTTGAGCACATCGGCGATGAAGACGCCGAGCCCGACACCCGGCCCGAGGGCCCTCAGCACGTTCGTTGCGCCGATGTTTCCGCTCCCGACCTTCCGGGGGTCGGTCCCCAGCAGCAGCCCCACGGTCAGGCCCACTGGAACTGCGCCGATCAGATAGGCCAGCGCGAGGCCCAGGCCCTGCACTCCCGTCACGACACGTCACCTCGGTCTGCTGCGCTTCGTGGTAGATTCCGCCTGTCAGCGCCGCTCAAGCTTCATCCGGATGGGAACACCGGTGAGGCCGAACTCCTGCCGCAGTTGATTCCGCAGGTAGCGCTCGTAGGAGAAGTGGCACAGATTCGGATCATTGCTCTTGAGCACGAAGGTCGGCGGGCGGGACCCGATCTGTGTCGCGTAGTATACCTTAAACGCGCGGGAGCCGCGAACCGGCGGTGTGTGCTGCTGCATCGCCCGCTGGATGACCCGGTTGACCTGCGCCGTCTCCAGCCGCCGCGAGAACTGCTCGGCCACGTCCGCCGCGGTTTCGAGCAACTCCCGCAGCCCCTCGCCGGTGTACGCGGACGTAAAGACCAGCGGAGCGTACTCGAAGTAAGGCATTCGGTAGCGCACGATGCGCTCGAAGTCGCCGCGGTGCGTCTTCTCAAAGCGGCGCCTGTCCTTTTCACTCGCGTCCTCGGGCGGCGCCAGCACATCCTGAATGATGTCCCACTTGTTCGCGGCGATCACGATGCCGCGGCCGGCCTTCTCGATCTCGCCGGCGATCCGCTCGTCCTGATTCGTGATCCCCTCGGCCACGTCGAGCACCAGCACACCCACGTCGGCGCGTTGAAGCGCCCGGATCGTGCGCAGCGACGAGTAATACTCGGTGCCCTCCGCGCGCCTCGCGCTGTGGCGAAGGCCCGCCGTGTCGATCAGCCGGAAGGGCTCTCCCTCGAAGTCCACCGCGATGTCCACCGCATCGCGCGTGGTCCCCGGGATGTCGCTGACGATCACGCGTTCCTCACCGAGCATCGAGTTGACGATCGCGGACTTGCCGACATTCGGCCTGCCGACCAGCGCCACACCGGTCTCCTCGGTCTCGCGCTCCACCGGCCCGGCCTCGGGCAGCTTCTCCGCGATCTCCTCGGTGACGCTCTGCAGGCCGTAGCCGGTGATGGCCGAGATCCGGTGCGGCTCCCCGACGCCGAGTTCCCAGAAGTCGTAGAGCCCTTCGTCGGTGTTCTCCATCTTGTTGGCGACCAGGATCGACGGCGTGCCCGTGGCGCGGACCACGTCCGCGACCTGGTGGTCGGCGGCGTGTACGCCCTCAAGGCCGTCCACCATCATGATCAGCAGGTCGGCCTCCTTCAGCGCGGCGGCGGCCTGCTCGGTGACGTCGGTGATAAGCTCATCGCTTTCGGCGCCGACGAGGCCGCCGGTGTCCACAAGGATGACTACCCGCCCGGCGATGCCGATCTCCGCGTACAATCGGTCGCGCGTGACGCCCGGCTGGTCATCGACCACCGCAAGCTGGTGTCCGACAAGCCGATTGAAGAGCGTGGACTTGCCCACGTTGGTGCGACCGACTATCGCGATGATTGGTGT
>JBKHFA010000129.1:0-10134 GCA_046540615.1 Armatimonadota bacterium | reverse complement strand
GAACCATCTGATCACATTTGGCCGCGGGAGCGGTCGATTGTTTGCGCATTGCTGCCAGTCATCTCATTACACTATTCGTCGCCGCCACCTGAACTCCGATAATCGTCGCAGCCGGAGGTTGGGCAGCATGCCGTTACGACAGACATGCATAGCCATCATAACGCTGTGCGCTTTGACCGGGGGAACGACCCTCTTCGCCGACGACGACGCCGATGGCATGCAGCAACCCACCCCCGAGCCTGCCGCGACCGCGCAGGTCGCTCCACCACTTTCAAGTGCGCCCCTGCAGCCTGGCGACGTGCTGGCTGTCGAGGTGGCCGACGAACCGGATCTGAGCGGGACCTACTACGTCCGGCCAGAGGGAAACATCGAACTGCCGATGATCGGCGCGGTGCCGGCGCTTGGCCGGACGACCGGCGAACTGACCGCCGACATCACCACAGGGCTCAAGCGCTACGTCCTCAACCCGAGGGTCTCCATCGTCCAGGTCGGCGGCGCCGCCCGGGCGGTCTCCATCCTCGGCTCGGTCAATGGGCCGGGCAGCTATGATCTGCGACTTTACCCCAACCTTCTGTCACTGCTTGCGGCCGCCGGCGGGCCGACGCGAGAGGCCGACCTCGATCGAACCACGCTGATCCGAGACGATGAGCCCGCGCTCGTCGCCGGGCCGGACGCCGATGGCACCGGACGGGTCCTTCCTCGCGATGTGAAGCTTGAGGCCGGAGACACCGTCTTCATCCCGTCACTCACCGAGCGGGCAGTCAGAGTGGTGGGAGCCGTTGCGCAGCCCGGTCTGGCCCCGCTTGAGGAGAGCATGACGGTCTCGCGCGCAATACTCGACCTCGGCGGCCCGCTCCCGAGCGCCGATCTGCGCTCGGTGCAACTGCTGCGCGGGGTCGAGCGCAGGACCCTCGACCTTCGCCCCATTATCCGACCGGAAAGCGCCGCCGATGACGAGGCGCGCGATGAGCATGTGCAACTCGGCGACATTATCCTCGTCCCCGAGCGGCAGGACCGCAACGTCCACGTGATCGGCGCCGTCAACGCCCCGGGACCGCAGCCGGCCGTCGAGGCCGAACACGCGTCGAAGGCCGTTGCGCTCGCGGGCGGAGCGACCGAGCAGGGCGATCTCTCACACGCCTACATCCTTCGTGACGGGGCGCGAATCGATCTGGACCTGGTCGGTCTGCTGAAACCGGGCTCAACTCATGCCGACGACCCCGGACGGGATGCCCCGATCCAACCGGGAGATATTGTGGTCGTGCCCGACAGCCGCCCGGTCTTCGTGCTCGGCGCGGTCCAGCAGGCCGGCCACTTCCCGCCTGACCGGGCGAGGACCGTCAGCGAGGCGCTCTTTGGAGCCGGCGGACTGACCCACGAAGCCGACAGGTCATCGGCGTACGTCATGCGCGCCGGGGAGCAGATACCCGTCGATCTGCGGGAGCTTCTCGAAGAGGGCGACGCGAGCGTCGATATCGCGCTTCGTCCCGATGACGCGCTTGTTATTCCGAGCACGCCCCAGAACGTCCATGTCGTGGGCCAGGTGGCTACCCCCGGGGCCTTTCCACTCAGTGACGCGGAGACGCTCGTGGACCTGTGGGGCCAGATCGGCGGCGCGCTGCCGACCGCGAACATGAGGGCCTGCGTGCTTCTGCGGGGGGCCAACTCCGAGGTTGTGGACATGCGCGCGCTGATCGATGACGGTGAAGTTGCTCTCAATCGGACGCTCGAGGCGGGCGACACGCTTCTGGTTCCGAAGATCAGCGATGAAGTCTACGTTTTCGGCGAGGTGCGCGAGCCCGGACGCCAGCCGATCCATGAGGGTGACACTATCATCGACGTGATCGCCAGGGCGGGCGGCCCGAGTTCGGCGGCAAAAATCAAACAGATCGCGCTGATCCGACGGGGCGACGGAGCCGACCTGTCGGACGAGAGAATCCGGCGTACACGAGAAGAAGAGCCATCGGCAGCGCGACCGTCGCGTGACTGGCACAGCCGCCGGTCGGGGCGCCCTGCACCACGCGCGTCGGCAGAGGAAGACCGATCGTCCGAAGGGCGGACCCGCGAGAAGATCGCGCGGGGAGACCGGTCGATCGATCTGTTTGATCTCGCGGCGGTCCGTGAGGGCGATCCGGCGTATCTCGCGCGTCCCGGCGACGTGATCTGGGTGCCGCCTAAGACGATCGAACAGTCCATCTTCCAGGACATGCTCAGGAATCTGATCGGTCTGCCATTCTACGCGTTGTTCTGAGGTACAGGGGCCGGCTGAGTGATGCGTCTTGAAAGAGGTACAGACCAGTACGCCGGGAGTGGAGCGCCGAAATGGGGCTTGCGCGTCGTACTGCTCGTTCTCGCCGTGCTGATCATCGGCGCGGCGGCAGTGTGGTTCCATGAGTCAGAGCGGCCTCGCTACATATCGGCGCGCGCGGCCATCGAGGCCGGGGACCTGGAGGATGTCGAGTACCATCTGTCACAGGGCGCGGATCTGAACGATCTCGATGAGGCCGGGTATACGCTGCTGCACACGGCGGCGATGCGTAACCGTCCAGAGATAACGGAACTGTTGATCTCGCGGGGCCTTGGACCGGACACGCGCGACCCGGAGACACTGAACGATTACACCGCACTGCACCTGGCGGCGCGGGAAAACAGCGCGGGGGTAGCAGCCGTTCTGCTGGAGGCGGGAGCGGACCCGGACGCGGTGGATGCGCGCGGTCGGACGCCGCTGCACATGGCGGCGATGTCCGACAGCGCCGATGCGGCCCGGGTGCTGCTTGAGCATGACGCGGAGCCGAACATCCGCGACAATGAGGATCTGACGCCGCTGGGGCTGGCGATGAAGTGGCAGAAAGAGCGAGTGGGACGCGCGCTGGTTCAACACGGCGCGACACGTTGAAGCGGCCCGCGGGGAATGTTGATTGAAGCCGCGCGAGTAGCCCGCCGGAGCGCGGGCAGGCAGTTCCGGCCGGGACACTGCACCAGTCAGGGGCCACGCGATGGAATTCGTCGAATACTACAGAATCATACGCAGGCGGATCTGGATCGCGATTGTTCTCGCCGCCCTCACGAGCGCGGTGGTGGTCGTCGTACGGCTGATACCGGAGGAGATCGACTACCCGGCCACCGGGCGGATGCTGGTCCATGAGACCGCGCAGCGGCAGGTTCGCCTGGTTGACAACCAGGCCATGATGGGGATGCCCGAGGACGCTCAGCAGTTCTGGCGGGATCTCAACCAGTTTGTGGCAAGCCGCTATGTGATGCAGGCGGCGGCCGACGAGATGGGCATCTCGCCGGCGGAAGCCACCGAGCAGCTTGAGCCTGCCCGTGCCGAACGGATCGAGAACAGCAGTGCGATCATGATCTACGTCGCCGCCAGCGGCGTGCCTGCCAGCGCGTTCGATCCCAATGAGAGTAACGCAAGGGATGTGGCCGTGCGCTATTGCGACGCGGTCATGGCCAGGCTCGACGACGTCTGGCGCCAGCGGCGCGCCGCGGAGCTTGACCAGATCCGGATTACGCTGGAGCAGAGAGAGCCGGCGCTGCAGAGCGAGATCGCGCAGATTCAGCGGCGCGCCGACGCGCTTGCCGAGGAATACGCGGGCGCTCCGCCGGACGGGGTGCTCGGGAGCCTGACGGCCGAACTGGCGCTGGTTGAACAGCAGATCGCCACCGGAGAAGTCGAGAAGGGCGCCGCAGAGGCGCGGGCTGAAGCGCTGACCGGTCAGGCCGGTCAGATCCCGGCGACCGGAGAGACCACGACGCCGATGACCGCTGCCGATCCGCGAGTGCAGGCCCTTCAGCAGGCAATACTTGAGAAGCAGGTCGAGCTTGATGAGCAACTCACGCGACGGACTGAAGAGCACGAGGATGTGCAGGCGCTTATTACCACAATCGAGCGGATGGAGCAGCGACTGGCCGAGCTTGAGGCCACCGTCGATGACAGAGGACAGACAGGGCCGGAGACCTCCCTGCTTCTGGCGCAGACGACGATCAACGCGAATGTTGAAAGAGCGGCTGCCACTCGACAGCTCGAACTGCTCCAGCAGCGCGCCAACGAAATCGGCAACCGTCTGCCCGATGTGCGCGCCGACGCCAGACTCTACGAGGAGATCGCGGCGCGCCTCGATGCCGCGCAGGCCAGCTACGACGACCTGCTGGACAGTCTGAGCAGAATCGACTCCGAGGAGCAACTGCTCGCCGAGGCGACGCTCTTCGAGATTCTCACGGAGGCCGAAGCCCGCCACGTCCCCCGAGGGCTCGCATCGTTCATCGTCAAGCTCATCGGCGCCGCGGCGGCGGGATTGGGCCTCGGCATCCTGCTGATCTTCGTGCTGCACTACGTCGATTTCAGCTTCCAGGACGAGCAGGAGGCCGAGCGGATGCTCGGGGTTCCCGTGCTGGCCGGCATCCCGCGTTCCGACATACTCGTCGACGAGGAGATTGACGTTGCCGAGGATACGCAGGAGCAGGAGGCCGAACCCGATGAAGGTATCTTCTGACCGGAGGCATACACGGTGCTGACGCCAACCGCGACAATCCTTGGACCGGAGCCGCCGCCATCGGCCTACCTTGAGAGCTACCGGGTGCTTCGCTCTTCGCTCATCTCCCTCCATGAGAGGGAGCCATTCATCATGACTCTGATCACGAGCGCCCGGGACCGCGAGGGGAAGACGACTATCACGACGAACCTCGGCACCGTCCTCGGCCTCGCCGGCCAGAGGACGCTGCTTGTTGACGCGGACTTCTACGGCGCGGGCCTCACACGAACACTCGAAATTCCGGACGACACGCCCGGGTTCACGGATGTATGCCAGGGCGATGTCGCGCTTGACGACGCAATCCGCCCCACCGAGGTCGATGCGCTCAGCGTCCTCCCCGTCGGCACCACTCGAGAGACCGGACCGGAACTGGTCGCGGCCGCCTCAATCCGCGACACCCTCGACCTGCTCCAGGAGGCCGCCGACTACGTCTTCATCGACTGCACGCCGATGAGCGGCTTCGGCACCGCCGCTTCCCTCGCTCCACTCGTGGACCTCGTGTTACTGGTGACGGTGGCGCGGAGCGACGCGATGGTCGTGCGCCGATGCATCGATGACCTCGAGGACCAGCACGCGCGCCTCGGCGGCGTCATCGTCAACGATGTCCTCCCGCAGGATTCCGTAGTCCACCGTTCATTTCACCGCTACTACCAGTGAGACGCGCCCGCAGCCGGCTTCCCCGCCACGTCTCGAGCGCTGACAATGCCGTGACCGCACGCTTCGGCAATGCCCCTTGCCGCCTTTTTCGGCTGCTCTGCAGGCGCCTTTTTCACCTGTGAGATTCCTGTGAGCGGTCGTGTCTTCCCGGTATGCTACTCTCATCGTGCGTAAGAGGCCGGTGATGTCCGATGGAAGACGCCAGGCGGACCGCGACGGCCCGAAGCACAAAGCGACGGATGGGGGCGGGGACGACGCGGGGCAGCGGATCGAAGAGAGGGACGGGGTACTGAAGAGGAGACAACAAAAGTGGGCCAGCGAGCTGCCACTCGCTGACCCGCGGTAAGCCAAAATCCCGGGCAGGGATCGCTCACCTCCTCTATTGTACCGCATCGAACCTGCAAAATCAACCGTTCCTCATAGCGAAACCCCGCCCCCGCAAACCACGTGGCCGTTCGAGACGGTCTCATCGATAAGGGGTTTTCAGTCATGCGAAGCGCCATGACCCAGGCATGGGTTGGTTCACGCGTAGGGCTGATGGGGAATCCATCGGATGGCTTCGGGGGAAAGACGATCGCCTGTCTTATTCAGAACTTCGGCGCGCAGGTGACCGTTCGCGAGAGCCAGACGCTCGAGATCGTCCGGCACCCCATCTACGATCCGCTCTCTTTCCGCAGTCTCTCGCACCTTGCCGTCACCGCTCAGAATGATGGCTACTACGGCGGCATCCGCCTCCTCTACGCCACGTGCAAGAAATTCCACGATCTCTGCCGGGAGCGCGGCATCACGCTCGACGACCGCGCATTCGCTCTGCAGTACGACACCAACATCCCCCGGCAGGTCGGCCTCGGGGGCTCCAGTGCGATCATCACGGCGGCCGTCAAGGCCCTGATGGAGTTCTACGAGCTTACCGACGACGACATCCCGCTGCCCGAGCAGCCCAACCTGATCCTCGCGGTCGAGACGGACGAACTGGGCATCGCGGCCGGCCTGCAGGACCGCGTTGTCCAGGCCTACGGCGGACTCGTATACATGGACTTTGCCCCTGACATCATGGAGCGGGATGGCCACGGCCAGTATCTCCAGCTCCCTATCTCCCAGCTTCCTCCGCTCTACATAGCCTACACATCGATCCCATCCGAGTCCGGCAAGATGCACAACATCGTCAGGCACCGCTTCGAGAACGGCGACACGGAAGTCATCGACGCCGTCAAGCTCTGGGCGGAGTACACCGATGAGGCCCGGCTGGCCCTCGAGATTGGCGACTACGGGCGCTTCGCCACGCTGATGGACCTGAACTTCGACCTGCGCCTTGAGCTTTACGGCGAGGACTGGCTCGGCCCGATCAACCTCGACCTGGTGAGCACGGCGCGCAAAGTCGGCCTGCCGGCCAAGTTCGCCGGCTCGGGCGGCGCGGTGATCGGCTGCTACGAAACTGAGAAGCAGTTCCAGGATGCCAGGCGGGCGTTCGAGGGCGGGGGCTACGCATTCGGCCGCATCGTGCCAACGACGTCCACTGAGATCGTCACCGAAGGCGCATTGCGCTACACAGCGATGTGAAGGAGCGGTTCTGCGGGGACATTCGCGATCTGTGAATGAAAGGTGGTGAAGTCATGAGCAGCACGCTCCTCAGAGAACGACGCACACGTGAGAGCGGAAATCGCGCGGAGATGGCGGTGCAGCACGTTGAACTGCAGCCGCCGGGGATCCCGGAAGGTTGTCTGAGCACGCGGTCGCGCTGGTACATACGCACGAAACGCGTCGGCGACATCGTACTGGCAAGCATCGCGTTGATCCTGACACTGCCGCTCTGGGGGTTTATCGCACTGGCCATCAAGCTCGGAAGCCCCGGTCCGGTGTTCTTCCGCCAGAAGCGCCCGGGCAGGAACATGAAGGTGTTCGAGATTCTGAAGTTCCGAACGATGGTGCAGGACGCGGAGGACAGGCTGGCGGAGGTCGTCGATGTCAACGACACAAGGGACCCGCTGATTCGCCTCGAGCACGATCCGCGGGTGACCGGCGTCGGCCACCTGCTGAGAGTCACGAGTCTCGATGAACTGCCCCAGCTTATCAACGTGCTCAAGGGGGAGATGAGCATGGTGGGCCCGAGGCCGATCTCGCGGCCGATCTACGACTCTCGCAACCGGATCCGACTGCAGGTAACGCCGGGTATCACGGGCCTCTGGCAGGTCTCGGGGCGGAAGAACGGCGACACGAACTTCATGCTGACGAAGGACATGGAGTATCTCGACAAACGTTCACTGTGGTTCGATTGCGGGATCCTGGTGAAGACGGTCTTAGCGGTGATCCGGGCAGACGGGGCGAGGTAGAGATGGCGACGCGAAGCGACGGGGACAGATGGCTTACTCGCAACCGCGCGGCGATGGTAGTCGTGGTGCTGCTCGCAAGCGCGGCGGTGCTCGGGTTCGTCGAGCAGAGGACGATTCCCGCCGATGACATCAACCTGCGCGCGCTTCCCGCCCGGATCGGCGAGTGGTCGGTCGTGGAGGAGGAGGCGAGCACGCAGCCTGACGGCTCCTACACGCTGCTCCGGCGGGTCTACCAGAGCGCCGACGGTCGTAAGGCCCACGTGACCGTGCAGGCGACCTACACCCGCCTCGGCAGCCTCCGGGACTGGTCACTCGCCGCGATGGCGTCGGGATGGACGACTGCGGAGGAGACCGTCTGGCAGAGCGAATGCGGGCTTATGCGCGCGAGGGTCGAGCGGATGGCCCACAGGGGCGACAGGCAGATCGCGCTGACCTGGTACACGTCCGAGAAGTCGCAGGCGCCGTCGCTGAAGAAGGCCGAGATGCTGGGGGCGCGCGACCGACTGCTTGGTGGCACGAAACCGTGGGCGAGTCTCTACATCGTGGCGGCGTCGGGGGATGAGGACGCGGATCGGATGACGGTGCAGGAGCTTGCCGGAAAGCTGGGTCCGAATCTGAGACAGATTGTCGACGCGTGACGCAACTGGCCGAGTGAACCTGTGGCGCAAAAGCGGAGGGGCATGATGACGACAATCGACAGGTCAACAGCAGACGGCGCTGCCGTGAGGGAACGAGCTGCCGCCAGACCGCGCGATATGACCGAGCGTATGAACCAGTACGCCCGCGCCGTCGCCGTCGGGGTGCTGATCGCCATCATCGGCGTGGCCGCGTTCGGACGCTTCTACACCGCCCGCTTCAGCGGACTCGTCTCGACAACGGCGGTTGAGGCCGCTGAAGTCGCTCATCAGCTCAGATATGACCACGGCATGACCACGAAGGTCATCCATCCACTGTCGCTCGCATACGCGACACCCTCAGGGGACAATACCGTCCCGCAGACGCGGCGCGCGCCGCTCTACCCGGTCATGCTGTCGGCGCTCTTTCGGGTCCGCGGCGGAGGTGACGCGTCCGTTGCCATGTTCAACGGGCTGATGTTCCTGCTCACCGGCTGGATGGTCTACGTCATCGGCCGGATGCTGTGGGACAGGCTGATCGCCATACTCGCGGTCATCACCTACTTCATCAGCATCGCCGGCATAGGCGCCGCCCTGTCGGCGACCGGGGCGAGCCTCGCCGGCCTCTTTTTGATGATTGGCCTGTGGGCGGCCCTGCGCGGGCGCGTCGCGGCAAGTGATGAGGATGCCCCGGATACGCCACCGCTGCGATGGCCCGTCATCGCCGGCGCCGCCCTCGGCCTCGCATGGCTCTCGGGGATGACGTCGCTGATGCTGCTGATCCCGCTGGCCGTGCTCGCGACCGCCGCCGGCGCGTCCCGCTGGCGCCAGGTGGCGGTGCTCGCGGTGACAACCGCCATCATCATCACACCGTGGCTGGCCTGGAACTGGCACGCGACCGGCTCGCCCGCCCCGGCACTGGCAACCTACGAACTGATCACCCACACGCAGACCTACCCGGGCGCATCGGTCTACCGCACCATGCCCGCTGAGGTCGGCTCTCCGGTGGCGTTCGCGATGAGCCACCCGCGGGAGATGCTGCGCAAGGTCGGCGAGGGCATGGCGATGCTCTATCGCGGCGGCCCCGAGCAGTTCACACCCTACCTGTTCCCGTTCTTTATTCTCGGCGCGTTCATCTTCGGCGGCGGGAGCCTTCAGCGCTCACTGTGGCGCGTGGTGGTTGCGATGTTTGCGCTCCAGGCGCTGAGCATCAGTCTCTGGGGGCGCGATCTCAACGGCCTGCAGGTCCTTGTGCCGGTCGGCCTGTGCCTCTCGGTCGCGGCGCTGGTGCAGGCGCTGCGCAGGACTGACTCGAAGCGCTGGACCCGGATCGCCATCGGCGCGGTGATTGCTGCGCTGGTCATCTTCCCGACCGCCAGTTCCGCGATCCTCGGCGGGAAGGCGCCGACCGATCCCGCGCTCGTTGATATGCAGATTCTGCGCAACATTCTCGCCGAAGATGCTGTCGTCGCCACCGATATGCCCGCCGCGGCCGGGTGGTACGCGGGCCTCGCGACGGTCGGGCTGCCGGAGCATCCGGCTGCGCTCGCCGAGATAGCGCGCAGCGGGGCCGACCCTGACTACATATACCTGTCGCGCTCGATGCTCAGAAACCCGACCGGAGAGTGGGCTCGCATCGCCGCCGGAGGCGCCACCGAAGAAGAGGCGGCGCTGATGGGCAGGCCCATTGCGCTCACCGGCGAGGATCAGGAGCAGATGATCTTCGTCTTCGAGCGCCACGAGAAGCGAGCGCCCGATGTCATCATTCGCTCTCCGCAATCAGTTGAGGGGTAGAGATTTCCGTATCTGCCTCCGCGCATCGGAGGCACACTAACGGGCTCGCACTCGCCCGCAGGGGAGGAGGATAAACAATGAAAAAGCTTAGTGCAATGGTCGTGATCGCGGCGCTGCTGTGCACAAGCTCAGCATTCGCGTTGGGTGTCTTCGACTGGGACGTCACCTGTCGGGTCTCCACGAACGCGGACGAGGCTGATA
>JBKHFA010000128.1:0-10152 GCA_046540615.1 Armatimonadota bacterium | reverse complement strand
GCAGGCGCTTGATCTGATCGTCAAGCGGTCGCAGTTCCGCGCCGTCAAGCTTCTCCGCCAGCCGCTGATAGTCGGCGTAGGGGAGATGCGCCGCCTCGAAGCCCACGCGTTCGGCCCCCTCCGCGTCGAGGCGCTCGATGGCCTCATCGAGATGATTGCCGTCGGCGACGAACTCAAGCTCGGGCGCTTCCTCGCCGGCCTGGACCGCGTAGCGGCTGTCGGTGCACAGCATCGGCCCGGCCTCATCGAGCACCAGCAGGCCCTCCCCGCTGAAGCCCGTCAGCCAGCGCACGTTGGGTTCCGCGCTGACCAGCAGCGCCTCGACGCCCTCATCGTCCATCCAACTGCGCACCGCGGCCCGTCGGTCGGCATGATGTCCCTCACTCATGATCCCGCCTCCACGAGCGCCACGATCCCGCGCACGGCCAGCAGATAGCTGTCCACTCCGAGGCCGCCGATGATCCCCTCGCAGGCGATCGCGGTCATCGAGCGGTGCCGCCACTCCTCGCGGCCGAGGATGTTGCTCAGATGCACCTCGATCGCCGGGATGGGCACGGCCTTCAGCGCGTCGTGGAGCGCCACGGAGGTGTGCGTGTATCCCGCGGGGTTGATGACGATCCCATCGGCCTCGCATCCGGCCTGCTGGATCGCGTCGATCATCTCACCCTCCCCGTTGTGCTGGCAGATGGTCACCTCAATCCCAAGCTCATCCGCCAGCGCCTCGATACGTTCGTTGATCTGCTCAAGCGTCACGGTGCCGTAGACATCCGGCTCCCGCACTCCCAGCAGGTTCAGGTTCGGCCCGTTGATCACCGCGACCATCATTGCCCGTCACGCTCCTTCATTCGCTCCAACCGCCGCTCGGCCTGGCGCTCGAGGCGCTCGGCCTCCACGACCTCTGCCTCGTCCCACGAGCCGATCTCGCGAAGTATCTCCTCGTTGTTCCTCCGGGAGCGCGCGAACCGCTCGGTCAGTTCCGCCGCTCGCCGGTAGTACTGCGCCGCGTCATCATCATCGCCCTGCCGCTCGGCCTCCCGCCCCAGCGCGTACCACGCGTAGGCCCACGAGATATCCACGGGATCCTCGATTGCCTGGTACTGCCCGACCGGTGATTCGTATACGTCTTCAAGCGCGCGCCATGTCTCCAGCGCCTCGTCCTCGGCGCCGATCGCCTCCTGCAGTTGCGCCAGCACCACGTACGCGCGCGCGAAATTCGGGTGGACCTCCACCGCCCGTCTCGCCGCCGCGATCGCCGACTGCTCCTCGCCAAGTGTCGCGTAGAGCTGCGCCAGCGCAAGGTAGTTCCCCGCGTCCAGCGGATTGAGCGCGGCGGCCTGGAGCCTGATGGGCACCGCGCGCTGCGGACCATCCAGCGGGGAGGCGCTGACCGCCTGGGCAAGGTCGTCGAGTATCCCGGCGTCCAGCGGATCGAGTCCAGCGGCGCGCCGCAGTGGCGCCGCCGCCGTCTGATAGCGTCCACGGGAAAGCATCGCCTGCCCCTCCGCCTGCAGCATCTGCGCTCGAAGGCCCCACCCCGCGGCAGCCGTCGCCACGATCAGGAGCACTACCCCGACCCGGCACGGCCGGCGTCCGGCGGGCGGTGGGGCGTCATTGCGGGCGGCGGCCAGCGCCAACCCCGCGACCGCCGCGAGTGTCAGGCCCACCGCCGGGACGTACCACGTATAATCCGCGAGATTGTGCATGCCGATCGCCGCGAGGGCGGCCAGTCCCGCGGCGCACTCGAGCGAGGGCAGACCCTCCGCGCGCAGTCCGCGCACGAGGCGCCGCCCGATCAGCGTCACTCCGCCGAGCACCAGCAGCAGCGCGGGCAGGCCCGCCTCGGCCGCGACCTGCAGCGGGGTCTGATGGGCCATCCGCGTGAATCCGACGCGGGCGAACTGCGGATGTGCGTGCTCCCACGTGCCCGGGCCGAAGCCCAGCACCGGCCTCGCCTGCACCATCTCCGCCGTCCCCACCCACGTGTACCACCTGAAGACCGCCGAGTGCGACTGCGTCGTCGCGGAGACGATGCGGTTGCGCAGAGGCGGCGCGAGCACCATCAGCACGATGAGCCCCAGCGCCGCGATCACCAGCCAGCGCGCTCGAATGCGCGTCGGCGCCGCGATCGCGAAGACGACCGCTCCGAACATCGCGCCCAGCAGCCCTGCCCGTGATGCGGTCAGCAGCAGTGCCGCACACCCGATCAGGACGGCGAAGCCCGCCCCGATCAGCGCAAGGCGCGGGCGATCCGGCTGCTCCTGCGTGTTGCGCCACGCCATCGCGAGCACAACCGCGGCCGCCGCGATCGTCATCAGCAGGTAACTCGCGAGGACGTTCGGATTGTACATCGTGCCGAAGATACGCCAGCTTGCGTCCCCCTGAAAGATGACCGTCTGCGTCCAGTCGCGCAGGCCGATGATCCCCTCGATGGCTCCGGCCGTCGCGATGGCGACCCACGCCCACCTCCGCCAGCGTTCATCGGAGAAAAGCGATGCGAAGACGGCGATCAATGCCACGTAGGAGCCGATCTGCACGAGACTCCTGAGACTCGCGTGGAGATACACGCTGCCGAAGGCCGCGATCACCAGCCACGCGATGAAGCCCGCCAGCGGCCACGCGGCCCTGCCGAGGCCCTCGCGGACGCGCTCTGACCCGAGCGCGCATGCGGCCGCCGCCAGCAGCGCGCACACCAGCGCCCACAGTGCGGTGCCGAGCACGTGGTGGTCGAACATGTATCCACCCGCGAAGGGCAGCGCCAGCACCAGCGCGAGCGCCAGCACGCGCGCCGCGTTGGCCAGCCAGTCCCCGGTGCTCTTCATTTCCGCCCACCCGCCAGTCGGCGCACCCGGTGCCACGCGGCTCGGATGAACCGGCGCATCTCCCAGCTTGCGATCAGAAGGCCCGCGCGGAACCACACGCCGAGCCAGACGAAGCCGCGCGAGAGCGGATTGCGCGCAAAGTGCTTGGAGTAAAGGCGGTACATCCCCCGGTGTGTGCGCAGAATCGTCGGCACGACCGCCTGGTCGGTGCTGCGGCCGACCGCATGCACGACCTCGGTGACCGGCGAGTAGAGGACGCTCCACCCCTCTTTGTGCATGCGGAAGCAGTAGTCCACGTCCTCGGACCCCCAGACGAAGCCCTCGTCAAGCTCACCCACCTGCTCGTACGCCTCGCGACGGATCAGAAGGCAAGCGCCGGATGCCCAGTCCACGTCATGCTGGGTGTCGTGGTCGCAGTCGCGCATGATATACTCGGCAGCCGGCCGCGCTTGCGGGAAGAGCCGTCCGAAGACGGTGTTGCGGTACACCGCCGCGGCGATGGTCGGGAAGCGGCGGCAGGAGTACTGCAGCGATCCGTCCGGGTAGATGAGACGCGGCGCGACGATCCCCGCCTCGGGGTGCGCGTCGGCGACCGCCACGAGCTTCGCGAGGCTGTCGGGTTCGAGGACGGTGTCGGGGTTGAGCATCATCAGGTAGCGTCCGCGCGCGGCGCGCAGCGTCTGGTTGGTGGCCTTCGCGAACCCGAGGTTCTCATCGTTCACGATCAGTTCGACCTCGGGGAAATGCTCGCGGAGCATAGGCACTGAGTCATCGGAGGAGGCGTTGTCCGCGACGATGATCTCCCACGTCGGCGGCGTCTGCTGTGCGCGGATTGACTCCAGGCAGGCACGAAGGTCGTCAGCAACATTCCAGCTGACAACACAGACACTGACGTCAGGTGAGGGCTGGTGCATGATTGCCGCAGGGTTGAGGCCCGGTCATCCGTCAAAACGCCCGAATCCCTCGCCCGAGCGCCGGTGGAGGTGGCGTCGCTGAGGGGATGTTGTTCGCGGTCCGGTCCGGAACGCTTACTCCTCGTCCTCGCACTCCTCAAGCGGCTCGGCATCTTCGATGAGCATGATGGGAATCCCGTTGCGGATGGGATACTTGAGGCAGCATTCGTCGCAGACAAGGCCGTCGTCCTCCAGCCGCACATCCTGCTTGCACCGGGGACAGACAAGTATCTCGAGCAGCCGCTCATCAACCATTGCAGCGCCTCCTGAGGTGGTTCGCGTGGACCGCGCGCATTGTACCACCGCCCTGAGGGGCTGTCAAACTGAGGGACATGGAGGATCGGTCGTGCCTATCTGCCTGCCACGGCAAGCCCGTCTCCAAAGCGTGTCATGCGGAAGGGCACCAAACCTGAACGAGAGTCATTCGTCATTAAATGGAGGAATCGCCCAAACACCAAACGAACTACGTTCCATCCACCTCCGGCCGAAACTGGGGCGATTCAGAGTGCGTTACGGAATTACACCAGGTCCGACAAAGGCGGAAGCTGACGCGCTTGTTGCTCTGCCGAAGTTCATGAAAAGAAAACCCATCGAGCGTCTGATTAACGCGACGGCTCGAATGAAGTCAGACTATATATACGACTCGTCTGGTAGGCAGATTGGGATGACTATCGATGTACACATCTCAGATCCGCCCAATCCGGGTGACACTGTTTCGGCAGCATTGGTCTGGCGGAGCTGTCCGATTCGCCGAATCGATTGGAAGGTTGAGGAGCTATTCGCTGACGGCACTGTAGTGTCGGGATGGCACGAACATCTCTGGGATGATGAACTCGAAGACCGCATCGGGCGTTCATTCAATCCGCCTCTCGATGGCTGGGATCACCTCGAGGGCATGTTCATCTGCATCTGTCAACACTGGAACATTACGCTCGTAAGTCGACAGGACCGACCGCTGAGGCTGGTGACTGATGATGACGAAACCACCTGATATTGTGACACCGTACATGAAGACACTGGGGGATGGCTTCGCGTCGAAGATTGCCCCCGATGGGACACCCGTTGTGTCAACACCGTTTCATTTCTTCAACGGCGACCCGATTGAGGTGGCCGTGTGGAAAGATGGCGACGGATTGCGGGTTAGTGACCGTGGTGGACTGGCGCAGAGTCTGATCCTCAAGGGCGTCGAGGTTCTGTACGACGGTCCCGATCGGCGGCGCCTCTTGCGGTTGCTTGATAGTCAGGGTTTCTGCATGCGTGGGACCAGCGTGATTCGCGCGACATCCGCATCTACCGTTGGTTCGGATGTCCAGCGGTTGGTTCAAACACTGGTGGATGCACAGGTCGCTGTGCGAGAAACCGACATATCGCGGCCCGCCGAGGAACCCGAGGTCTATATTGCGGTTCGGGAGACATTGACCGCTGGAGGAGCACGATATCGCGAGGCTATGCGTGTTACCGGTGCTCTCGGGCGCCGCTACAATGTTGACTTCGAGCTTGCATTCAGGACGGACGAGGTCAACCGAGCGGTGCTGGTTGTTGCCACAGGTAATACCCTTGGGATGGCCGAAAGGTGGAACTTTCGCTTCAATGACATCCGGCGTGCAAGGCCTCGCCTGCAACGTCTGTTTTTTGTGGCAGATGATGCTCCATGGACCAGTGATGCCCAGCGTACAATCGCCGAGGCCTGTGAAGCCGTCTTCCCGCCAGGAGCAGAAGACGCACTCTATGACTACCTGCAGACAGGGCACGGCGCCGCTTGACTCCCACCTTCGCGCGTAGTACGCTTCATTACACCAAATAATCAGATGTGCCTCGCTGGGGGAGGCCCGGGTTCCTCACGGAACCCACCTGAGAGGGTGGAGCGCAGCATCTCCACCGACCCCTGAACCTGATCCGGTTAGCACCGGCGGAGGGAAGCGTGGCTTTGCGGCATTCTTCGCCGCCGGCCTCGCTCGCCGGCGGCGACTTCGTGAAAGCAGCCGCCCCGTGAGCGGGCAGCCATGAGGCGAGCACAGAAAAGGAGCATCACAGATGGGCTTCACGAGGGACGACTTTCAGTGGGATGAACTGACAATAACGCGAGGAATCGTCGAGAGCTTCATGAACGACTTCCTCGACTCCATCGACCTCGACGTCGCGGTCGTGGGCGCAGGGCCGTCGGGCATCACCGCCGCGCGCATCCTCGCCGATGAGGGCCACAAGGTCGCGATCTTCGAGCGCAACCTCCACATCGGCGGCGGGATCTGGGGCGGAGGCATGCTCTTCCCGCGCATCGTCATCGAGGAGCAGGCCGCTCCGCTCATGGAGGCCGCCGGCATCAAGCTGCGCGAGTGGCAGGACGGCACCGTCATCGCCGACGCGGTCGAGTCCGCCACGAAGATGACCGCCGCCGCGATCGACGCCGGCGCGCGCATCTTCGTCGGCATCGAGGTCGAGGATGCAGTCGTCGATGACGACCAGCGCGTCAGTGGCGTCGTCATCAACTGGGGCGCCGTCCCCGCGGCCGGCCTCCATGTTGATCCGCTGGGCGTCCATGCGAAAGTCGTCATCGACGGCACCGGGCACCCCTGCGAGCTTTCGCGCCTCGTCGAGGCGAGGGTCCCAGGCGCGTGCCTCGACAGCGACTTCGACGTGGTTCCCGGTGAGGCGTCGATGAACGCTCCCGCCGGCGAGGCCGCGCTTGTCCCGAACACCCGGGAGATCTATCCGGGCCTGATCGTCACCGGCATGGCCGCAAGCGCGATCACCAAGTCGCACCGCATGGGCGCGATCTTCGGCGGCATGCTCATGTCCGGCGAGCGGGCGGCCGAGGTTGCATCGGAGATCATTGCCGACCGGAGTTGACCTGCCGTTGGACGGGCCGGTCCCCCGCACCGGCCTGTGCCACTTGCTTTGCCGTTGGAGGGCCGCTCTGAGGCGTGGGTGTCCGTCTGCCCACGCCGAAGTCGGCCCGGTCTGTCGTGAAGGAGTCTCCCTGCAATGACCATCATCGGCGAACCGATCGCTGCCATCGACACCCCAGCGCTGATCGTGGACATGCATAAACTCGAGGAGAACATCCTCCGTGTCCACCGCGCGACCTTCGACGCGGGCCTCGAGATTCGCCCGCACATCAAGTCACACAAGACCCCCGAGATCGCGCAGATGCAGATCGAGGCCGGCGCCGTCGGCATCACCTGCGCGAAGATCGGCGAGGCCGAGGTCATGTCCACCGCCGGCATCCACGACATTTTCATCGCCTACTCGCTGATCGGCGAGACGAAGATGCGCAGGCTCGTGGCGCTGGCGAAGCGGACGCCGCGGCTGTCGATCGCCGTCGAGAGCCTCGAGGGCGCCCGCCAGGCCTCCGAGGCCTTCAGCGCGGCGGGGATGGAGCTTGAGGTGATGATCGATGTCGATGCCGGCGCCGGCCGCACCGGCGTGCAGCCTGAGGACGCCGTGACGTTCGCCGACCAGGTCGCCGAGATGACGGCGCTTGAGATCGTCGGCGTGATGGGCTACGCGTCGCACTTCGCGTACTCGCGCAGGGGAGACGATGCGCTCATCGAGGGCGCCGCCGAGGAGGCGCGCGTCATCGGGCAGATCGCCGAGAGCCTCGAGAGCGCGGGCCATCAGATGCGCCGGATCTCCGGTGGCTCCACGCCGACCGCCGGCCGCTACCAGCCCGAGTGCGGCCTGACGGAGATACGCTCCGGCACGTATGTCTTCTACGATCGCAACCAGGTGGACATCGGCTCGGCGCCGATGGAGCAGGTGGCGCTGAGCGTGCTGAGCACCTGCATCTCCACGCCGACGGATGAGCGCGCGATCATCGACGCGGGGACGAAGGGCCTCTCCCAGCAGGTGGGCGACACCTCCGACGGCTACGGCTGGCTGCCGGACGTGGAGGGCGCGAAGGTCCACAAGATCAACGACGAACATGGCTTCGTGGACATCACGTCCGCCGAGCGCCCTCTGACGATCGGCGAGAAGGTGGCGGTCATCCCCGCGCGGGCGCCGACCTGCCTGAACCTCTACGACTGGATATACGCGGTCCGCGACGGCGTGGTCGAGGACGTCTGGCGCGTGGCGGCGCGAGGGCGGAATACTTAGGCGCCGAGGAGTCGCTGCAACTCCTGAACGAAGCGCTGCGCGAGGTGGACGGCGTCGCGCAGCGCCTCTGTCTTGTTGACCCCGTGGTAGTCGCGAAGCAGCATTGCGGCGTCGCGGGCAGCACGTCGCTTCATCACGAAGAACACATTCGTCAGCTTCAGAAGTTCTTCGGCGAGTCCGCGGGGCAATACCTCAACCGCGGCGCGGGCGATCTCCTCGGGACTGCTCGCTGCATGTGCAAGCAGCATGTACGCGTCATAGCCATCCTTTCCCTTGGCGCCCTTGTTTTCATAGGGGCGCATCTTGCTGAGCAGGAGAGCGGGCAGTGGCAGGGTCGGCATGTCAGCCGAAGCGGGACCTAACTCCGCAAGCTGGCTTGTTACAACGTCGATGGGCGCCATGACGTCCTCTCCATCGACATCGACAGGCACCCAGATGCGATCGCTGTCGTCTGGATCAGGAGCAGCCCCGGGAAGCCTCAGGAGTATATTCGAGAGGACTTCCCTGTCTTCGGTGTTCCGCACGGCCACATCGACGTCCAGCGTACCGACGTAGTCCGGCACTGGCCGCGCGGAGAGATGCCCCAATACTGCCATCACCGCTGATCCGCCGATGATTCGGAAATCGACGCCCGCCTCGAGCAGCACGAGCGATACACGAGTCAGTGCTGCCGAGCTGATGGATCTGCTACGGTCAGTATATCCCGACATCAGAAGCTCAGGTGCTCGCGTCGCAGGATTTCAGCGGTTTCCTGCCCTCGGTCGCCGAGCCGCCAGAGATCCAGGTATATCTGCAGCGGATCAACGATGCAAACCTTCTCCACTGTGCGCGCATTGAGAAAGACGCCCTCATCCCATGGAGGCGAATTGACGAGGAGATTGCCCATCCCCGAAACTCTTTCAGCGCCCATCTTCTCGAACACACTGAGAGCATCTTCTGTCGCGTAGACTTGCACGGCTCCCCCCCAACTGTGAGGCACGAGCATTCCAGCGGCCGCCAGACCCGACAACGCACAGCTCGCGCCGCTTTCCCGAACCGCGCTGGTGAGTCGGGCGGCCTGAACATCGTCGGACAGGCACTGCCAGGAAGTCCAACTGATGCGTCTGCGCACATAGTCCGCGGTCCATTCATCGAGAAGCGCACCCGGATCCACAACCTGCACCCCGGCCTGAGTTCGCTCAACATATCCAGTCGCTGCCAGTTCGGACACGATGCGACTCACGTATCCGGATGACACTCCGGTCATCTCGCCAATCCGATTCTGAGCAACAGGGGCAGCGGGGTCATGCAGGAGCACGCGCATCACGCGGCTTGCCTTAGGTGAGAAGAGGCTCACTTCTCTATCTGGTGGCGGAGGGGCCTCTCTGCCTCGGATATCGATGTGGATACTGCCATGATGAAGATATGCGTTTCCCGCAAGGTCGAAGTAGGCGAGCCCGAGTTCCCTTGCAGTCTCAGCAACGCCGGGCCACATGTAGGGGACCACAATAACGTGAAGTGCCCCCCCACGCGAGATTGCAGAGCGCTGCGCCAACTCTGCCACAACTCTTCGCGATGCACTCGTCTTCACCGTGATGGCGAGGGGAAAGCTCTCGGTCTCCACTCTGAGTTCGCCGGTCAGATCGTAGCGCCTCTCCCTGCCCTGTGCCGGCGCCAACTCAATCTCAACATCATCGACGGCTCTGTACGTCTCTTTGAAAAGCTCGCTGATCGCGGTCTGGACGCGTTCACGACTCAGGCTGTCGCTCTTCATGATGCCTTCAGTTTACTATATTGCAGGGTTTACTCACAAGTGAATCATGCAACATAGTAAACTCTGGCGAAGCGGTTCCTGATCTGCCGAATCCTCCCGCTACGCCCGCACAAGCTCAAACACCGGCAGTTCCGGGGGGCAGTTGAGGCGGAAAGGGACCGCCGCCATGCCGATCCCCCGGCTGATGTATACCTGCGAGTTCTCCGTCTGCACCAGCCCCTCCGTGTACTTCCGCTTGTTCACGAACCCCAGCGGGCCCAGCAGTGGCGGGCGGACCTGGCCCCCGTGCGAGTGACCGGCCAGCATCAGCTTCACGCGCGGATCATCCATCTCCTCCGCGTAGTCCGGATTGTGCGTCAGCAGCACCACCGGCTCATCGGCCGGCACGTCGCGAAGCGCCCCCTGCAGGTCCTGCTCGTCCTCCCACAGGTCGCCCACGCCGGCGATCCACATCCGCTCGCCATCCCGCTCAAGCGGAACCGCGCGGTTGTCGATCATCCCGATCTTCGCGTGCTTCGCACCGTCGCGGCTG
>JBKHFA010000127.1:0-10177 GCA_046540615.1 Armatimonadota bacterium | reverse complement strand
CGGAACGCACTCGCGCGGTCGCCGCCCCCCCGCTTGTGACAATCTGCACACGCTCGCCCTCACGGACCTTGAGTTCAAGCACATCATCCGGCGCCACCAGCACGTAAGGTTCGCGGTAGAGCGTCGCCTCTCGCCGGAGGATATGTGCCCCCTGACAGCGAGGGTCGGTCGTCCAGCCGCCACGCGTGGACCTCGGCAGCAGAAGCCACGGGCGTTCCTCGTCCGTCGTCGGCACGTCCACCGGAGGCGCCGTCAGCACCGTCGGCGGCACGACTCGGGTCACCAGCGCGGTGTCCATCCCCACGGAGGGAAGCTCGCCCGCGCGGACCGTGGAGAGATCGATGTGCGAATAACCCGGCGCCTCGGCACGAATCTGCTCCCAGACCGCGTCCTGATCGTCCCACGCAACGTCTGCACCCAGCGCTTCGGCAAGGGACCCCAGCACTGAGCCGATCGTGCGCGTCTCGCCGGCCGGCTCGAGGATCGCCTGGCTCCACCACACCCGGCCGTCCGGACGGCGGATCGTTCCCTCGCGCTCTCCATCCATCGCGACCGGCAGCGCAAGATCAGCCAGCTGCGTCGTGGGAGAGACGAACGAGGACAGGGAGATGCCCATCTCCAGCCGCGGACGGATCCTCGCGAGGTCCGCCGGCCCGAAGAGCCGGCCAAGGTCCTCGCCGATCGTGATCAGGCACCGGATGCCCGAACCCGCGCTGAGCATCTCCATCGCGCCCATCCCGCCCGCTCCGGCGCCGCCGGGCGCGAGCATGTCGATGGTTCCGAAGGTGTTGGCTCCCGAGGGCAGCAGATAGGTGCCCACCCAGCGCGTGTCCGCGCGCAGCGCCTTTGCAAGCTGACCGACCGCAAAAGCCTCCTCGGTGCTCACGATCGCCTCAGCGGAGAAAGGAAGGGCGACGCGGCGGCTCTGCTCGATCAACGTGAGCATCTCGCGAATCTGCGAAGGTTCAAGCGGCCCACCGCCGACCTCCCGCGATCTGACAGCGTCGGCCACCTGCCGCAGGGCCGCCGCGCGCATCCCCGGGCGATGGCGCGCGTTGATATCCGACCAGACCGCCTGCCCCTGATCGACTTCATCGATGAGAATCATCCGCGCGCCGCCCTGCAGCCTGCGCGCCATGGCCCCGGCGGCCCGTGGATTGATGTGCTGGAAGTTGGAGTTGACGCAGATGAAAAGGTCGGTCCCGTCCATCTCCTCCGGCTCCGGCGAGCGGTAGGGAGCGCCAAGAACCTCCTCGACACCGTGAATCACCGACGCGTCAAGCTCGAGACCGAGGGTCGCGACGTTCGGGGTGCCGATCATGTCGGCGAATTTGCGGGCGACGAACACAGACTCATTGCTGAGGCTGTCGCCGAGGATGATGCCCACCGACGAAGGATCCTCCGCGCGCAACTCAGCGAGCGTCCCGGCGGCCTTCTCCAGCGCCTCGTCCCAGCCCGCGCGGTCCTGCTCCCCCTCGCGCCACGCCAGGGGATGACGAAGGCGCCGGCGGCTTCCAAGGATCTCCCCCACCTGCCAGCCACGCATACACAACCCGCTGGCGCCCCAGCCGGGCGCCGAAGAGGGGAGGACTGTGATCGACATCGGCTGCTCGGGACCGTGGCCCTGTGCAAGCAGGTTCAGCCCGCACGCGCAGCCGCAAAGTGGACAGGTCATGAAGCCGAGACTGTCTGTGCTCACCGGCTGCATCTCTCCCGACCGTGTACTCGTGGGACCGGCCGCATCGCCGGACACAGGTTGTGCGGCTTTGCACCATGCGCCCCGGGCTCGCGGTTGCCGTCTGGTGGTGCGATTCGGCAGTCTCACGCCACCGACCTCCCCGAATCCCGAAACTTCGTTAAGTTTTTCGCGAATAACCACCGCACCGGTCGCGCATGAGACCGGCGGGCCGCGGCAATTCGCCGCAACTTCGCGAATGAGTGCACAAACAACCACCGCAAACGCCGTGCCACCAGCAGGCAGGAGGCGGGTGCCGAACCCTCGAATCTCAACACAACACCACCCCGGAGCGCGGAGAATCGTGATGGCGCAGGAGAAGATCACGCTGCAACTGACGGGATTGCGCTGCGCCGGATGCGCAGGCAACATCGAGAAAGCGCTCACAGGCATCGATGCGGTGAGCGAGGCGGCCGTGAACCTCGCCACCGACAGTGTCACGGTGCAGTACGATCCCGAGGAACTGACGGTCGAGGACATCCTCGCTGCGATCAAAGCCGCGGGCTACGGCGTGCGCGAGGAGGCCGTCGAAAGCCCGCGCCTGCATCTTCGCATACACGGAATGCGCTGCGCAGCCTGCGTCCGCGCGGTCGAAGAGGGCCTCGCGAAGCTTGAGGGTGTCTCCTCGGCAAGCGTCAACCTCGCCGAGGAGACCGCCGAAGTCATACACGATCGATCGCTGGTGGATGCGGACGCGATCATCGAGCGCATCGCGGAGCTTGGCTACGAGGCCAGCATCGCGGATGACCCCGAGGCTGACATCGCGCTCTTGCAGGAGGAGAAGGACCGGGAGCAGCGCCAGCAGCTTATGCTCACCGTCTTCGGCGCGGCTCTCTCCCTGCCGCTGCTTGTGCTGAGCATGTGGGTGGATGTCCCGGGCAAGCCGTGGATTCTGCTTGCGCTCGCGACGCCGGTGCAGATCGTCCTCGGCTGGCAGTACTACGTGAACTCAGTCAGGGCCCTCCGCGCGGGCTCCGCGACGATGGATGTACTGATCGCGATGGGCTCCTCGGCGGCCTACCTGCTGAGCGTATACAACCTCGCGACCGGCGCCGAGCACTTTTACTTCGACGGCGCGGCGATGATCCTCACACTTATCACCCTCGGCCGCTGGATGGAGGCACGCGCGCGAGGCCGCACATCCGAGGCGATCCGAGCGCTGATGGAGCTTGCGCCCGACGAGGCCACCGTCATCCGTGACGGCGAGGAGGTCGTCATCCCCGCGTCCGAGGTGCAGTCGGGCGAGACCCTGCTCGTCCGGCCCGGTGAGCGCATTCCCGTCGATGGCACGATCACCGACGGCCACTCCACGGTCGATGAATCGATGATCACCGGCGAGAGCGTGCCCGTGGAGAAGACCGAGAGCGACGAGGTCATCGGCGCCACCATCAACCTCGCCGGCAGCTTCCGCTTCGAGGCCACGCGCGTCGGTTCGGAGACCGCCCTGCAGCAGATCGTGCGCCTCGTGCGCGACGCACAGGCCACCAGGCCGCCGATCCAGCGCCTTGCCGACCTCGTCTCGGCGTATTTCGTCCCCGCGGTGATCGTCGTCGCGCTCATCACCGTCGCGGCGTGGGCGCTCACAGGGCGCGGGTGGGAGCCTGCGTTGATCGCCGCGACCTCGGTGCTCGTCATCGCCTGCCCATGCGCGCTGGGACTTGCCACCCCCACCGCCGTCACCGTCGGGACCGGCCTCGGCGCGCAGAACGGCATCCTCATCCGCGAAGCGGCCGCACTGGAGATCGCCGGCCGCCTCACCGCGGTCATCTTCGACAAGACCGGCACGCTGACGGTCGGCGAACCCGGAGTCACCGACGTCGTCCCGCTGGGCAAGCACAAGCGGCGCGGCGTGCTCCGCCTCGCCGCGGCGGCGGAGGTCCCGTCCGAGCACCCGCTGGGACGCGCCATCGTCGAGTATGCGCGCGCCAACGAGATCGCGCCGCCCGAAGCCGAGGATTTCGAGGTCGCCATCGGCCGCGGGGTCGAGGCGACAGTCGAGGGGCATCGCGTGGTCGTGGGCTCCGCGCGGCTGATGGGCGAGCACTCGATCGACCTCGCGCCCGCCGTCGAACACCTCGAAGCGCTGGAGGCGGACGGGAAGACGGCGCTTGCGGTCGCGATCGACGGCGAGGCAGCAGGCGTGCTGGCGCTTGCCGACGAGCCCCGGCCGAGCGCCGCCCGCGCGGTCGAGCGCCTGCGGGAGGAGGGCCTGCAGGTCTACCTGCTGACCGGCGACAACCGCCGCACCGCCGAAGCAATCGCGCGGGCGCTCGGGATCGACGAGGTGCTCGCGGAGGTCCTGCCGGATCAGAAGGCCCAGCGGGTTCGCGAACTCCAGGATGCCGGCGAGACGGTCGCGATGGTCGGCGACGGGATCAACGACGCACCGGCGCTGGCGCAGGCGGATGTCGGAATCGCCATCGGCACCGGCACCGACGTGGCGATCGAGGCGGGTGAGGTGACGCTGGTCTCCGGGGACCCGGTCGGGGTGGTTCGCGCC
Source organism: Armatimonadota bacterium (assembly GCA_046540615.1). GTDB lineage: Bacteria > Armatimonadota > Zipacnadia > Zipacnadales > UBA5352 > UBA5352. The sequence goes on along the minus strand of JBKHFA010000127.1, from coordinate 5,942 downwards.
ATCAATCTCAGCCGCCGGACCCTCGCGCACATCAAGCAGAACCTCTTCCTGTCCTTCGTGTACAACACTGCTGCGATCCCCGTGGCGGCATTCGGCCTGCTCGACCCGATGATCGCCGCCGCCGCGATGGCCGCCAGCAGCGTCTCCGTCGTCACCAACTCCCTCCGCCTGCGCAAGTACGAGCCGCGGTAGCGTCGTTCCGAAAGGCCGCCGAGACGTCATCTCAGACGGGAGTGACGGAGCCCCTTCTGCACGAATAAAGTCAAACACCTCACAGATATCTCAATCTCTCCATGTCTGCAGGAATGTCGCCGCCACTGCAGAATACTCAGCCGAGGGGCAAAATCCTGATGGTGGAGGTGTGTGCAATGCCGACTGCTCAGGATCTCATGACGACCACGGTTGTCACCATCGACGGGGACGCGACGGTGAGAGAAGCCGTGGACGCGATGAAGGACAATGACGTGCGCTGCCTCATCGTTGAGCGCCGCGGCCCGGAAGACGCCTACGGGATCGTCACCCAGCGGGATGTGGTGTACCAGGTCACCGCCTGGAGTCGCGACCCGGAGGAGATCAGGGTCCACGAGATCATGACCAAACCGCTGGTGGTCGTGAACAAGGACCTCGACATCCGGCACGTGGCCCGGCTGATGGCGAACATCGGCCTGTCGCGCGCGCCGGTGATCTTCGACGGGGAGCTTCAGGGCATCGTCTCGGTCAGCGACATCCTGGCCGCCATCTGAGCCCTGTCCACCACCCCAGTATTCGCCGCCTCCACACAGCAATGAGCCGCCCGCGACCCGGTACGTAGCCGACCGGGCGGCTCAGTATGTACGCTGCCCCCGCGCAGACGCATTAAACGAGGTCGCCATGCTCCTTTGGGCGAACTCGCGCTCAAACCACAGCCTCAGTCGGGAGGTCGCAGATGGACACGCCGCGGATGTACTACACCGACACCACCGACGGCTCACCGTTCGCCAAGGACCCCGACGTGATTCGCTTCGGCGGCCGCTACCTGATGTACTACACGATCCGCACGCCCGACTGCCTCGCGGTGGGCATCGCCGCAAGTGATGACCTCGACCGCTGGGAGCGGGTCGGAGAGGTCCTGCCGCAGACTGAGATCGAGCGCAAGGGGCTTGCCGCTCCCGCCGCGCTCGTGCATGAGGGCCGCGTGCATCTCTTCTATCAATCCTACGGCACCGGCCCCCGCGACGCGATCTGCCACGGAGTCTCAAGCGACGGCCTGCGCTTTGACCGCGACCCGTCAAACCCCGTCTTCCGGCCGACCGGCGACTGGACCTGCGGGCGCGCGATCGACGCCGACATCGTCCGCCACGGCGACAGGTGGCTCCTTCACGCAGCGACCCGCGATCCTGATATGCGCGTGCAGATGCTCACCGCCGCAGCGGCGCCCGCCGACTGCGACTTCAGCCGCGACTGCTGGACGCAGGTCATCGACCGCCCGATCCTGCGGCCGGAGCTTGACTGGGAGCGCGACTGCATCGAGGCGACCACAGTCTGCGAACGCGGCGGGGTGCTTTACATGTTCTACGCCGGAGCATACAACAACGAGCCACAGCAGATCGGCGTGGCCGTCAGCCGGGACGGCGTGGAGTGGACGCGCCTGAGTGATCGACCGCTGCTGCCGAACGGCGCGCCGGACGAGTGGAATGCCAGCGAATCAGGCCACCCGGGCGTCTTCGTGGACGATGACGGCGCGACGCACCTCTTCTTCCAGGGGAACCGCACCGATGGCGACGACTGGTATCTCTCGCGCATGAGCGTGGAGTGGGAACGAGGCCTGCCGCATCTCGTGCGTCCACGCGACGGAAGGCAGTTCCGCATCGAGGCCCCGCTTCAGGCCTTCAGAGATGTGTGAACGTGCATCAGAAAGGGGCCGAGCACCTCAGTCCTCCGGCATCAGGCGCGGCTTGCAGAGTATCTCGTGGACGCGGAAGTCCTCCAGCTTCGCCGAGGACGCCGGCGTCACCACCATCGCCGTGTCCGCGCCGCGTCCGGTCCCTGCCACCACGACACACCGGCGGTCGCACTTGAGCAGACCGCCGTCGGCGGCCATCATCGCAATCTCCACGCAAACCTGCACGCCCTGCGAGAAGATGCGCAGCACATCGCCCATCCGCTTCGGCGCCGAGCAGCCGTGCAGGGCGTCGGTGTGGAAGGGCATCGTGCCCGCGTGGAACTCGTGCCCCGCCTCGCGAAGGGTCGGGATGAGGTTCCAGTCGAACTCATGCTCATCCATCCAGCCGAACTGGGGCGTGACGACCACCATGCGGATGTCCGTGCCCTCGATCCGCTCCATCAGGTCCATGGCGGTCGCGCCCGATCGAGAGGCGACGACCACCGTCTCGACCTGATAGACGCTCGCGGCGTTCACCGCCACGTCAAGCGTCTCAGCGGTGTTGTCCGGTCCGGGTGCGTCGTGATAGATGACTGTGCTCTCCATCTGCCCTCATCTCCTGCCCGCGAAATGCTGCGTCTGCTCTCCCACTGAATGAGGTGTGGTTCTCCCCGCTGAACGCGAGTAAGCCGGACGCCTCTCCCCTGCCGCCCGGCCGTCGTAAGCAAGCCTCGCCGCCTCGAACACCATCTCCGGCGTCACATGCACGAGGCAGTTCCGATGCTCGCACCTGTGATTGCGGCACGGGCGGCACTCGATCCCCTCCGCGAAGACCGTCCGCGCGTTCGCCGACTTCGGACCGTTGCGCAGCGGAGTCGGCCCGACGATGCACACCAGGGGCGTCCCGACCGCGAACGCCATGTGCGTCAGGCCGCTGTCTCCCCCGATGAAAAGATCCATCCGCTCAAGGAATGCCGCCGCCTGCCGCATGTCGGTCTTGCCCGCGAAGATGATCGGAGGGCGCTTCATCCCTGCCGCGACTTCCTTTGCCCTCTCGCGTTCTCCGGCCGATCCGGGTATTATGATCTGCGCGTCCATCTCGTCCACCAGCATGTCGGCGAGCCGCACCCAGTACTCAGGCGGCCACTCCTTGCGCGCCTCGGCCGTGAAGGGAGCCAGCGCGACCACCGGCCGGCCATCCGACAGCCGCTCGGTCGCATACAACTCGTTCACCGGGCCGAAATCCTCCTCCACGAGGAAGATCTCCGGCACATAGTCATCGCGGTCGGCGCCGAGAGGCTCGCACAACTCAAGATATCGCTGTGACACGTAGGTCTGATCCCAGCGTTCGGGAATAAGGTGGTTGTACGCAAAATCCGCAGCCTCGCGTGACTCGTCCTTGCCGATTCGCCACGGCGCGCCGCTCATCCAGGTGGCGCAGGCGCTCTTGAGCAATCCCTGCGGGTCGATGGTCACAGTGAAATCGCCGGCTTTCACCCGCCACCAGGCGTCGAGCAGGTCCGCAGCCGTCAGTCCGCGATGCGGCACGACGATCGTCTCGTCGAGGTGCGGGTTGTGCTCAAGCAGTGAGGCGAAGGGCTTCTGCGCAAGCCACGTCACGTGGGCATCGGGCCGCGCGGCTTTGATGGCTCGAGGCAGCGGCGTCGTCTGGATCAGATCGCCCATCGCGGACATACGGACGATCAGAACGCGTTCGGACATTCAGACTTCCTCCCGGCTCAAAACACGAACACAGAAAGTGATAGTATCAATGCCTCAGCTCAAGTATGATTGCAGATTGTTCAACGGATACAAGCCCTGCCCCTATGACAGCGAGTGTGACGGGTGTGAGCACTATCGTCCGATGGGCGACCGAATACTCATCCTGAGAGTGACGCAACTGGGTAACATTGTCAAGTCCACGCCCGTCCTGCGCGCCCTCCACCAGAGGTTCGACGATCCGTGGATCACCTGGGTCTGCAGCCCGGCCGCCACTCCGCTGCTGCGCTCCAATCCGCTGGTCAACGAGGTCATCGAGTGGTCGTGGGAGAATGCGCTCACGCTTCAGACACGCACATTTGACCTCGTCCTCACCCTCGAGGCCAACCACGCCGAGGCCGCTCTGGCCGGGCTCATTCCCGCCGACGAGCGTCTCGGCTTCGGCCTCCACGAATCCGGCAGCCTCATTCCCATCAACGATCAGTCGGTCCCCTATGTTTCGCTCAGCCTCTCCGACCGCCTCCGCTTCGAGGAGAATCAAAAGACACTCGCCGAACTGTGCTTCGACCTGGTCGGTGTGCCCTACGAGGGCGAGGAGTACATACTCCGCCCGTCTGAGGACGATCGCTCCTACGCGCGCTCGCTCCTCGCCGACCTCGGCGTGGACCCCGAGCGTGACGCCATCATCGCCCTTGCCACCGGCGGCGACACGCGGCGCTTCCCCAACAAGGACTGGCCCGTCGCGCACTTCGCCGAACTCGCTCGCATCCTCAGCCACCGCACAGACGCGAAGATTCTGCTGGTCGGCGGCCCGATGGAGCGCGAAGTGAACGCCCACCTCGCCGCGACCCTCGGCGACGCGGTCATCGACACGGGCTGCGACCACGAGATGATGCAGTTCGCCGCCCTTCTGTCCCTCTGTGATGTCTCGGTCTCCGCCGATTCGTTCGTCCTTCACGTGGCGGTGGCGGTGAACACGCACGTTGTCGGTCTCTTCGGCCCGACGCCTCCGCAGGAGGTCGCGATCTTCGGCCGCGGTCGCAAGCTCGTGACTGAGATGCGGTGCGCTCCGTGTTACATCCGCCACCCCGCGGACTGCCCGCACGGTGTCGGCTGCATGCGCGGTCTCACGCCCGATCTCGTCGCCGACGCGACCCTCGAGGTCCTCTCCGAAGCCCGCGAGGCGCCCGCGTCGGAATCGCGATCGTAGCCGTTTGCCGTCCTCCCCCCTCTCCCGCCTGATCCCGCCTGCCGTTCAGGCGGGATCCAGGGGGAGGGGGGAAAGCGATGTCGTTTATCGCAGGGGGGAGGGGCCAACAACGCGACCCTCGAGGTCCTCTCCGAAGCCCGCGAGGCAGGCCCCGGAGTGCGTGGCGGCGAACACACGACGTAGAGTGAAGCCGTTGCCGTCAGTCGTGCTCCCCTCTTCCCGCGATGCTTCGCATCGCCCGGAGAGGGGGCCGGGGTGAGGTCGCCGTTGCCGTTTTTCGCCGCTTTCACAGAAAAGGGAGGACGTAAACAATGAAACTCGGTCTACTCACATTCAACATGGCCGCCGAGTGGGAGCTTGACGAGATCATCGACAAATCCCTCGACCTTGGCTTCGAGGGCGTGGAGTTCCGCACGCAACGCGAGCACGCGCATGGCGTCGAGGTCGATCTCAGCGCGCCACAACGCGAGGACGTCCGGCAGAGGTTCGAGGACGCCGGCATCGACATCTGCGGCATCTCCACAGGCTGCGCCTTCGACGCCATCGACCAGGACCTGCTCGAGGCGAACATCGAGGAGGCCCGCGCCCACCTCGATCTCGCCGCCGATCTCAACGCCGGCGGAGTGAAGGTCTACGGCAACAAGGATCACGTCGATGACGGTGTTCCCCGCGGAGACACGATCGCTCAGATCGGCGCCGCCCTCGGCGACCTCTCCGAGTATGCCGAGAGCCTCGGAGTGCAGGTCCGCTTCGAGATGCACGGGGATTTCACGTCCCCCGAGGACTGCAACACGATCATGGACCTCGCGGGCGATGGTCCCGGCATATGCCTGATTTACAACTGCAACAACGCGTATGATGTGAATGATGAGGGTTCGATCGAGGAGAGCTATCGCGCGGTCGCCGATCGGGTGGGCCACGTGCATCTGCACGATCTCGCCGACCCGGACTTCCCCTATCTGCAGCTTGTGCGCCTGCTCAAGGCCGATGCTTACGACGGCTGGTGTACCGCGGAGCTTCCGGACAGCCCGGATCGCGAGCGCGTCCTGCAGTACTACGTCGGCCTCTGGCGCGCATTCGAAACCATCGTCGAACTCGAGCAGCAGTAACGCCTGAGGGCCGTTGCCGCCACGTGTCACGGGCGTCCCGCCC
>JBKHFA010000126.1:0-10217 GCA_046540615.1 Armatimonadota bacterium | reverse complement strand
ATGGGATCTTCCAGTCCGGCCTGGCGCATCGCGTCGATCATCATCGCGGCGAACTTGTCCGGCGTTATGCGTCCCAGCAGCCAGTCCCACAGACCCATCAGACGCCCTCCTCGGCAAACAACTCGACCTCACAGAGGATAATTCGCCGTGGGGGCCGAAACATCTTCCCCGCCTGTCGTGAATCACCGGGCGCGGTCCTGACGAGGATTCGCGTTCTCGTCGGAGAAGTATCAGTTGACACCAGCTACGCCGAGGAGGAATACACGCAAATGCCGTCGAGAGCCGGCTTTACACTCATCGAATTGCTCGTCGTCATCGCTATCATCGCGATCCTCGCCGCAATGATGTTCCCGACCTTCGCCCGCGCGAGAGAGAAGGCGCGCGAAGTCGCCTGCATGTCAAACCTGCGGCAGATCGGCCTCGCCATCGAGATGTACACGAAGGACAAGCATCCGCTTCCGTGGGACGACCTGACGGTGGGCGGCGCGCCCGAGGGGACGGCTCCCACATGGACGTGGCGGCTGATGATCCAGCCGTACATCAACAACACGCAGATCTTCGTCTGCCCGACCGCGCCGCGCCTCAACGAGTTCGACGGCACATGGCCCGACTACGATCAGGATGCCGGATATGCGATCAACCACGTACACTGGGACAACGACCTCGGCACCGACGCGGAGCCGCCGCCCGGCCACATGATGAGCGAGATCAGGCGGCCCTCGGAGACGATCCTCGTCACCGACTTCACCGGAGACTACGCCATCAGCGGCTACGGCACACAGGAGCATGGCTTCGTGCGTACCGACGACGCCGCAACCCGACACAACGGCGGGGCGAACTACCTCTTCTGCGATGGACACGTGAAGAAACTGGTGCCGACGCAGGTGCAGTGCTCCGACGCAAAGTGCAACTGGTCGATCAACCCATGAGCGAGCAGCCGGGCCTTCCTTCGTCACAGCGCTGGAATCTGCGCGGCTGGGTCTCTCAGCGGTCTTTGTACCACTCGTCGAAGTACGCCTTCCCGCGCTCGACCGATGCGCGCATCCACTCGACGTGCTCGGCGAACCATCGGACGGTCGAGCGAATGCCCTCCTCCCAGGGAATCTGAGGCTCCCAGCCAAGGTCGCGGAGCTTCGAGGCATCCATCGCGTAGCGGACGTCATGCCCGGGGCGATCCTCCACATGCCTGATGAGACTCTCGGGCGTGCCCAGTTCATCGAGGATCAGGCGGATCGTCTCCATGTTCGGCCGCTCGTTGTCGCCGTGAACGTTGTACGCCTCACCCGGCTCACCCGCATCCAGCAGCAGCATCAGCGCCCGGCAATGATCCTCCACGTGCAGCCAGTCGCGAATCTGCATGCCGTCGCCGTAGACCGGCAGGTGCTCGCCATTGAGCGCGCGCCACGTGAAGAAGGGAATCAGCTTCTCCGGATACTGCCACGGGCCGTAGTTGTTCGACGGCCGCGCGATGATGACCGGAAGCTCGTAGGTGATCCAGTACGAGTGCGCCAGGCGGTCGGCGCCGGCCTTGGTGGCGGCGTAGGGGTTCCGCGGGGTGAGCGGGTCGTCCTCGGTGAAGGGCTCACCGAGGCAGGCGCCGTAGACCTCGTCGGTGGAGATATGCAGCACCCGGCTGACATCCGCCGCGCGAGCGGCTTCGAAGACCCGGAAGCTCCCGGTGAAGTTGGTCTGCACCGCCGCCTCCGCGGAGATGATCGAGCGGTCCACGTGGCTCTCGGCGGCCATGTGCACAACCGCATCGACGCCGCCCATCGACGCCTCGACCGTCTCCTGATCGAGGATATCGCCGTGGACAAACTCCACCCGCGCGTCATCGATCACACCCTCGAGATTGTCGAGACTCCCCGCGTAGGTGAGCTTGTCGAGCACGCGCACCTGCCAGTCCTCCCGCGCGTCGAGCACGTGCCGCGTGAAGTTGCTCCCGATGAACCCCGCTCCGCCCGTTACCAGAAGACGCATCGACTGCTTCCTTTCCCGCACTCAGGCCCGGATTCCGGGGGCCTCACCCGGACGTCGTTCCTGCCGAAGAAAGTTCCGCTACGAGAAACTCCGGAAGCTCTCCTTCACTTCCGTCACCTGCAGGCGCTTCTTCACCGTGCCCTCGTCCACCGCCTCCGCGATGACCGCGAGGCTCCCATCCAACGCCTCCAGCGTCTCTTCGACCTCTGCGTCCCCGTGCGAGTACGTGATGAACAGCAGTCCCCCGCGCCTGAGCGTGACACCGCGCTGCGCCATCTCCTGCAGAAGCAGTGTCCACGCATCACGCGCAAGTTCCGGGTCCGCGTAATTGATCGTCTGACTGCTCATCGGCGCGTACCCGTGGCAGTTCAGCGGCACGCCGTGCTTCTCTCCAAGCTTCTCGAAGCCCGCCATGAGTCGCTCGCCCGTCGCCCAGATGGTCTCGATGACCGGTTCGCTGCGGATCACCCTCATCGCGGCATTCCCCGCGGCCAGCGACAGCGCCTCACCGCCGTAGGTGACGGAGATGACAACATCGTCGATGGCGGTCCGCATGACGTCCGCGCGCCCGCAGACCACGCCCAGCGGCATGCCGTTGGCGATGCCCTTGGCAAAGCACGCGAGATCGGGGGTAACGCCGAAGTACTCCTGCCCGCCGCCGGCGGCCATGCGGAAGCCGGTGACGATCTCGTCGTACATCAGCAGCGCACCGTGCTCGTCGCAGAGATCGCGCACCGCCTGGTGGTAGCCGTCGGGAACGCGCGCGCCGCCGGTTGCCGGATCGATGGCGACCATCGCGACGTTACCCGCGTGCTCTTCGAGTTTCTCGCGCAACGCCTCAGGATCGCTCCGCGGGAAGCTCTGCGTGACGTTGCCGAGGCAGTCGGGCACACCCTTGTCCATCCCGGAGCTTTGCGCGGCCCAGCCATCCGCCCAGCCGCGATAGCCGCTGTTGAGGATGATCTCTCGCCCGGTGTACTTCCGCGCGATCCGCGCCGCGGCGGTTGTGACTTCGGCGCCACCCTTCAGAAAGCGCATCATCTCGGCGCACGGCACCATCTCGCGCACCGACTCGGCCACCTCAATCTCCAGCGGGCTGAGCATGCCGTAGACGATGCCCTTCTCAAGCTGCCGGCGGATTGCGTCATCCACGTCGGGGTAGCAGTACCCCAGTGTGATCGGTCCGAGGCCGAGGACGTAGTCGATGTACCAGTTCCCATCGACATCCTGGATGCGCGCGCCGTCGGCATTTTGAGCGTAGATCGGGTAGGCGCCGAGCGCGTAGGCCGTCGCCCGCTTGCTGTTGGTCTGCGACCCGCCCGGAATCAATTCGAGTGCTCTGCGGTAAAGATCCAGCGACCTGTCGTATGAACGTTGCTCGGGCATCGATCTGCCTCCTGCGTCCCGGATGTCCGTCAGTGCTTTTCGCCAGGCTGTCGCAGCTCTCGTCAACACCCTTCATTCATTCGCCGCGGGGTGTGCCGCCGTTGCCTTTGCCGTCGCTGTCTTTGCGGCCGTTGCTTTCGTCGCCTTTCGTTGCTTTCGTTTGACATTCCTGAGAGTGCGAGGTACATTGCCGGTCAGGAATTCCCAGGGACGCCGGCGGAGGCAGCTTCGGTCACATGGATCTCTTCCTCAGATTGCTGAAGTTCGCGGTCCGCTACCGCGCGGGCATCGCGCTGGCCATTGCGCTGGTGTTTGTCACCACCGGGCTTGGCATGTTCCCACCGTACCTCACCCGCCTGCTGGTGGACAGCCAACTTTCAAACTACCACACGATGGAGCCCGCCGCACAGATCTCCGTTCAGGATGAGTTGTGGGGGCTTGTGTTGATGGTCTGTGCGGCACTGCTTGCCATCAGGGTGTCGATCGCGGTTGTCAGCTACGTCCGGATCATGATGATGGTGGTCATCGGCAACCGCATCGTGTTCGACATTCGTCAGCAACTCTTCCGTCACCTGCAGCGGCTGTCGATGCGGTACTTCGAGAGCCGCTCAACCGGCCGCATCATGACGCGCATCCTCCGTGATGTTGACGCGGTTCAGAACACCTTGACCGGAAACCTCGTAAACATCATCACCAACTCAACGACCATTCTCTTTGTGATGTTTCTCATCTTCACGATCAACTGGCGCCTCGCGTTGATTGCCGTGGGTATCCTCCCGCTCTACGTCATCAACTTCCTCATCTGGCGACCTCAGATCCGCCACACGTCGCGCGAGGCCCGCGAGCAGTTCTCAACGATCTCAGGGCAGGTCAACGACGTTATCTCCGGCATCAGCGTCATCAAGGCTTTCACCCGCGAGCGCTCCGAAGCCCGGCGTTTCGTCCATGAGATTCGCGAGGTCATTGAACTCTACATCCAGCGAGGCCGCGCCCGGACGATGCTCAGCGTCGTCTCAACCTTCATGACCGGCGCCGCCACGATCATCGTCATCTACGTCGGTGGCCGCGAGATACTCTTCGCCGGCCGAATGTCCTACGGCCAGTTGATCCAGTTCAACGCATACCTCGGCATGCTCTACTCGCCGATCATTCAACTTGTCACCATCAACGATCAGATCCAGGTGGCGATGGCGGCGATAGAACGCATCTTTGAGCTGTTCGATACCGCACCTGATATTCAGGAGCGGAAGGACCCGATCATCCTTACTGATTGTGAGGGCGAAGTCGAGTTCGACCACGTCTACTTCTCATACGACCCCAGCGAGGTCGTACTGTCGGACGTGACATTCACTGCCGACCCCGGCACCATCACGGCGCTCGTCGGGCGCTCCGGCAGCGGAAAATCAACGCTCATCAACCTCATCCCACGATTCTACGACCCGACGCGCGGACGCATCCTGCTCGACGGCCATGACCTGCGCGATCTGCAGCTCACCAACCTGCGCAAGCAGATCGGGATGGTGATGCAGGAGAGCTTCCTGTTCGCCGGCACGCTGCGCGACAACATAAAGTACGGCCGGCCTGACGCGTCCGACGCCGAGGTCGTGCAGGCGGCGATCGCCGCCAACGCGCACGAGTTCATCACGGAGTTCCCCGACAGCTACGAAACTCGCGTGGGCGAGCGAGGCACGCGCCTGTCCGGCGGGCAACGCCAGCGCATCTCCATCGCGCGGGCAATCCTGCGGAATCCGCGCATACTGATCCTCGACGAGGCCACCTCGGCGCTGGACTCCGAATCCGAGCAGGCGATTCAGGATGCGCTCGAGAAGCTGATGGTGGGCCGAACGACCTTCACGATCGCCCACCGTCTCTCTACTGTCATGAACGCGGACGAGATCATCGTGCTCGACTACGGCGAGGTCGTCGAGCGGGGCACACACGCCGAACTCGCCACAGCCGGCGGGATCTACGAGATGCTCTGCGACGTGCAGTTCCGCCAGGCGGTCGAGAAGATGGAGGAACACGAGGAAGCGCTCAAGGACGAGCGCGAAGAGCGCGGCCGCAAGAAAAAAGACGGCCGCGCCTCCGAAGAACCACCCGGGTAACGGCAGGGAAAAGGGAAAGGGGGCGCCTGCCACGCCTCTACGACGTGGGCGCCATCGACATCTGCTTTGCCGCTTCAGTCTGCGTTTGTCGCGCCGTTCCCTCGCCGTTTTCCGTGCCGTAGCCGGCCCCTTTTCACTCTTAACCTCTCACTCTTCCCTGCCCCTCATCCCCGCTGAGCCGAGGCCCTTCTCGGTGTAGTCGTCCTCCTCGATCGGGACCTCGTCGGCGTGTTCCATGACCTTCCGGTAGGCCTCGGCGCACTGGGTGATATACTCGGCGTCGAAGTAACTGAAGCGCGGTATGCGGTAGACGCGCGAGAACATCTTCGCCGCGGTCGGGACGTCCTCGTCGGACTGGCGCACGTCCCGCTCGGCGAAGCGCAGGCAGGTCGGTGTGTCCTCGCCGTAGATCGACAGATCGTTGAAGACCGGGTGGCGGTGCAGCAGATGGTAGCCGCCCGGGTGGCAGGCCGTCCCCTCGGCCTGCACCGCGCGCGCGAACGCCTTCAGCGGAAGATTCTCCGGCGCCTCGTCCGGGTCGTAGATTCCTCGCGGCGCGTACCACCCGCCCAGCGTCGAATCCTCCCACTTCGGAATATGCGGCACGATGCCCGGCACGTCCTCAAGCAGGCTCCACCACAGCTCCGACGAGCGCTTCTTGTCTGCGAGGACCCTCGGGAACTTCTCAAGCTGCACCCGGGCCATCGCCGCGGAAAAGCCGTTCATCCGGAACTTGTGCCCACCCACCGCCAGGCCCGCCATCGCTCGGTATTCCTCGATCTCACAGTACTTCGAGATGCGCCCGTAGTGCCCGAAGACAATCGCTCGCTCGTAGATCTCGCGGTCGTCGGTACACAACATCCCGCCCTCGCTGGTGGGCAATGCCTTTCCGCCCATCAGCGACATAGCCGAGACCTGGCCGATTGAGCCGAGCAGGCGGCCCTTGTAGAGGGCGCCGTGGGCATGTGAGACGTCCTCGATCACCGGGATGCCGGTCTCCTCGGAGATGGCCATCAGGCGATCCATGTCGGCCGGGTGGCCGGAAAGGTGAACCGCCACGATGGCCTTCGTGCGGTCGGTGATTTTGCGCCGAACGTCATCCGGGTCGATGCAGAGGGTATCCTCCTCGATGTCCGCGAAGACGACCGACCCGCGCAGACTCAGCACCGGGACCGCGGACGCCCAGTAGGTGACGGTCGGGCAGATGACCTCGTCGCCCTCCCCCACACCAACCCCGTAGAACGCGCCGTAGAGCGCCGCGGTGCCGGTGTTGTGCGCGAGCGCGAACTCGGTTCCCTGCCACCGGGCGTACTGCTCCTCGAGGGCCAGAGACGGCGTGATCGAGGAGATCTGTCGGCTGTGCAGCATCTCGATGAGCGCCTCTTCATCCCGCCGGTCGATGATGGGATGGACGAATATCTCGCCGGGATCCTTGGTGACCGCTTTTGAGCCGCCGTTGATCGCCAGGTCCGCCATCATTCTCATCTCCCACAGTATACCGCTCCCAGCCGCTCCGGGCCGTTAGCCGCGCGCCGTTAGCCGCCGTTAGCCGCCGTTAGCCGCCGTTAGCCGCCGTTCGCAGCCGTTAGCCGCCGTTCGCCGCCGTTCAGATCTCCACGCCCATCTCATCGGCCTCCTCGGCGAGGCGCTGGCATGTCTTCCACGCGTCGAAGATGGAGTACACCCAGATGGCGAGGTAGGCGACGATCGCGAGGATGATCAGCGTCCACGTGGCGGCCCCGTAGCCCTCAACGACCTGCCGCGCGCCCTCCGGGTCCAGCCGGGGGTTGCTCGCGCCCGCGATCAGAGATGCGCCCTGGTACGTCAGCAGCTTCGACAGGACCCACGCCAGCAGCACGGTCGCACTGCCGACGATCGCGAGGCCCTTGTAATACTCGCCGTTGTAAAGCTGACCGAGGCCGGGGATGACCGAGTAGAAGGCCGCCGTCAGGGGGTGTTTGTTGAATCCGGTGTACTCCTCGGGGTCCTCGACGGCCTGCTCCATCCGCTCGCGCACGTCGGTGCCCTGGCGGATCTTGATGACCGCCTCGCCGAGCTTCTCCTCCGCATCGGCGTTGACAGGCTCAATCTCCAGCGCGCGCTCGTAGTGCTTGCGGGCGGCCTCGTAGCGCCCTCGAGCCATGGCCACGTCGCCGAGGAGTTCTTCGACCGTCGTGGTGTCGGGCGCCAGCTCCTCGGCTTCGGCGGCCAGCGCCTCGGCCTGGTCAGGCCGGTTCATGGCGATGGCTCGACGGGTGCGCCGCACCAGCTCACCGAGCCGATGCTGGCGCTCCATCTCCTCGAGCGCCTCGCGGTCGTCATCCCGGCGCATAGGCCCTGACCTCACCCGGCGGGGCTGGATTCCTCGCGCGTGGGCACCTCGATCCGCCCGGCGTCATGCCAGAGCCCCTCGAGGTTGTAAAAGCCACGCGACTCGGGCTCGAAGACGTGGGCGACGACCTCGCCGTAGTCGAGGATCACCCAGTTCGAGTTGGGGATGCCCTCAATATGCCGCGGCTCGATGCCCCGTTCACTCATCTGCTCCTCGATCTCTTCGGCCACGGCGTCCACATGCAGCCGCGATCGACCGTTGCAGATAACGAAGAAATCGCAGATCGTCATCAGGCCTCGCATGTCCAGTATCTCAATATCCAGCGCGCGCCTGTCGTCCGCCGCCTCCGCAATCTGCAGGGCCTTCTCTTTCGCATCAAGTTCCAATACGCTACGCCTCCTTGTGTTCGTTCCTGGCATGATACGGCGGCCATCCGGCCGGGTGGGTGAGCTGCCGTTGCCGCCTACCTCTCATCCGCCTCCTCCAACTCCTCCGGCTCCACGTCAGAGCCGAGCACAATCGTGATCCGATCGGCCGGATAACTCGTCTCCCCGTGGACTTCAATGAGATCGCCCGCGCCCAGCGCCCGCTGCGCGCGCCTTGCCGCGGCCAATCCGTCGCCGGGGTGGAAGATCTGCGTCTGCGCATGATCGAAGCTGTCCGCGTTGCCGGTGTCGTTGATCTCAAAGCCCTCGTCAAGCAGCACCGTCCCGGCCGCCGCCGCCACGCCCGGCTCGCCGCTGCCGTTGAGCACGTCCACCACGTTCAACTGCCCCGGCATCGAGTTGAGGTGCTGGTTGATCTCGTGAAGCACCCGGTTGATGTTGCTTTCCGAGATCGTCACGTAGTAGATGCCGCCGATATTCGTGTCGCGCAGATAGGGCTGAAGACTGGTCATCAGCAGGCTGTCGGGACGAACGTCACGCACAACCCATGCCAGGTCCACGGCCTTCCGCCATCCGATGTCCGTCTCGATGGCCTCGAGCGCGCTCGGCACCACCTTCGCAAGGTCCAGCGCGTTGCGGAGCTTGAGCTTCTGCTCCGCCATCGCCTTCAGGAACTGCTGCTGGCGCTCGGAACGCTTGAAGTCGCTGTCACCCTTGCGATAGCGCACAAAGCCCATGGCATCCTCGCCGTCGAGCGTCTGCACGCCCGGCCTCAGATGAATGTGCAGGTCATCCGCGTTGTCGTCGTAGTTCATCCCGCGGCCGCGGCCCTCGACGTCCGGCACGTCGATCTCCACCCCGCCAAGCTGATCGACGATCTTTACAAAACTGTCGAGGTTCGCCTGCGCGTACGCGTCGATATCCACGCCGATCTCCTGCTCGATCGTCTCGCGGACAAGCTCCACGCCACCGAATGAGAATGCGGCATTGATCTTGTTCGTTCCGTGTCCGGGGATCCGCACCCGCAGATCACGCGGGATGCTCAGAAACGCCGCCTTCTTCGTCCGCTGATTGACGAAGAAGAGAATCATCGTGTCCGATCGGCCTTTGTCGCCGAGCTTCGGACGCTCGTCGGCGCCCACCAGCAGCATCGTCATCCTGCCGATATCCGGATCGGGAGCGACCTGGCGAGGATCCTCGCCGCGATCACTGCTCTCGATGATAATGCGTGGCTGCTCGGAGACCGCGTCCCAGGCACCCAGGGCCCCGACGCCGATCACGCAGAAAGCGCACACAATTATCAGATAGTCCAGAATTGCTCTCACGATCAGCCCATCTCCCCCGCCATCGACCGGGGCGGTTCGTCCACGTACAATCCCCGCTTTTCGATGTAGTCAATCACCGGGCGTGGTGTCAGGTACCGGATCGACTCGCCCGCCCTCACCCGCTCTCGGATCATCGTTGACGAGATCTCGGCCAGCGGTGCGTCGATCACCGTTACCTTTGACGCTCTTTCGGCCCCAAGCGTTTCATCGAGCGTATCAAGGTCGAAGCCCGGCCGCGGCACGGCCAGTATCTCCGCCTCGTCGAGAATCGCGTCGGGCTGATGCCAGGTGAGCATCTCCAGCACCGCATCCGCGCCCGTCACCCACGAAATCTGCGCCTCAGCGCCGATTTTCGCCTTAAGCTGGCGGATGGTGTCGATGGTGTACGACGGGCCGGAGCGCTCGAGTTCAAGCCGCGAAACCGCAAAGCTCTGATTGCCAGAGGTGGCCAGCACAGCCATGATGTAGCGGTCCTCGGCGGAGGTGACCTCGTAGTCCTTCTTGTGCGGGGGGTTGCCGGAGGGCATGAAGAGTATCTGAGGCAACTCGAAACGTCGCCGGACGTCCTCGGCGATCAGCAGATGCGCGTAGTGGATAGGGTCGAAGGTGCCCCCCATCACTGCAAGGCGCCTCGACAGGATGACATCGTCCGTGCTCATTGCAGGTAGCTTAGCAGAAAAAATGTGGCGATGCAATTCACCCG